>JAFSYO010000116.1 GCA_017449925.1 Stomatobaculum sp.
GCCACACCGGCTCCGGCAAGTCCACGCTGACCCAGCACCTGAACGGACTGCTGCGGGCCACCAGCGGCACCATCTATTATAACGGCGAGAACATCTACGCCCAGGGCTACAACATGAAGCAGCTTCGGACCAAGGTGGGCCTCGTGTTCCAGTACCCGGAGCACCAGCTTTTCGAGGTGGATGTATTCACCGACGTGTGTTTCGGCCCGAAGAACATGGGCCTCCCTAAGGACGAGATCGTGGGCAGAGCCCGGGAAGCGCTCAGGCTGGTCGGACTGGACGAAAGCTTCTACAAGCAGTCCCCCTTCGAACTGTCCGGCGGACAGAAGAGAAGAGTGGCTATCGCCGGCGTGCTGGCTATGCGGCCGGAAGTGCTGATCCTGGACGAGCCCACTGCCGGTCTGGACCCCAGAGGAAGGGATGAGATCCTGGACCAGGTGAACAGCCTGCAGGACGAAAAGGGCATGAGCATCGTCCTCGTCTCCCACAGCATGGAGGACGTGGCGAAGTACGCGGACCGGCTGATGGTGATGAGCGGCGGCGAGAAGGTCTTCGACGACACGCCGAAGAACGTGTTCCGTCACTACAAGGAACTGGAAGAAATCGGCCTTTCCGCCCCCCAGGTGACCTACATCGTGCAGCGCCTCCGGGAGAACGGCGTCGAGATCAGCGAAGACCTGACCACCGTGAAGGAAGCAAAGGACGCGATCCTGCAGCTTCTGAGAGATAAAGGGAAAGTGCCTGCTGCCGCCCGAACCGCGGCACCCTCAGGCAAAAAGGCCTCCGGCAGAAAGGGGGCGCGGTAATGCTGAAAGATGTGACCTTAGGCCAGTATTATCCGGTAGATTCCCCGCTGCACCGCCTGGACCCCCGCACGAAGCTTGCGGGCACCGTCATCTACATCGTGGCGCTGTTCCTGTGCAAGTCCTTCTGGGGCTACGGCCTGGCGGCCCTGTTCCTGTTCACGGTCATCAAACTGTCCAACGTCCCCTTCTCCTATATGGTACGGGGCCTGAAGGGCATTCTGATACTGCTGCTGATCAGCGTCAGCTTCAACCTGTTCCTGACCAACGGCGAAGTAATCTTCACCCTGGGCTTCCTAAAGATAACGAAGGAAGGCCTGAAAGTCGCCGGATTCATGGCGCTCCGACTCATCTTCCTCGTCCTCGGCTCCACGGTAATGACCCTCACCACCACGCCGAACGCCCTGACCGATGGCATGGAGAAAGGCCTCGGGTTCCTGAAGAAAGTCAAAGTCCCGGTCCATGAGATCGCCATGATGATGTCCATCGCTCTCCGCTTCATCCCCATCCTCATTGAGGAAACGGATAAGATCATGAAAGCGCAGATGGCCCGCGGCGCGGACTTTGAAAGTGGAAACATCATGCAGAAGGCCAAAGCCATGGTGCCGCTCCTGGTGCCGCTGTTCGTTTCGGCCTTCCGGCGCGCCACCGACCTCGCCATGGCCATGGAAGCCCGCTGCTACCACGGCGGCGAAGGCAGAACGAAGATGAAGCCGCTGAAATACAGCGCGGCGGACAGGATCGCCTACCTGATCCTGTTCCTCTTCTTCGCGGCCATCGTGGCTATACGGATTCTGGTGAAGTGACGGAAACAATACATAAAGAAAGACGGTAATAATGCGAAGAATCCGCCTGACAGTCAGCTACGACGGCACGAACTACTGCGGCTCGCAGGTACAGCCGAACGGCGTGACTGTAGAAGAAAAACTGAATGAAGCGATCCGGAAACTGACGGGGGACTCGTCCCCCGTCATCTTTGCCAGCAGGACTGATTCCGGAGTCCACGCCATGGGAAACGTGGCGGTGTTCGACACGGAAATGCGGATGGCGGCGGACAAGTTCACCTTCGCCCTGAACCAGCGCCTGCCGGAAGACATCCGCATCCGGGCGTCCGAAGAAGTCCCCGCGGACTGGCATCCCCGGAAGCAGAACTGCACCAAGACCTACCTCTACCGGATCTATAATCACAGGATCCCGGATCCGCTGCTGCGGCTCTACTCCCAGTTCAGCTACTATCCCCTGGACATTGAGAAAATGCGGCAGGCCGTCCGGTGCCTCACCGGAGAGCACGACTTCGCCTGCTTTTGCTCGGCCCGCAGCCAGGCCGAGAACACCGTCCGGACCATCTACGGTATTGAACTGACGGAGGAAAAAGTAATATCACCGGCTGCAATTGGCAGCACAGGAACAGGAGCAGAAAACGGCGGCACAGAAACTAACGAAGACGCCGGCCGCCTCATTACGATGAAGATCAGCGGCAGCGGCTTCCTCTACAACATGGTGCGGATCATCGCAGGGACACTCCTGCAGATCGGCTCCGGCATCCGACCAGTGGAGGACATGGAGAAGATCCTCCGCTCCAGGAAGCGGAAACAGGCCGGCCCCGTAGCCGGAGCCTGCGGTCTCACCCTGCTTTCTATCGACTACGAGAAAGAGCTTCAGGACTTTATAGAAGTGGAAAACGAGGACTGGAGCTACGTCCTGGACCAGCGGGAGCTGAAAGAGTGGAAAAGGCAGAAGGCAGCGGGACAGGAGGCATTAGAGCGGACGGCAGCGGGACAGGAGGCGGTTTCCGCGCCGGCGGCGGAACATGAGATGGTCTCCGCGCCGGCGGCATATCTCACAGTCCGCCGCTGCGCAGAACGCGACCATGAAGCGCTCCTCACCCGCCTGTTCCACCAGAATTACCGGAACGGCGCAGCCTGCACCTTCGTGCGCGACCTGGAAGCTCCCGGGCGCCTCGCAGAAGGGCAGAAGTACGGCTTTTACAGCATCTTCCCCGCGGAAGATGGAAAGCGGAAGAGCGCGGCGGGAGCGGAAGAATTGAAGGATGAGAAAATTAATTATGTATGGAAGGCATGCGAATGACCGCATGCCTATTTACTTGGTTTTTGCGGCTGAAAGAGGCAGAACAGCAGCTGTGAAGCTGCCGTGAAGCTGCTGGACAGTGGGAAACAGCAGGTGATCTTGTGTGTTGACATATGCAATTGAGAAAAACGGAGTTTGCGTATGTCAAAAAACAGGTATTATCACGCACAGGAGACAATAATTGTTTATCGCTGACATATGCAATCGTTTGTAAAATCGATTGCATATGTCAAAATACAGGGAGATCCGGCAGTTTTGGTTCATTCAGAAGTCTGACACGTCTAAATTGACATACGCATCAGAGAAAAAAACTGATTGCATATGTCAGAAGCCGAGATTTTGCCGCGTTCCGGAAGGAAACTGCTTCTCATGCGACATATGAAATTAGAAAAAATGGCGGTTGTGTCTGAAATCAGCCGCTGCCGCTCTGCGGCAGCCCAGTTGCAGCCCGCTGACGTTCTAAAGTGGCCGGTCGGCAGCCCGCCCAGTCTGCCATTGATATCCAGCTATAACCATTTGTTTATACCCTCATACGGATTTGTGAGTTGGACGCAAGCCTCTTTTTGGTGTAAAGTTTAGACAAGAAATAAAACAGACCGCCGGAACGCAAGACAGTCAGCAGACAGGCAGCCGGAACACAAGGCAGTCAGGCAGACAGACAGCCGGAACGGCAGGCAGTCAGGCAGACAGACCGCCGGAACATCGCGACATACCTGATACCTGAAAAGGAGAAGAAAAATGAGGCTTGCAACCATCAAATTAAACAACAAAGAAGTGGCCGGAATCGTTGCGGAAAAAGGGATCCTCCCGGTGGCGGAGCTGAACCGCCGGACAGGGAGCAGCTGGAAGGAGGACATGATGTCTCTCATCCAGGCGCAGGAGATCCCGCAAATGACAAAGTGGTACAACGAAGGCGGAAAAGAAGAGATCGAAAAGCTGGAGGGCATCGTCCCGAAGGCGGAGGTGGTGTACGCACCGCTGTACCGCAACCCGAAGCGGATCTTCGGCATCGGCCTCAACTACGTGGACCACGCGGGCGATATCGGCTCCGCGGCGCCCCAGGGCTTCCCGGGCAGCTTCTTTAAGATGGCTGACACTCTCATTGGCCCGGGCGACGAGATCCACCTGCCCACCCTGAAGGAAGCGCAGAAGACCACCGCGGAAGCGGAGCTCGGCGTTATCATGGGCAAGGACTGCAGGGATGTGAGCGAAGAGAACTGGCTGGACGCTGTCGTCGGCTACACCACCATCCTCGACATGACAGAAGAGTCCATCCTGAAGGGCAACGACTTCGTGAAGGGCAACCCCCGTTATCTCTGCATCGTGAAGAACTTCCCCACTTTCTTCTCCTTCGGACCGGAGTTGGTGACGCCGGACGAGGTGCCGGATGTCCTGAAGCTGAACGTCCAGAGCGTGCACAACGGAGAAGTCTACGCGGAGAACGTGGTCAGCAACATGACGCACCGTCCGGCGCGGCTGGTCAGCCTTCACAGCAGCATCCAGGGCTGGTACGCGGGTGATATCCTCTCCACCGGAACACCGAGAGCCTTCCACATCCAGGACGGCGACATCGCAGAGTGCCGGATCCAGGGCCCGGACGGATTCGAGATGGAGCCCCTGAAGAATCCGGTGGTGGACCTGAAGAAACACTGAAGAAGAAACAAAAATAAACAGAAATGATATGGCGGAGGCTGCGGCAGGATGCAGCGCGGCGGCCTCCGGTTTTTGTACCCAAAAATCAGGATAAATCTCAGAAAAAACAGAAGAAAAATCAATATTTTACAGAAAAAAGGAGGAACATCATGGATCTCGGATTAAAGGATAAAGTCGTTCTGTGCATGGCAAGCGCTGCAGGTCTCGGCAAGGGGATCGCAATGGAGATGGCAAGAGAAGGCGCGAAGGTTATGATCTGCACCGCGGAGCCCTTCAAGGATCAGCTGTACGCGGCCCAGGAGGAGATCGAGAGGGAGACCGGCAATTGTCCGGAGACCTTCCTCTGCGACGTCAACAAAGCGGAGGATATCGAAGCGCTGGTGAAGCACACGGTGGAGACCCTGGGCGACATCTACGCCCTGGTGAACATGTGCCCCGGCCCGAAACCCGGCCCCTTCGAGGCATTTGACGACGCGGCCTGGACCGGCGCCTTTGATCTGTGCCTCCTGTCCTACGTCCGCACCATCCGCGCCGTGCTTCCTTCCATGAAGCGTCTCGGCGGCGGCCGCATCCTGAACAGCACCTCCTCCTCCGTGAAGGACTGCCTCGACAACCTGATCCTCTCCAACACCATGCGTATGGGTGTTGTGGGCATGTCCAAGACCCTGGCAAGAGAAGTCGGCAAGGACAACATCCTGGTCAACGTCTTCGGACCGGGCCGCATTGGCACCGCGAGGATCGAGAGCCTGAACAAGATGCGCGCCGACAAAGCCGGCATCTCCGTGGCAGAGTACGAGAAGCAGGATCTGAAGGAATTCCCCATGGGCCGCTACGGCACTGTGGACGAGTACGGCCGCCTCGCAGCATGGCTCTGCTCCGAAGCCAATACCTACGTCTCCGGCCAGACCATCCTTCTGGACGGCGCCATGACCCGCGCGTACTAATATATCAGGTGTCAGGCACCTTTACATACTAAAGTGTCAGGCACTGTTACATACTAAAGTGCCTGACACCTGCAGAGGGCACCTGCAGATGGCACCTGCAGAGAAAGGACATATCCATGCGGAACTTTATTTCTGACAAAATGAGCACGATCGGTCTTTCCGGCATCCGCAAGGTGAACGAAAAGGCCCTGGCGATGGAGAGAGCGGGGAAAAAGGTCATTCATTTTGAGATCGGAAGGCCCGACTTCGATACGCCGGAATACATCAAGAAGGCAGCGGTGTCAAGCCTGAACCGGGGCGAGGTGTTCTACACTTCAAACCTGGGCGACATGGGGCTCCGGGAAGCCATCGCGGAGAAGCTGAACAAGCAGAACCACATCCCGTACAAGGCCGAGAACATCATGGTCTCCGTGGGCCTCTCCGAGGCGATCTTCGACGCCCTGATGGCCATTCTGGACGAGGGTGATGAGCTCCTGGTGCCGGATCCGGTCTGGATGAACTACATCAACGTCCCGAAGGTCCTGGGCGCGGTCCCGGTGAGCTACACCCTGAAGGAAGAGAACGGCTACCAGATGGATCTCGACGAGATCCGCGAAAAGATCACCGACCGAACCAAGCTCCTGGTGCTGGTGACGCCGAACAACCCCACCGGCAGCACCCTGACCCGGGAGACACTGGATGGTCTCGCGAAGATCGCCATCGAAAAAGATATCCTGGTATTCGCGGACGAGGTCTACGAGCGTCTGATCTACGACGGCGCGGAGCATGTGAGCATCGCCTCCCTTCCCGGTATGCTGGAGCGCACCTTCACCTTCAACGGCTTTTCCAAGGCCTACTCCATGACCGGCTGGCGTCTCGGCTATGTGGCGGCTCCGGTGGAGTACGTGAAGGAAGTGAACAAACTGCACCAGAACGCTGTCACCTGCGCCCCCTCCTTCGTCCAGAAGGCCGGCATCGTCGCACTCAGGGATGAGGGAAATGAAGTGGCGGAGATGGTGGAAGAGTACAAGCGGAGAAGAGACTATGCGGTGAAGGCCATCAATGAGACACCCGGCTTAAGCTGCAGCACTCCCGGCGGCGCTTTCTACATCTTCATCAACTGCACCGAGGTCTGCAGAAAGACCGGCATGACCAGCCAGGAACTCGCGGAATACCTGCTGGAGAACGCCTGTATCGCCATGGTGGCAGGATCTGTATTCGGTAAAGCAGGAGAGGGATTCATTCGGATGTCCTTCGCCAACAGCTATGAAAACATCGTGGAAGGCCTGAAGAGAATGCGGGAAGCAGTGGAGAAGATCCTGGGAGAGAACTGACACAGGACCAGGACAGAACCAGGACAAACCAGAACTGAACCGGAACAGAACTGAGAGCATACAATACTGAACACGCATCTTTACAGCGTGCCCGGAGTCTAAGATCGGGCTCCGGGTATTATTCTGCTCAAAAGTGAGACCTGCACCCCCAGGAGGGGAGAAAGAGAGACAAATATGGAAGGGAAAAAGAAAATGAGCCTTGCGACGAAGACCTTTATCGGCTTCGGACTTGGCATCATCATCGGACTTATCGCCGGGGAGAAGGCAAGCGTCATCAAACCTCTGGGAACTATCTTTCTGAATATGATCAAGATGATCGTGGTGCCCATGGTATTCTGCTCCATCACAGCAGGTGTGGCGAGCCTGGGCGACATCACGAAGCTCCGGAACATCGGCGCCAAGGTCCTGATCATTTACGCTGTAACCTCAGCCATCTCCACCGTCATCGGCTTCGGCGTGGCGACTGTCATCAATCCCGGGAAGGGATTCGACATGAACGCTCTCGGTGAGACAGCCTATGAAGCCAAGGAGATGCCCAGCGTCATCGACACGGTCATCGATATGTTCCCCAGCAACGTTTTCCAGTCCTTCACCAACGGCAATATGCTTCAGATCATCGTCTTCGCTATTTTCCTCGGTGTCGCGCTCATCATGATGGGCGAAGAGGGAAAGCGGATGACAGAGGCAGTGCAGTCCATGGCGAATGCCATGTATAAGATCACCGGCATCGTCATGGAGTTCTCTCCCATCGGCGTGTGCGCGCTGCTGGCGGATTCAGTCGGTTCGTACGGGCTTAAGATCTTCGGGCCGCTGGGCAAGCTGATCCTGACGGTCTATGTGGCTGATGTGGTCCTGATCCTCCTGATGTACATCCCGATGCTGATCTTCCTGGCGAGATTCCCGGTCGCAAAATTCTTCAAGGGCATCCTTCCGCTCTGGGCTGTGACTCTCAGCACCACCAGCAGTGCGGGCTCCCTTCCCCTCACCACCTCCATCACCAACAAGGATTTCGGCGTCTCTCCGGAACTCTCTTCCTTCAGCCTGCCCCTGGGCGCTACCATCAATATGAACGGAGGATGCATCTTCTACGCGGCGGCGATCGTACTGACAGCGCAGATCTACGGTATGCAGCTCGGCGCGGCGGAACTCTTTACCATCATCTTCACCACGGTCCTGGTGGCTATGGGCTGCCCGGGAGTTCCCGGCGGCGCCATCATCATGACGACGATCCTTCTGACCAACATGGGCCTTCCCCTGGAGATCGTAGGCCTGATCGCCGGCATCTTCCGCATTATCGATATGGCGGACACCACCTTCAATGTCACCGGGGACGTCGTCTCCACCCTCTGCGTCGCCAGAAGCGAGAATATGTTCGACAGAGAACCGGGAGAGGCAGGACCTTCCATGCCGAGCGCCAGTCCTTCATAATTCAAATTTACGGTGCCTGGCACTTTTACACACAAAAGTGTCAGGCACCTTTGCGAGGTACCGTAATAAAGTGCCTGACACCTTAATGGACACCTTAATGTGTGGTAAAATAGACCGTATCGCGAATGCCCGCTATTAGTATGCGGCTGTACAGAGGGGCGGTGCCATGAAGAACAGATATTACGAATATGTACGAACCATCGCGGAGGAGGGGAGTTTTTCCAGGGCGGCGCA
>JAFSYO010000117.1 GCA_017449925.1 Stomatobaculum sp.
AACCCAAAGTCAGATCCTCAACCGTGATCTGCGCCATAAAGAACTCCTTCTTTTAAAAATGAAAAGCGTTTTCAATTTTATAAGCGCCTTTCTCGTTTGTCAACCGCCTTCTTTTCAGGGCAATAATTAAAGCTTGGACAAACATGTTAATTTTTTCTATCTTTTCCCCTCATTGCGCCTCTTTTTTTGTGAACTATGTTATAATAATGATACAGCATAAGGAAAGGAGTTGAGATTATGCGCATAACTATCACCGGTAAAAATATGGACCTCACCAACGGACTGAAGAATCAGGTCACCAAAAAGCTTTCCAAGCTGGATAAGTATTTCGCGGAGGATGCAGAAGCCCGCGTGGTACTTAGCAAGAGCAAAGGCAAGGAAAAGATCGAGGTGACGATTCCGACGAAGACCGGATTCATCCGGGCCGAGGACGCGACCGACGATTTCTATGCATCCATTGACCTGGTAGAAGAATCCATCGAGCGCCAGATCAAGCGGTATAAATCCAAACTCGTTGACCGGAAACAGTCCGCTGTCCCCTTCTCCGACCTCTTCATCGAGGAAAAGGCAGAAGGCGACGAAGAGATCCGCATCGTCAAGAACAAAAAATTCGAGATCAAACCCATGGATCCCGAAGAGGCCTGCCTCCAGATGGAGCTCCTGGGCCACAATTTCTTCGTCTTCCTGAATGCCCAGACGGAAGCGGTCAATGTGGTCTACCGCAGAAACGACAAGAGCTACGGCCTCATCGAGCCGGAGACCTGACCGGGATCCCGCAGGACCTATGATTAAATAAAAATAACCCCCACTCTTTTTCCTGAGGAGTGGGGGTTTCTTTCTGACAATGGAAGAAGGACGCGTGCCCGCAGGTCATATCATTCCCGTCGGAGAGTTTCACAAGCAGCGCGGCACCGCGACGGCGACCACGTTCTTGTGGAGCCCAAAGCGGCGTCCGAATGCTGCGCAGTGAAACCGACAGAGGGAATGCTGTCCTGCGGGCATCGTCCTTTTCTTAATTACTCGCAGAGATCCGCGATGATCTGGGCGAACATTTTGGCCGAGACCACCAGCTCCTCGATCACGGCAAATTCGTCCGGGGCGTGCATCCGGGTATCTGTTCCCGGGAGGCAGGCGCCGAAGGCGACGCCGTTCTCCAGTTCATGGACATAGGTGCTGCCGCCCAGAGCGATGCATCCGCCGGGCAGGCCGGTATATTCCTCGTAGACGCGGTTCAGTTCCTTTACCAAAGGCGTGTCCGCCGGGACCTTGTGCGGCACTGTCATGCCTTCACTTTCAAAGTGCATTCCTTCCGCCTCGAACTTCTGACGGCATATCTTCACCAGATCGGAGGGAGCTATCGCGGCGGGATAACGGCAGTCGAACAGACCGGTCATGCCCGTCTGGTTCAGTTCCAGCTGGGTGAAGGCCAGCGTCAGGGGACCGCATTCCCGGTCTTCGGTCATGATGCCCAGGGAAGTTCCGTCTGTTTCGCCGTGGGGCATCAGCCAGCAGAGAGAGCGCACCGCCTGGGCCGCGCCGGCCTCGTGTCCCGTATAGCCTGCGTTGGTCTCCTCCACCGGGAGTTCGGCGAGCAGCGCCAGAAGCGCTGTCAGGGCGTTGATTCCTTCTTTCGGCAATGAAGCGTGGGCGTTCCTTCCGATGGCGGTCACGGTGAGAAGCGTATCGGTCCCCGCATCCTTATCGGACACCAGATCTCCGCCGCCGCGAACCGTTTCGAATTTTACGCCGTACACCTTCGTAATCTCCGCCGCCAGAACATCCACCACCATCTGGGAGATGCCTGCCAATACAGCCACAGCTCTCGGCGGGACCGCGTTGGCAACCTTTCCGCCGGAAATATGCATGATCCTCGCGCCGGTGCGCTGCTTATCCCAGCTCATGGAGAACTTTGCCGGCAGGCGGCCTTTCTCAATGTTCACCACCGGATACTCTCCGTCGGGAGAAAAGGTCATGGGAGCTTCTTTTTCTTTTTTGTAGTAATGGGCGATGCAGGCGCTGCCATTCTCTTCGTTCGTTCCGAGGATCAGACGCGCGTTCTTCTTCACCGGGATCCCCAGTTCCTTTACGGCCCTCATAGCGTAAAGAGCAGCCACAGCCGGTCCCTTGTCATCGGAGGTCCCGCGGCCGTAGATCCTGCCTTCTTCTTCCACGATCTTTGGTTCAAAGGCCTCTGTCACCGTCCAGCCTTCCTGTCCCGGCACCACGTCCAGGTGTGCCAGGATGTCCAGCTCGTGCTCTCCGTCGTTCAGGTCCGCAGTCAGTACGTAGTTATCGTAGTTCGTCGTCTTCAGACCGTAACCTGAGATCATCTTCTCCGCTGCCTTCAGCGCCGTATAGGGCCCTTCTCCGAAGGGCATTCCGCTCTCCGGTGCCTTCTCCTCCGCCGGCACTGCCTCGCCCATAGAACTGTCGATGCGGCAAAGTGTCTTTATATCTTCCAGCATTTCCGCGCGGTGCGCGTCGATCCAAGACTCGATCTGCTCCCTGTACTTCATGTTCGTAATCGTTCTCCTTCTTGATGTTTTTCGAAGTCACTCTTATAAAGCTGCGTCAGTTCCTTCCGAACTCACTAAGTTTCAGCCCGGGGTTGCGGTCCAGCACCATCTTCACGCTCCATTCATGGGCAAAGAGGAGCAGGGGCTCGCCTTTCAGGTTCTGGATCCGCTTCATGTCGCTGGTGCCCTGGATGCGGTCCACATTGATCTCATGCGGGTTCTCGACCCAGCGGATGTACTCGTAGGGAAGCTGGTCCAGGCGGACTTCCACATTGTACTCTGACTTCAGCCGGTAGGTCAGAACTTCAAACTGCAGGACGCCGACCGCGCCGACGATGATCTCTTCCATACCGGAATTAACTTCCTGGAAGATCTGTATGGCCCCTTCCTGGGCGATCTGATACACACCTTTGGTGAACTGTTTCCGTTTCATGGTGTCGATCTGTTTCAGGCGGGCAAAATGCTCCGGAGCAAAGGTGGGGATCCCTTCGAACTGTACCGGCTCCCTGGAAGTGCAGAGTGTGTCGCCGATGGAAAAAATACCTGGGTCGAAGACGCCGATGATATCGCCCGCGTAGGCGGTCTCGATGATCTTTCTTTCATCCGCCATCATCTGGGTCGACTGGTTCAGGCGGATCTTCTTTCCTCCCTGCACGTGAGTCACTTCCATGCCGGCTTCATATTCCCCGGAACAGATCCGCATGAAGGCGATCCTGTCGCGGTGGGCTTTGTTCATGTTAGCCTGGATCTTGAACACAAAGGCGGAGAAGAAATCGTCCTTCATGGGATCCACGGTATACTGCTCCTCCGTGTCCGCGAAGCCGTTGGTGGTCACCTTGAGCTGCTTTGCCGTTCTCGCCAGCGGGGAGGTCGTCATCTGAAGGAAATGGGTAAGGAAGGTCTCCACGCCAAAATTTGTCAGGGCCGATCCGAAGAACACCGGTGTCAGGTCGCCGCGGCTCACCCGCTCCATGTCCAGTTCGTCGCTGGCTCCGTCCAGAAGCTCGATTTCTTCAAGAAGCTGATCCCGGTAGTCTTCTCCGATCTTTTCTCCCAGGGAGGGATCCTCCAGGGACCAGGTCTCGGATTCCACTTCCTCCATGCCGGCATGGGCCGCATGGAAGGCCGTCACTTCTTTTTTGTTCCGGTCGTAAACGCCTTTAAAATTCTTGCCGCAGCCGATGGGCCAGTTCACAGGACAGGTCCGGATGCCCAGCAGCTCTTCGATCTCATCCGTCAGCGCAAAGGGATCCCGGGCTTCCCGGTCCATCTTGTTGATAAAGGTAAAGATCGGGATGTGCCGCAGGGTACATACCTTGAACAGCTTCCTTGTCTGGGCCTCCACGCCCTTACCTGCGTCGATCACCATGACAGCGGAATCCACCGCCATCAAGGTGCGGTAAGTGTCCTCCGAAAAGTCCTGGTGTCCCGGCGTGTCCAGGATATTGACGCAGTTCCCTTTGTAGTTGAACTGGAGCACGGAAGATGTGACCGAAATGCCTCTCTCCTTTTCAATGTCCATCCAGTCGCTGACTGCGTGTTTTCCTGTCTTTCTGCCCTTGACCGATCCTGCGAGGTTGATGGCGCCGCCGTACAGGAGTAGCTTCTCCGTCAGTGTCGTCTTACCTGCGTCAGGGTGGCTGATGATGGCAAAGGTGCGTCTTTTTCTGATCTCTTCAAAATTCGTCACGTCTGTTCCCCGTTCTGTATTGATCTGGCCTCTGGAATCCGGCCGCTCATTAATTTAAGACTTGATGCAGCGGTCCAGGATGCGGTCCGCCACTTCGTTTTTGGTCATGATGGGAAGTTCCTCCATTCCGTCGGGGCAGAGGAAGGTCACCACATTGGTATCTGTGCCGAAACCGGCCCCGGCTGCCCGGAGGGAATTCGCCACGATCATATCCGCTTTCTTTTTCCGGAGTTTTTCACCGGCGTTCTTCAAAAGATCCGTGGTCTCCATTGCAAAGCCGCAGAGGAACTGGCCCTCCGGCTTGTGCTCTCCGCACCATGCAAGGATGTCATGGGTCCTGGTGAGGGTGAGGGTCGTCTCGGTGCCGGTATTCTTCTTTTTGATCTTTTCTGATGCCGCCTCCAGAGGACGGAAATCCGCCACTGCCGCGGCCATGATGATGATATCCTGCTGGCCGGACACCGACGTGACCGCCTGGAACATCTCCTCCGCCGACACGACACGGACGGTGTTCACGAACTGCGGCGGACTCACCCGCATATCGCCGGCCACCAGCGTCACTTCCGCGCCTCTCATGGCTGCTGCCCGGGCTATGGCCGTTCCCATCTTTCCGGTGGAGTGGTTCGTGATGAAACGCACCGGGTCGATGGCTTCCCGGGTCGCGCCGCTGGTCACCAGGACTTTCTTTCCCGCAAGATCCTTCTTGGCTCCGCAGGCCATCTCCAGCCACTCAAACAGCTCCTCGCCCTCCGGCAGACGGCCGCTTCCCATGTCGCCGCAAGCCTGGAAGCCTACGCCAGGCGCCACCACGGTCCAGCCTCTGTCCTGAAGCTTCTTCAGGTTCTCCTGGACCGCAGGATTCTCAAACATGTGCACGTTCATGGCAGGCGCGATGAGCAGCGGGCAGGAATAGGCTGCGACAATGGCGGAGGAAAGCATATCGTCCGCAATGCCCCAGGCAGCCTTCGCGATAATGTCCGCGCTGGCCGGCGCCACAAGAAACACATCCGCTTTTTTCGGAAGGTCGATATGGGACACGGGGGATTCATTCGCGCGGTCAAAATCATCCAGCACCGTGCGGTGCTTTGTCAGCGTATCAAAGACGATCGGATCTATAAAACGGCAGGCATTCTTCGTCATGATCACGTAAGTTTCTGCCCCCGCCTGCTGAAGAAGACTGGCAAGATGCGCCATCTTATAAGCCGAAATACTGCCGCTGATCCCCAACAGGACTGTTTTTCCTTTTAACACAGCGTTCTCCTCCCGCGTTGAATTCATACTGGTTTTAAGTTATGATGTCAATAGAGTTTAACACAATTCGATCCGGAAAGGAAGAAATTCTATGATACTCGCAATCGACATGGGAAACTCCAATATCGTGATCGGCGGTATTGACGAAAAGCATACTCACTTTATGGAGCGCATCACGACGGACATCCGCAAGACCGACCTGGAGTATGCAGTCAGTATTAAGAACATATTTGAGATCCACGGCCTGAACCCCCGGGACGTGGAAGGCGCCATACTTTCCAGCGTGGTACCTCCGCTGAATCCCATCATCCAGACCGCGGTCCGGAAGGTCACCGGCATGCAGTGCAAACTGGTGGGCGCCGGGATGAAGACCGGAATGAACATCCGCATGGATGACCCGAAAAAAGTCGGTGCAGACCTGATCGTGGATTCCGTCGCTGCGAAGGCCGAGTATCCCCTTCCCATCATCGTGATCGACATGGGCACCGCCACCACCATCACCGTCGTCGACAAGCACGGTGACTATATCGGCGGCATCATCCATCCGGGTCTCCGGGTCTCTCTGGACACCCTTTCCAGCCGGACTGCCCAGCTGCCCCACATCGACCTCGAATCCCCCGGCCCGGTCATCGCGAAGAACACTGTCGAAAGCATGCGCAGCGGCATTCTTTACGGCTCTGCCTCCATGATGGACGGCATCATCGACCGCATGGAAGAAGAACTGGGGTGCAAAGCTTCCATCGTGGCCACCGGCGGACTGGCTCCCTTCGTCGCTCCCCTCTGCCGCCACAAGCTGATCGTGGACGACGACCTGCTGCTCAAAGGACTGCTGATCCTGTACCGCAAGAATAGTTGAAACAAGCCGTGCATTCCCCGGAACTTAGCGGGTGCTCTGTCGGTTTCGCGCCGTACCATCCGGACGCCCCTTTGTGCGCCATCAGACCGTGGGCGCAGTCGGGGCGCCGGGTACGAACGCGAAACTCTCCGACGCACCCATGCGTTCCGTGAAATCGCACGGCATTTATACATTTCTGCGAAAGAACAGCCGCCTCGACTTGGGCACCGATCTTTCTGCAATCAAAAGACAGAGGCTCCTGCCGGGCTGTCGTGCGTGAGTGCGCCGGAGGACATTGCGTGTGTGCTGCGGCGCCCCGACTGCGACCACGATTTTATGGAGCACAAAGGGGCGTCCGCAATGGCACACCGCAATGCCGACAGAGCACACCCGCACACAGCTCCGGCAGGAGCCTCCACATATTTATGCGTAAAAATCAGCCGCCCCGGCCGGGGCGGCTGCGATATTCTTACTGTCTTCTGTTCTTGAGGAAGTCCGGGATGGTGATCTGCACGTTCCGGTTGTTTCTCGGAACGAAGCTCTGGTACTCCTGGGGCTGCGGCTGTTCCGCGGGCTGGGGTGCCGGCGCGGGCTGCGGCTGTTCTGCGGGCTGAGGAGCAGCCTGCTGCGGAGCGGGCTGGGAAGCCGGAGCGGCGGGCGCTGCCTGAGCGGCGGGTCTCTGCTGGTTCATGGGCTTCGCCTGCTTCTGAGGTGTTCTTGCGAAACGGCCCATGGTGCTGCCGAGCTGTGCCGGGGACATGTTCACATCCTCCAGGCCGGTGGCGATGACAGTGATGGTGCACTCGTCCTGCATGGACTCGTCGTACATCGCGCCGAAGATGATGTTGGCGTCTTCGCCTGCCATCTCCTGGACATAGCTTGCCGCATCGTTCGCCTCGATGAGGGAGATGTCTCCGGAGACATTGATGATGATGTTGGTAGCGCCGTTGATGGTGGTCTCAAGCAGCGGGGAAGCGCATGCGACCTTGACAGCCTCGATGGCCTTGTCTTCGCCGTGGGCACGGCCGATTCCGATGTGGGCGATGCCCTTGTCGATCATGACAGTCTGTACGTCCGCGAAGTCCAGGTTGATCAGGCCGGGGACATTGATCAGGTCGGTAATGCCCTGCACTGCCTGCTCCAGGACCTCATCCGCCTTGCCGAAAGCTTCCGGCATGGAGGTACGGCGGTCCACGATCTCCAGCAGCTTGTCATTGGGGATGACGATCAGTGTATCCACTGCCGCCTTCAGGTTCTCAATGCCGGCGATGGCATTGCTCATGCGCTGTCTGCCCTCGAACTTAAACGGCTTCGTCACGACGCCGACAGTCAGGACGCCCATCTCCTTCGCGATCCGCGCGATGACCGGCGCAGCGCCTGTTCCGGTGCCGCCGCCCATACCGCAAGTCACGAACACCATGTCCGCGCCTTCAAAGGCCTGCTTGATCTCCTCAGCGCTCTCTTCTGCCGCCTTCTCGCCGATCTCCGGCTTCGCGCCTGCGCCGAGTCCCTTGGTCAGCTTTTCGCCGATCTGCATCTGGCTCTGGGCTTTGGAAAAGCTGAGAGCCTGCTTATCCGTATTGATAGCAATAAAATCAACACCGACGATATCCTCATCGATCATACGGTTCACGGCGTTATTCCCCGCACCGCCGACACCGATCACAATAATCTTTGCTGCGTTCTCTTCTTCATTCATTCTGATTTCCAGCACGGTTTCACCCTC
>JAFSYO010000118.1 GCA_017449925.1 Stomatobaculum sp.
CTTCCCTCCCCCTGCAGAGCAGGGGGTTTATTTTTAACTGTGACACAATATAAGAAGTGGTCACAGATCCGCAGATCGTGACCACTTCTTTTGTTATTATACTGCTCCTGATCTGTTTTGACGCATGCCGTTCTTACAGCAGGTGCGCCCGCAGCTCTTCTCCGCTCAGGGGGCTCAGGTACGCCGGAGCGATATCAAACACGGTAAAGCAGCCGGTCTTTCCTTCCGCCGCCATGCGGGCAGCCGCCCTGGCGTAAGCCACCAGGATGCTTCCGGTGAATTCCGGGTTGGAATCCAGCTTGAGATTATACTCGATGATCTGCTTGTGCTCTTTGTTGAAGCCGCTGACGCCGCTGCGGATCACGAAACCGCCGTGGGGCAGCTCCGCGTGGTTCTTCTTCATCTCTTCCTCGGAGATGAACTCCACGGTGGTGTTATAGTCAGCGAAATAGTTCGGCATGTTTTTGATCTCTTCCGCGATCTTTTCCTTATCGGCGCCTTCTTTCGCGACCACAAAGGCCTCTCTGGTGTGCATGTCGCGGGTCACAAAAGTCGGGTTCTCGCCGTTCCTGACCTTCTCGACCGCTTCCGGCACCGGCACCGTGTACTGCCTGGCATCCGCCACGCCTTCGACCCTTCTGCAGGCGTCGGAATGGCCCTGGCTCACGCCGCGTCCCCAGAAAGTATAATTATTACCTTCCGGAAGGATCATGGTGGAGATCATGCGGTTCAGGGAGAACATGCCGGGATCCCACCCGAGGGAGATGATGGCAAGCTTTCCGCCTTCCTTCGCGGCTGCGTCCCCCGCGGCAAAGTGCTCCGGGATCTTCGCGTGGGTGTCAAAGCTGTTGATGCAGTTGAACAGCTTCACATACTCTGGCGTCTGCTTCGGAAGATCCGTGGCGCTGCCGCCGCAGAGGATCATGACGTCGATCTTGTCCGTCCATTTTTCCACTTCGGAAGTGCTGACGACCGGGACATTCTCAGTGCGGATCTTCAGCGCAGCAGGATCCCTCCTTGTGAAGACCGCCTTCAGCTCCATATCCGGGTTCTGGCGGATGGCGCTCTCCACGCCCCGTCCGAGATTACCATAGCCTAAAATACCGATTCTGATACTCATATGATTCGTCCTTTCTGATCCTGATACAAAGCCGGCGTCCGGCCATTCCGCTGTCCGGCTGCCGCCTTTATCCAACAGTATATCTCACGCCTAACTATACAATAAATCCTCATAAAAATGCAATACTCATGCATAAACTACTGGAATCTCCTGTAAACTAATTCGGAAAAATCTATAGGAAACCGTAAGATTTCTATCACAAATTCAGTAAAAAATACATGCTATGATACTGTTATCAAACAAAACATTCACGTTCTTAAGAAACGAGGTATCACCATGAAAAAGAAAATGTTGAAGCTCCCCGCAGTGATCGCGGCAGCAGGCGTGTGCACTCTTCTGTTTGCCGGCAGCGCTTTCGCCGGACAGTGGCACAAGGACGGCAGCGCATGGCGTTATACAGATGACAGCGGCCGCGGCGTGAATTCCGGCTGGATCCAGGACAACGGCAGCTGGTACTTCCTGGAGCCCGACTCCACCGGTTCCGGCGCCATGAAGACCGGCTGGATCAAGGACGGCGACACCTGGTATTACCTGACCCCCTCCGGCGAGCAGGCCACCGGCTGGCAGGCCATCGGCGGCGCGTGGTATTATTTTGATCCCGCGGAAGGCGGTGCCATGGCCTTCAACCGCGTCATCGGCGGCTACTACATCAACGCTTCCGGTGTCTGGGCGGAAGGCGGTAAGGGCGTCGACATTTCGGTGGGAAAAACTTCTGAAAGAAGCAGCTCTTCTTCCTCCGGTTCAAGAAAGACCAGGATCCGCCGCACCTCGGATGATGACGACGATGAAGAATATTAAGACGACGAGGACGAGGACGACGGCGACGACGAGCGCGATCCTGACCACTGGGGCACCGCGTACTCTGACGACGGCCCCGGCTTAAATATGACCGATCTGACGACCACCGGGCCCAGCGCGGACATCACTTCCA
>JAFSYO010000119.1 GCA_017449925.1 Stomatobaculum sp.
CCCTCGGGTTATAGCGGATGGTAAGGATCACCGACCACTCCGGAAACTCCCCACGGTAACGGATATCCGCCGTCCCCATCCCGATACGGACCATGTCTTCACGAATCTGGGGCTGTCCTTCGATCTCCACAAACTCGCCAAGGATATGGAAAGCGCCTCTCGCCGTCGTCTTCTTCGGGATAATGCCCTGCTGGTAACCGGCGTCTATCGCACAGGCTTTGAAGGCCGTGGCGGGGAATCCGAACCTTGCGTTTGCGATATCCTCTTCCGTAGGTTTCTCGGGCTTCTTCGTCAGCCAGTACATGGAGTCGCAGTAGTCATCCCATGGATCCTTGGCTTCCTTACCCGTGGATGCCTGCTTCATCTGCTTCTTGAGCATCTCCTTCTTTGCCTTCTCGGACCATTTGTGCGTGATCAGGGAGGAATCTCCCACCAGCTTCACAGAGAACGTCTTCGTCTCAATCGGAGGGATCACCAGATCCAACATGGTGTCTTCTGCCGCAGATACTGTCTTTTTCGTTGCCATAATCAAATACCGTCCTTTCTTCTTTCTATGTTCATACCAGCTCATGAAAATCGATCTCGGGACGCAGGATCGCATCCAGCAGACGTTCCTCCGGGGTTCTCTTCAAAACATAGTGTTTAACCGGGATTCTCCATTCTTCCGCCCTGGCGATCTCCTGCGCCATGCCCTCGCTGATCCTGCGGCCGATGACCCAAAGCTCATCACACTGCGCAAGCCAGGTCTGGCCCATGAGCAATCCTATCTCCCTCTCATCGGGATCGGAGTCCATCAGGAACCTGGGAAAATACAAATGCGGGCAGTAGGGAATCCCTCCCTCCCCGGTGATGTATCGGCATATGCCCTTAGCAAGAGCGATGTTGCGCCGGTAGTCTTTCGATGCTGCTTCCTCCGTACTGCCAATCCCGCGAAACGGGCTGCATACGAAGATCTTCTTCATTCCTGTTGCTTCCATATGTACATCCTTCCTCTGCAGATCCGGCCTGCAGGCTGTTTTCATCTTGGGTGCCGTCACTGTGTTCATGCCATAGCCCCCACGGTTCCATCGTTTCTGCGTCTGTTGCTGCGGTGATCTGCCGCCGACTCGCCCTTCCGGATCATGTTCCTCACCGCCTCGAAAGGTGTCGGATCTTTTATCCCGCAGTAGTCAACCAGGTCGAGCTTTTCTTCCCGGCTGACTTTTGTGACCTTCGCCTTGATCAGTTCCTGCTGTTTCTTCCTGTTCCTCATTTCCAGCTGTCAACCTCCTGTTCTTTGTGTCCAACCGATCCCCGGACTTCCCGCCTGCCTGATATCTGCCGTTCCTCTCTCAATCGGGATCTGACCCGTGATTTTGGATACAGTTATCCCCTGCAATGCTTTACGCCAACGTCTGAACCGAATCAGGAAATGGCGGGACCGTGTCCGGGTTTCAGTTGTCAAGGTTCTTCCGGAGCCAGGCTTCCGTGTGGAAGCCTTTCTGCTCCTTTACTTCTATAGGCCGCGGTTTTTCGCCTGATCCGAAGTCCCCTGAATATTTTTTCTGGTTCGTTTTGGATGGCTACCGTCCTACACTTCTATAGGCCGCGGGAAATCACGGAATCCGAAGTCTCACCGGAAAAATCTTTTCAATGCGGCGTTCTGCGCCAGTTCAGCCTTGATCTTCCTGACCAGCTGCCCGACCCTCACATCGCTGATCCCGATGATACGGGCCGCTCTGGTCTTGGTCTTGTCTTCTACAAATACAAGCTGGTAAACCCTCTGCCACTGCTCGGGCATTTTGGACACGAGCTCCCTCATTACCGACACGGCATCCTCCGGCTC
>JAFSYO010000120.1 GCA_017449925.1 Stomatobaculum sp.
CCCTCTTTTTGCCATTTCGCCCTTTATTGCTCCCTTGGTTCTCTTTCATTCCGTTCTGCCCGGATTTAACGTTTTATGAGTGTTTCTTTTTGTTTATGTATGAATCCGGGAGTGTTTTCATGAATTAATATAATTTAGGAAAAAAGATGAAAAGTTCTTATTTAACGCAGATTGTCAAACACACGGGAGATGCTTAAGCAGGCTTTGATTATTATCAGGCATTTATGGCATCAGAAAAACCCCGGATTTCCGGGGTTTTAGCGTGAAAAGAGCAGAGATTCTCATATAATATATTAATTCATGAAAACACTCCCGGATTCATACATAAACAAAAAGAAACAATCATAAAACGTTAAATCCGGGCAGAACGGAATGAAAGAGAACCAAGGGAGCAATAAAGGGCGAAATGGCAAAAAGAGGGAACTTTTTTCTTTTACTGGCGCTTCTGCTGGGTATTTTTTTCCTTGCATATCCTTCCGCTGCGGATTACTGGAACAGTTTTCATCAGTACCGTGCCATCAGGGAATACTCGGATCAGGTGTCCAGGATGACTACAGATGAATACCGTTCCTATATCGAAGCGGCACATGTATACAACCGTAAGCTTTCGAGAAAAGGTATCGTCTGGGAAAGCGGGGAAGAGGATCTGACAGAGTACGAGAGTATTCTCAATTTCACCGATTCCGGAAGTATGGGATATATCGACATCCCGAAGATACAGATCAAACTGCCGATCTACCATGGAATATCGGATGAGGTGCTGCAGAAATCCATCGGGCATCTTCCGGAGACCAGTCTTCCCGTGGGAGGAAAAGGCAGCCACTGTGTTCTGTCCGGGCACCGGGGGCTTCCCAGCGCGAAGCTTTTTTCTGACCTGGACAAAATTGTGGAAGGTGATGTTTTCACTCTCTCCATCCTGAATGAGACCTACAGCTATGAGGTAGACAGGATCCGGGTAGTGGAGCCGGCAGATCTTTCGGAACTTAAGATTTATCCCGAGGAGGACCTCTGTACTTTGGTGACGTGCACACCCTATGGTGTGAATTCTCACCGCCTTCTCGTCCGGGGACACCGGGTGGCGAACGCCCAGGGAGATGCCCTGGTGGTGGCGGATGCACTGCAGCTGGAGGCGGCATTTGTGGCGCCGTTTATCATGGCGCCGATGATCCTGTTTCTGTTGATCCTTTTGTTTGTACAGCCTGGGAAAAAATAAAAGATATTAAATCTGGAAGTAGTGCAAAGGAAGAACTGGTATGACGGATAAAGAACTTAAGAAACTGAATCGCTCCGAGCTTCTGGAGCTGATGCTGGAGCAGAGCAAGGAGATCGACCGTCTGCAGGCGGAACTGGAAGAGACGAGAGAGGCGCTGCAGGAACGAAATGTCAAGATCGAGAGCTGCGGCTCCATCGCGGAGGCAGCGGCGGAGGTAAACTCTCTTTTCCACGCAGCACAGAGAGCGGCAGATATGTATCTGTTAAATGTGCAGAGGATCTGCGCGGAGAAGGCGGAGAAAGCCGGGAAGACAGAAGAGTGGGAGAGCATGCTTCGAAAGATAGATTTGCTTCCGGGTGGAACTTCCGAATCGGACGCACAGAAGGCAAAGGCGGCAGAAACTTCAGAAGCAGCGGAAACTTCAGAAGCAGCAGAAACGGAGGAGAGAACTGTTGAGTAAAAAAACGGAAGAGCTTCTTCAGGAGGGGCTTCCTACGACGGGGCAGCTTGCCCGGGAACTGAAAAGAGTACGTTATAACAGCGGCTTTAACGGGATGCTTCGCAGTACTGTCGGGATCCTGGTCACCGTAGCCGCCATCGCGGTGCTGATCGCCGTACTGCTGCTCCCGGTACTGCAGATTTACGGAACATCTATGTCTCCTACGATGAACGAGGGAGATATTGTTGTGTCTGTAAAGGGTACGAAATTCGAGACCGGCGAGGTGGTAGCTTTTTACTACAACAATAAGATTCTGGTGAAGCGTGTTATTGCCAACGCCGGCGAATGGGTGAATATCGACGCTGACGGAAATGTCTATGTAAACAACAAGAAGCTGGATGAGCCGTATATTGTGGAAAAGGCTTACGGTGAGACGAACATCGAACTGCCTTACCAGGTGCCGGATTCCAGAATTTTTGTGATAGGGGACAACCGTGACGCGTCCATCGATTCCCGCAACACTTCTGTAGGATGTATTTCAGATGAGCAGATCGTCGGAAAGATCGTATTCCGGATCTGGCCTCTGAACCAGGCAGGACCGGTGAAGTAAGCATGGAAGAAAACCGAAAGATATCTGCGGAGGAAGTGCCGGAGGAAGAGGTGAAGCAGAAGAAACCACGACGGCGCAGAATCCGCCCGCTGGATGTGTGCATTGTTCTCGTATTTCTTTTGGGACTTTGCATCATGCTGTATCCCGCAGCCAGCGACTTCATCAACCGCATCCAGGTGGAGAGGGCTTTGGGCAATTACCAAAGGATGATACAGCAGGCGACGCCGGAGGATTACGACGCTTTGTTCAAAGCGGCGCAGGACTATAACAGCCGGCTGCGGAAAAATCCTACTCCCTATGCCGCAAGCACCAGGACAGCAGGCTA
Source organism: Stomatobaculum sp. (assembly GCA_017449925.1). The sequence continues at coordinate 2,588 of JAFSYO010000120.1, forward strand.
TGAAGAAACTCTGAGACTTGGAAACTCGGGCATCATGGGCTATGTGATGATCGAGAAGATCCGGGTGCGTCTGCCATTTTACCACGGGACAGAGGAAGACGTGCTGCAGAGGGCTATTGGCCACCTGGAGGGGAGCAGTCTTCCCATCGGGGAAAAAGGAGACCATGCGGTGCTTTCGGCCCACCGGGGCCTTCCCAGCGCGAAACTGTTCACGGATCTGCCGGAACTTGTGATCGGAGACACCTTTGAGGTGACGGTACTGAACCGGGAGATGGTCTACGAGGTGGACCAGATCCTGACAGTGCTGCCGGATTCAGAAGAGGCCTTCGAGGCGCTGAAGCCGGTGCCGGGGGAGGATCTGGTTACACTTATGACCTGCACGCCTTACGGTGTCAACACCCACCGGCTTTTAGTCCGGGGACACAAGACGGCAGACAGGGTGCACAGTGAAGAGGGCGGTTCCGGCATCGGAAGCGGTGAAAACGGCAGCAGCTTTGACCGGTACATCCCCTATGTCGCGGGTGCAGCGGTGGTGATCTTCCTGGCATTGTGGTTTATGCCTGCGAAAAAAAGAAAGAAATGAGTGTTGGCATTAAAAAACGAAAAACATCAAAAATATAAAAATATAAAGGATATAAGGAGGAACAGGCATGAGGACCCCGGTGAATGGCATCGCGAAAGAGAGGATCAGCATCACGGTGGACGCAGAAGTGCTGGAGAAGGTACGTATCATGGCGGAACGGGATGACCGTTCTCTTTCCCAGTTCATAAACCGAGTGTTGAAGAAAGCTGTGCGTACAGAAGACAGCGAAGATTAAATAAACCAGAATAACAAGAACGAATATGGCAAAAGGCTCCGGATGATTCCGGGGCCTTTTTATCAACTACGGATTAAATGACAAAGTATGATAATTGAATTATAATAATCACAGATAGAATATAATAAGCATATATAACGACAAATCGATGCCTTCTGCTGTTTGTGTGACGCTGCTCATACTATGTGCGGAAAATTCCCCGAAGAGGAGGTGATCTGCGTGATGTCCGGAAAAAGATATTATGAAGGATTAGATGTTGAGGCGAGCTGCAGAAGAGTAGCGGAACTGATCAATGAGAGCGGTCTTTCCGACCGGGAGCTCAGCAGCATCCTGGGATTATCTGTCCAGTCCGTGAACAAATGGAGAAATGGCCGTAACCTGCCTGATGTGGAGAACATGTTCCTGCTGTGCAGGATCACGGGAAAACAGTTGGATTCGCTTTTGGTACCGCTTCCGGGGAATGGCCGTTCTCCAGCCGCCGCGCACTGAAAACATGAGAACCAAAAAGAGACCCTGTACGCTGCGGCGCATTTCAGAAGAGTGGCTTCTGAGCAGACGCTTTGAGGTGAAGGAATCAACGATCGCGAATTACAGGTACTTTCTGAAACACTATCTGATTCCGGAACTTGGGAGATACAGGACGGATCAGCTGGATTCAGAACGGATCCGGCGTTATTCCGAGGAGCTGGAAGGGAAACATCTGCATCCTTCCACCATCGGGAAGGCGCTGGTGATCCTTGGGATGATACAGAAATATGCAGGGAAGCAGGGATATGCGGTGGCGGAAAGAGACGAGATCCGGATCCCCCAGAAGCGGAAGAAGAATGTCTCTATTCTCACGGAGGAAGAGCAGGAGCGGCTGATGGAGTATCTTCTCAGGGAAGACAGTCCGCTGAGGCCCGGCATCCGGGCGGGGATCCTTCTTTCTTTCTGCACGGGCATAAGGATCGGAGAGGTATGTGCGCTGAAATGGCGTGATCTGGATCTGGAAAGGGGCATTCTCTCGGTGGAAAAAACGCTGTCCCGCATTTACATGGAGAAGGAGCAGAATGGAAAAAAGACGCGGATCAGCATCAGTGACCCGAAAACAGAAAATTCCCGGAGGGAGATTCCCCTTCCGGGATTTCTGATGGAGGAACTGAATAAAATCAGGTCGGAAAGATACAAAAGCCGCGAATATTATGTTCTGACAGGGACACCGTGGCCCATGGAGCCGCGCACTTACTCCTATCATTTTGATAAGGTGCGGCGGGAACTGGGACTGGAAAAATGCAATTATCACATGCTCCGCCACACCTTTGCCACGAAATGTGTCGAGACAGGGTTCGACCTGAAATCCCTGTCTGAGATCCTGGGCCATTCTAATGTCAGTACCACCATGAATCTCTATGCCCACCCCACCATGCGGATGAAGCGGGATTACATGGAAAAACTCACTTCTTCTCTTTTTTCAGTCTCTCTTCGATCGCTTCATTGATGATCTTCAGGGCTTTGATCCTGGCGTACAGCTTGTCGTTGCCCTCGATAATATACCAGGGGGCAAAATCGGTGGAAGTATAGCGGATCATCTCATTCACCGCAGTCTCGTAAGCATCCCATTTTTCGCGGTTCCGCCAGTCCTCGTCCGTGATCTTCCACTGTTTGGCAGGATCGTTCTGGCGGGCGGTGAAGCGGGCCAGCTGCTCGTCGTTGGAAATGTGGATCCAGAACTTGATGATGATGGCGCCCCAGTCATAGAGCTGCCGCTCAAAGTCGTTCATTTCCCCGTAGGCTCTCTGCCAGTCTGCCGTCGTGCAGAAGCCTTCGATGCGTTCCACCATGACGCGGCCGTACCAGGTGCGGTCAAAGATGACAATATGGCCGTCCTTCGGAAGGCGTTTCCAGAAACGCCAGAGGAAGTGGCGGTCTTTTTCGTCCGCCGTGGGTGATGCAATGGGCTCCACCACATATCCCCGGGGATCCAGTGCTGCGGAAACGCGTTTGATGTTGCCGCCCTTTCCGGCAGCGTCCCAGCCTTCATAGCAGATGATCATGGGTATCTTGTGGCGGTACAGGCGGTTGTGGTTCAGGGCCAGCTTCTCCTGTTCTTTCTTCAGCTCCGACTTGTAGGCTTTCTCAGAAAGGCTCTTATCCAGGTCCACATCCTTTAACAGAGGCATCTTCCGGAAGTGGTACTGTCCGGGCTGGATGATGGAAGAGGAGTAGCCGGAAAGCTCGTCCTTGTCGGCCTTCAGCTTCAGCGCAGTCTGCACGCTGTTCACCACAACGCGGAACATATCCAGGGTGGCGGCTTCGGCATCGGTGCCGGAGATGGCATACCACACGGCCTCCGGAGTGTTGGTATACTCCAGCATGGAATCCATGCACTCGGCGTACTGGTCATAATTCTTCAGCTGGGCGCGGTCCGCGGCGCTGACCCGCCACGCGGTGTCCTTATTTGCCGCCAGAGCGTCCAAGCGCTTTTTCATCTCCTTTTTGGAGATGTGGATGAAGAATTTGATGATCAGGTAGCCGTTGTTGCAGAGACCCCGCTCGAAGCTGTTGATCTCGTTCATGTGGCGCAGGTTTTCCAGCTCGCTGACGTGCTTTTCCACCCGGAGGGTGGAGACTTCCTGGTACCAGCTGCTGTCCATGATGGACATCTGTCCCACCTTGGGGATGGTGTTCCAGTGGCGCCACATCAGGGGATAGCGGAGTTCCGTAGGCGTGGGGGGCTGGGTGTTCACGACGGTGAACCAGCGGGGATCGAAGTTCAGGATCAGCTTCTGGATCAGGCTTCCTTTACCCGCGGCGCTCCATCCCTCGAACAGGATGATGACAGGAAGCTTAGCGGCTTTAATAGGTGCGTCCAGCGCAGTGAGCTGCTCTTTCAGAGAGGCAGCTTCTTTTTTATAGTCGGATTTCGATACTTTTCGCTTCAGATCAACTTTTTCCAGCATACAGGAGCTCCTTTTTCAGAAAAGATTATATGTTGCGGGAAACCTTTAATTTAAGTATACTTCTCATGAAAAACGACTTCAAGAATACGGCACCGATGAGGAGAAAAGTTTTCATGGGCAAAGATCAGAAGGCCTGCATTTTTTATATAAGAAAATGGTTTTTACATAAGACTGCGGCAGTGCTGGCACTGCTGTTCTTCTTTATAGGTTTCGGGACAGCACAGACCTTTGCCGTGGGACAGCCGACATTTGACGGGAACCAGCTGGTGAAGGCGGTGACCTATATGGGCAGCGAATGGACGGTGAATTTCTGGGACAGCGAGCTGAACACGATGGAGCAGGATTTCCGGCAGATCCGGGAGGACGGCTTCAACACGGTGATCATAACCATTCCCTGGAGACAATTCCAGCCGGACCTGAACACGGGCGGCCTGAACCCGGATGCTTTCCAGAGGCTGAAGCGGGTCATGGCCCAGGCAGAGGAATCGGGCCTGCAGGTGATGCTCCGCGTTGGTTACACCTGGGATAACTTCGACCGGGTCCGGGACGTATCAGACCGTTACCGGAGACTGCGCACAGACCCCTCCGCCAGAGAACGCTGGCTGGGTTTTGTAAAAAGCGTCTATGGAACAGCCTCCGCATATCGAAGCTTTGGCGGCGGGTACCTGACCTGGGAGGACTTCTGGGGGTTCATGAAGGAGACAGAGACGAAGGAAAGCGGATACGGCAGTATGGTGGTGAGTACCGGCTATAAGAACTGGCTGGAGAAGAACGTATCTCCGGAGGAGATCGCTCTGTACTACGGAGAAGAAGCGGATCAGGCTGCATCCTTCGGCGCGCTGTTTCCGGATAAAGAGAGTCCGGCCCGGCGATTCGTCTACGCCTGGAACGACGCGTGGATGAACAGCCTTCTGAAGGACTCTCAGGAGGTGTTTCCCGGACTCAGCATGGAGGTCCGCCTGGACATTGATCCAGTCCCGAGCCTGCAGGGGTATCTGGACGGCTGTGCCCACACGGTGACATTTCCTGCGGAAGATGCATCCTTCACCTGCTGTATGTACTCCGCGGCAATGGGATATCCGATCGGCTCTGTGATCACCGCAGGGCAGGGAATCAGAAAAGCCCGGGAGATCCTCGGGGAACTGAAGGAGAAATCCGGCGGAAAACCGGTGTTTATCGACCAGTTCCTTTATATGGACAACACGCCTGAATTCAAGGACAACGCAAAACTCCGGGAAAATGAAATCGCGGAATATATTACCGGAATGGCGCCGGTCATCCGGGAGGCAGGCAAAGGATATGCAGTGTGGACCTACCGGGACTACGCGGACAATGTCATCGCCAACGGGCAGTTCGCCCAGGACAGAAAAAGCTGGAGGCTGTACGGCGGCAATATCGTGACAAAGGACGGGAACATGATGCTGTTCCTGCAGGAAGGCGATTCCGCCCAGCAGAACCTGTCGAAGCAGTTCACGGTGCTCCCGGATGAAGATTACGTGGAATTTAAGGCGGAGATAGTTTCCGGCGCGGCGGGCGGAGTTTTGCTGGAGATATCAACCGGCAGCGCAGAAAGAAAAGTCTTAGTAGAAAAGGACGGAACGGTCCGGGTACCCATGGGACGAAGCGACTCCACAGAACTTACGATCCGCTGCCTGAAGGGGCAAGTCCGGATCGACGACGTGAAAGTGTATTCCTTTATTACGGAAGGCGGCATTTACCGCGCTGACGGGACCCCGGGACCTTACCTGGAGGCCATACGCACGCTGAACCGCCTGCTGGAGGAATAAGAGAAAGAAAACGGAGCTGGTTTTTGGAAGAGTAAAGCAGATGCGGCTGAGGGAGGAGAAGGAGTGAAAATATATTTAGCGCCGATGGAAGGAATCACGGGCTTCGTGTTCCGAAACGCCTTTCATTCGGCGTTCGGAGGGGTGGACAAATACTACGCGCCCTTCGTTTCTCCGGGCCCGGACATCGGGATCCCGAAACGGCAGCTGAGGGACATAAGTCCGGAGAACAATCCGGGGATCCCGCTGGTGCCGCAGATCCTGACAGCCAGGGCCTCGGATTTCCTGAAAACGGCGGAGCTTTTATATTCCTTCGGATACCGCGAGGTGAACTTTAATCTGGGCTGTCCCTCCGGCACCGTGGCGGCCAAGGGAAAGGGCGCGGGATTCTTGTCCGATCCCGACGGGCTGGAAGCGTTTTTCCGCGAGGTGTTCCGGGAGACCCCGGCGGACCTTAAAATCTCCGTCAAGACAAGGATCGGAAGATACACTCCGGAGGAGTTCCCGGAACTCCTGAAACTGTTTAACGGCTTTCCAATCTCTGAACTGACCGTGCATCCCCGCATCCTGAAAGAATTCTACCGCGGCCCGGTTCACAGAGAGGCTTATGCCTATGCCGCAGCGCACTCCGGCCTGCCTCTCGTATACAACGGGGACCTCCTGGATACACAGGATATCGGAAGCATCGCCCGCGATTTCCCGGGCACCGGTGCTGTGATGATCGGCCGGGGACTGCTGCAGGACCCCTTCCTTGCGGAGAAATGGAAAGTTGAGGAAGGCGGGAAAAAAGCGGAGGCCGGAGGAGCGCGGGAAGCAGAGGAGACGGCGGAGGCCGGAGGAGCGCGGGAAGCAGAGGAGACGGCGGAGGCCGACAGACAGCGCCTGCGGCGCTTCCACGACGCTCTGGTGCGCGGATACCTGGAAGCCTACCCCGAGAACCGGAACGTCGTCCTCGCGAAGCTGAAGGAGCTCTTGGACTATCTGGGCTGCAGTTTCCCGGGAACGGAGAAGATCAGGAAGAAAATGAAAAAAAGCCGCACGGTGGAAGAGTACCTTGCGGCATCGCAGCTGTTGCTCTGAGGACGGCCGGGAAATTAACCCCGGCAGATTCCCGGCAGCAGCTGCAGTTTTTTCAGGCGTTGGGGAACGGCGCGTCCTTGTCTTCTGCAACGTCCCGCGCTTCTTTCAGGAATGCGATATAGTTTTTTATATTGTTGAAGTCGATCATACAGTCTCCGCCAAAGATCCCCACCGGAATCTTATCATCGAAGCCATAGATCCGGATAAAATCCTCCTCCTCAAAAGGATAGACGATGACCCGCTCGGTTATGGGGTCGACGATCCAGTATTCCCGCACACCGGCGTGGCTGTATTTATGGAGCTTCAGGATCATGTCTTTTTTGCGGGTGGACGGAGAAATAACTTCGATCGCCAGATCCGGCGCGCCGGAGATGATGCGGGTCTGGATGCTCTGACGGTCGCAGATGACCATGACGTCCGGCTGGACCATAGTCCGGTCGTCCCGGTCAAGATTCACGTCGCAGGGGGCGATAAAAGGAATACAGTTCCCGCCCTTCGACGTAATGTGATTAAGCAGCATAGCATGGATCTGCCCGGCGATCAGCTGATGGTCAGTCCTGGGAGAGGACATGTCATAAAATACGCCATCTATCAGTTCCACGCGCTTCTCGTCAGGAAGGGCGTAGTAATCCTCCAGAGTGTACTCTCCTTGTCGGGGCCAGACTGCCCTGCCTGCGGCTCCGTAACAGTCCCAGAGGGCTCCTCCGGGAGCTGTTCCGCAGGAATTTCCGGAGGTTCCGGAAGCTCCTTCTGACACCTCGGGATTCTTTCCTGCATCCCCAGAGCTTATCCCCGCAGCCTCAGAGCTTATCCTCGCAGCTTCAGGGCTTATCCCCGCAGGATTACCTCTGTTTTCAGCTTTGTTCCTGCGATCAGCCTTGTATGCCGCCTGCGGCTCCCTGACGAACAATGCGCCGGGAGACAGTACTTTCTCCAGTGCCATTAAAGTATCGTAACGGGGCGATTTTGTCGCGCCGGCAAAGACCTTCTGGACAGTGCCCAGCGGAACACCGGAACGCCTGGAAAGCTCATCATTTGTAATTCCCAGTTCTGCTTTTCTTCGCTTCATTTCTTCCAGTGTCATCTGAATTCCTCCCAAATACACATCGATTCAATAACGGAAAAACGGATGAGTACTCATCAATAATATACCATATATGGAAATATGTGACAACCAAATTCGGATTGATGTATGCCGAAAATGGAAAATATCAGGTGCAAAAAGAACACCGGCAGCCAAGCATTCTCTGCAAAGTCAGGTGTGTGAGGCAGATGCTGGCTGAACCGCCGAAGCGGCTCTCCTCCCGGAACCGGTGTCCTTGAAATTATCTTATCCTCCCCGCGGATATTTGTCCATCCCCGGGGGGCGGTTTTGTTGGCCTTACGCGTTTTTTCGAAAAACTCAAAAAAAGCCGAAAAACCTGACAGTAATTCTGCGTTTTTGTCGTCCTTATATATAGAGGGCTGAAATAGATACGAGTCCTTCAGAAAGGAGAAGTATGCAGAATACAGATAGATTCAAGGAAAGCAGGAAGAAACACTCCGGGAAACGACGAAGATCAGTTTACGACGATGTATTCAGGACTATGACGGTTATGAGTTCGGAGCTGGTGCTGCCGTTGCTGAATGAGATGTGCGGTGACCCGGATCGTTTTAAAGGGACAGAAAAGGTAGAAACACTGTCAGACGACCTTCTTCTGGTGCAGCCGGACCTGGAACAGGACAAGCGTATAACCGACTCTCTGCTGAGAGTTGAAGGACATGAGGGAGAGATTTATCATCTGGAGTGTCAGAGCAGCCCTGACGGAATCATCCTCTTACGAATGTTCGAGTACGATTCCCGCATTGCCCTGAAGAATTCAGATCAGACAGAAAATACCATATGTGTACGTTTTCCCAGATCAGGAATTCTGTTCCTTCGTTCCACAGAAAAGACTCCGGACCGGTTCACGGTGGTGATCAATGTGCCGAGAAAGGGCTGGCATGCTGGAGAAAACGAGGAGAGCAAAAAAGACAGGGAAAAGGACGGAAAAAAGGACGGGGAACATATAATCAAAGAGTCCAGGGGTGTCGCGGACGAAATAGAGGAGATAAGTTACGAGATTGCAGTAGTAAAAATCAGGGATTATACTATAGATAAGATTATTAAGAAACGACTGTATTTTCTTATTCCATTTTATATTTTCTCTTATGATCATCTGGAAAGGTACGAAGCAAGCGCAGCACTGAGGTCAGAAATGATCAATGATTTCGAAGAGTTATATCAGCGCCTTGCGGAAGAAAGAATATCAGGCAGAATCACGGAACATGCCTACCAGATGGTGGTGATCTTGGCGGAGAAAGTAAAACAACAATATACGACCGGATACAGAAAGGTTAGAAAGGAGGTCAGCAGACTGATGGGAGGACAGGTTTTGACAGATATTGAACCTGTAAAGAGTTATCTTCGTGGAATGAGAGAAGGAAGAGCAGAAGGGAGAGCAGAAGGAAAAGCAGAAGGAAAAGCAGAAGGTGAACTGATGATGCTGGTGAACCTTGTGGGAAAAGGACTGTTGACTATCGAGGATGCAGCACAGGAAGCCGGCATTACCCCAGGAGAATTTCGCAAGATTACAGAAGGGTTTTCAGAGTAAGGAAGCTGATCTTCGGATTTAGGGCTATAGACGAAACTTCCTGGATGCACTCCCTCTTTCCTTGCTTCAGATGACTCGTCATAGACTGAATTCTAAGAGTTGTGGGGCTATAGAGCCTGAGTACTCCGGAGCACTCCCTCGTTCTTTGACGATACAAGGGAGTGTAGCGGAGGACTTGGGCTCTATAGCCCCACGCTTCGTTTGAAACAGAGTGAAAAGCGTATGAATGCGGCCAATTTGAATGTAAAACCGGGGAGGTGAAGGGAGTGCAGATCGTGACTTTGCTGATATACCCCCACGCCGTGCAAACTATAGATGCTTTTAGCCACAGCTTCTGCCCGCAACCGCTTTCCGCACTGCTTACAGCAGGTGCACGCCGCGCTTCGCGCATTCTTCGCGCATTTCCTTCGGCCAGATGCTGGCCTGGACTTCGCCCACATGGCAGCGGCCGAGGAGAAGCATGCAGAGACGGCTCTGGCCGATTCCGCCGCCGATGGTGTAAGGAAGTTCTCCTTTTAAAAGAGCCTTGTGGTAGGGCAGTTTTTTCCGATCGGTGCAGTGGGCCTTGGCCAGCTGCTCCTCCAGGCTCTCTTCGCTGACGCGGATGCCCATGGAGGAAAGCTCCAGGGCGCACTGCAGCGGCTCGAACCAGAAGAGGATATCGCCGTTCAGCTCCCAGTCATCGTAGTCCGGCGCGCGGCCGTCGTGGGGTTCGCCGTTGGAAAGGATGTCGCCGATCTGTTCGATGAACACGGCGCCGTATTCCTTTGCGATCGCGTTCTCTCTATCCTTCGGGGAGAGATCCGGGTATTTGTCCAGAAGCTCCTGGGAGGTGATGAAAGTGATATCCGCGGGCAGGCGGTACACTGCGGCCGGGTACTTGTACCATACCTCGTGCTGCATGTGCTTCACGATCATATAGATCTGGCGGACGGTGTCCTCCAGCGTCTCCCTGGTGCGGTCTTCCTTGCGGATGACCCGCTCCCAGTCCCACTGGTCCACGTAGCAGGAGTGCAGATTGTCCAGGACTTCGTCCCTGCGGATCGCGTTCATGCTGGTGTAAATACCTTCGCCGGGCTTGTAGCCGTAATCGCCCAGGGCATAGCGTTTCCACTTTGCCAGGGACTGGACGACTTCAATGGTCTCTCCGGGGACGCCGAGCATGTCGAAACTGACAGGCCTCTCCACGCCGTTCAGGTTGTCGTTCAGGCCGCTGTTTCGGGTCACGAACAGAGGAGCGGAGACTCTCTCCAGGTTCATCTGCTTGCCGAATTCTTTCTGGAAGAGGTCACGGATGAACTTGATCGCTTCCTGTGTTTGGCGGACGGTAAGTACAGGATCATAGTTTTCAGGAATATAAACGGACATGGAACGCTCCTTCCGGCCCGGGACGCGGGCCAATTATATCTTTCCGGCCCGGGACGCGGGCCGATTATTCTGTCGCAGTACAACAACGCAGTATATCACAAACCGGCTGATTGTGAAACCTGTTTGATCCGGGATTTTCCGTCCCGCCTATCAGATCCGCCCGATTTTCCGTCCCGCCTATCAGATCCGCCCGATTTTCCGCCCCGCCTATCAGATCCGCCGAAAGCCAATATACATCTCGATATATTTTTTGAGAATATTTTGACACAGAAACTCGTGACACAGAAACTATCGTGTGTTAAAGTATACTGAATGGTTTTCAGAAAACCCGGGAACCGCAGTCAGGGCTTGAATCTTCCGGGAAGCCCCAGGCGGATCCTGATGGTTTATGCTTTCGGGAGGCTTAAAAAATGAACCTTAACCGTAAAAATGCAGCCGCCATTGCGGCTGTTCTTCTTGCCACGGTCTATGCGGGCGGGGCCGCCTACTTCAGCGGACACACATTTCCGAATACGACAGTGGACGGGAAAAATGCATCCATGATGACGGATGCCGATGTCCTGGAGCAGGTCCGGGCGGATACGATCCAGGGGACTCTTAAGATCCATGCGCAGGATAAAGAGTACACCCTGAATGTGCCGGATGTCCTTTCCATCGCGGACGATAACGCCGTTCTGAACAATGTTTCCGGGAGCAGGAATCCGCTGGCCTGGCCGGTGGAAGTCTTCCAGTCCCGGGAGGTTCCCAGCGGCAGGACTTTGGCTTTTGATACCGAAGCGGCGGAAAAACTTCTGGAGGAGCAGGGATTGCTGCAGCTGGACATTGCGCCGGTGGACGCCGTCCTTTCAGAATTCAATGAGGACGGCGGATATAAGGTGATCTCCGACGCCGACGGCTGGAAGGGAGACCGCTCAGCAGTGCTTGAAGCTGTCAAGACCGCGGCCGAGGGTGAGAGCCAGGACATTGATCTCACAGAGCAGTTCGCAGTGAAGGCCGCGGTGCTGGCTGACGATTCCGCGCTGAACACAGAAGCAGAGGAACGGAACGCGCTGGTCAATCATCAGTACAGACTGGTGGTGGGAGACCAGGAGCAGGTGCTCACCGGAGAAACGCTGAACAGCTGGCTGACAGAGACAAAGGACGGCCAGAAGGGACTGGATGCCGTACAGATCCGGAGCTATGCGGAAGGACTGCAGGACCAGCTTGGCGACATCCTTCAGGGACTGCAGGAAAAGAACGGCCAGCGTTACATTGTCGACTACGAGGAGTTTACGAATATCCTTGCTTCCCGGATCGGACTGGATATGCCGGCGCCCGAAACCAGCAGCCAGAAGAGCAAGAGAGAGTCTGCCAACGAAAAGGTCATGAAGCAGGCTCAGAAGGACGCAAAGAACGCCGATACGGAAGAAGAGAAGGCAAAGATCCTCGCTGAGGCAGAAGCAAAGCTGATCCCGGAGCCGGAAATGGTGGCTGTGATCAGTGTTCCGGAACCGGAACCGGCTGCTGACGCGAAAGCTGCGGAACCGGAGGCATCGTCCTCGGACGCAGAGAAGAAGGAAGACAGCAAGGAAGAGGCTGTCGAGGAAGAAAAACCTGACTACCGCAAAGCAGTCCTCTACAACGGACTGTATATCGAGAATCCGGTGACAGAGGAAGCGGCAGCCGAAGCGGCGGCAGAGAAAAAAGCCGCGGAAGAAAAGAAGGCTGCGGAAGAAAAGAAAGCCGCGGAGAAAAAGAAGGCCGAGGAAGCTGAGAAGGCGTCCGGTTCTGATGCGTCGGCGACCGGCTCTGACGCCCAGAGTGCCGATGCTGCGGCTGAAGAGAATCCGGAAGATCTCCTTCCGACCCCTGTCGAGGTGATGATGGCGGAGGACGAGATCCATATCCCGCTCCTGGAAGCTGATCCCGGATTTGAAATGGGCTACGGCTTCAACTACGTGGAGGTGGACATCGGAAACCAGCACGTCACACTGTACGAGAACTGCAGGAAGGTGATGGAGAGCGCCTGTGTTACCGGTATCCCGAACAAGTCCAGGGCGACCCATCCCGGCGTGTTCAAGATCGATTACAAGCAGAGGAACCGGATCCTGCGCGGATCCCAGAACCTGTATGCATCCTTCGTGAACTACTGGATGCCCTTCGACGGAGGAATCGGTCTCCACGACGCCACCTGGAGAGGCACCTTCGGCGGAGAGATCTATAAATACAGCGGCAGCCACGGCTGTGTGAACCTGCCCCTTTCCTTCGCCAAGAAGCTTTACGACCATGTTTATCCCGGCGAGACCGTCTATGTGCACTATTGATGACGGCGAGGCGCTTCAAACAAGAGAAATCAAAATATAAAAGAGCTCCTGGTTTTTTGGCCAGGAGCTCTTTTTTGTGTGTTATCAGGCAAGTTGGGCCGAAAACGCGTACCTCAGCTCGCGACGATGGAAGCTGCGATGGCGTCGGCCAGGGCGTCGACCTCCGCGACGTTCTGCTCCCGCAGGGAGGAAGCCATGGTGACACTGTCGTTCAGGATGGTCATATGCTTCAGCGCTTCGACCTTTTCCTTCATGAGAGCACCGGAGCGGATAGCCCAGGAGCCGTTCTCCATGATGGCCACGGTGCGGTTCTGGAGGTTCAGAGCCTTCATGTCCTCAAGGAAATTGTGCATGGGCGGGAAGATGCCCAGGTTGTAGGTCACCGACGCCAGCACCAGGTGGCTGTACTTGAAGAGGTCGGAGATCAGGTAGCTCACATGAGTGCTGGAGACATCGTAGAGCCGGGTGTTGGTGATGCCCCGCTCCGCCAGCTTCGCCGCCAGGATCTCGGCCGCGTTCTCGGTGTTCCCGTACATGGAGGCGTAGACGATCATGACGCCGTTCTCCTCAGGCTTGTAGGAAGCCCAGTGGATGTACTTGTCCAGAATGTAGCCGATGTCCTTTCTCCAGACAGGGCCGTGCAGCGGGCAGATGTACTTGATGTCCAGGCCGCCGGCCTTCTTTAAAAGCGCCATGACCTGGGGGCCGTACTTCCCGACGATGTTGGTGTAGTAGCGGCGGGCGTCGTCGATCCACTCCACGGGGAAGTTGTGCTCGTCGGCGAACAGCTTGCCGTCCAGAGCGCGGAAGGAGCCGAAGGCATCGGCGGAGAAAAGAACGCCGTTGGTAGTATCAAAGGTCACCATGGCCTCTGGCCAGTGGACCATAGGAGCGTTCACAAAAGCCACGGTGTGGGCGCCGAAGCACCAGGTGTCCCCTTCTTTCACTTCTGTGATCTGCTCTGTTTCAATGGGGAAGCCGAACTGGCGGAGGATGATGACTGCCTTCGGCGTGGTGATGATCTTCACATTCGGCCAGCGGAGCAGGATCTCCTCGATGGAGGCGGCGTGATCCGGCTCCACGTGGTTGATGACCATGTAGTCCAGGGGACGGTCTCCCAGCACGGCCTTGACGTTTTCGATGAACTGGCGGCCCACTGCCCAGTCCGCGGTGTCGAAGAGAACGGTCTGCTCGTCCAGCAGCACGTAAGCGTTGTAGGAGACACCGTGATACAGCGGGTGGATATTTTCGAACAGGGCCAGGCGGTGATCATCCGCGCCGACCCAGTAGAGGTCGTCTGTCACTTTGCGGTAATTATACATATTCTGTGTTCCTCCTTCTGATTTGCGGCATTTAATTGTTTTGGTAAGGACGCTTCGTTGGCCTCATGAGCCGGAAACTTCAATGGCCTCATGAACCGGAAAAATCATCAGACTTCGATTTCAATGAAGCCGTCCTTTGCCTCGCCGCAGTGCGGGCAGGTCCATTCCGCCGGCAGATCCTTGAAGGAGGTTCCGGGGCGGATCTCATTGTCCGGGTCGCCCAGCAGGGCGTCGTATTCGTAGCCGCAGCCGTTGCAGATGTTGATCTTTCTCGGCGGGAGCTTCTCGACGGGGATATCCCTCTTCAGCTTCACCATGGGCGGAGCCGGCTGCTTCTCTCCGGTATCCAGGGCGGCAGTGAGCAGCGGCAGGATCTCGTTGACATCGCCCACGATGCCGTAGTCGCAGTTCTTGAAGATCGGCGCGTTGGCGTTCTTGTTGATCGCGACGATGATGGCGGCGTCCTTGATGCCCTTCAGGTGCTGGATGGCGCCGGAAATACCGCAGGCAATGTAGAGATTGCCCTTGAATTTCTGGCCGGACATACCGACATAGCGGTTGATGGGGACGTACTGCAGGGTCTCGGCCACGGGGCGGCTGGAGCCGATGGCGGCGCCGGCGGCCTTTGCCAGATCCTCGATCAGCTTCATGTTCTCCTTGGGGCCGATGCCCTTGCCTGCGCTGACGACGCGCTCCGCTTCGATGATGGGCGTGTCGGCGGGAATGCCGACGGTGAAGTCGATGCCCTCGGCTTTCAGCTCGGAGACGAGTTTATCCACCCGCTCTTTGGCGCTGCCGTCCTTCAGGATCATTTTCTTTCTGGGGCCGGTCTCGCCGCCCTTTTTCACTGCCGGTGC
>JAFSYO010000121.1 GCA_017449925.1 Stomatobaculum sp.
CTCATTGTAATTCTCACTACAATTATAACATTATTTCAAGCAAATGTATAGATTTAATTTTATATTTATCACTACATAAAGCATAAAAGGAAAACCACCCCATATCAGAGGTGGTCTTCCTTAAGTTAATGACATTGAGTAAACAAGCCATTTTCAAAGCATGAACAAAGCTTTTTGACGCCAATTTCTACGCCATTTTTTAAAAATCACATATCCGAAAAATAAAAGCAGGATTCCGAATAACAGAAAGCTCCTTACATAGTGCGATCTGGATATGACCATAGCGGTCATCTAAAACGCACTTCAATCAGCCGAAAGGCAGGGAGGATATGTGATGCATGAATTTATGGACAGAACATTGGCGGACAGTTTTACTTTTTACCGGGTGCCTAAAGTGCTGTTCACGGATCCGGAGTTCCGGAAGATGACAGCGGAGTCAAGAATTCTGTACGGACTCCTGCTGGACCGCACAGGACTTTCTCAGATGAATGACTGGAGGGATGAACTGGGGCGGGTCTATATTTACTTCAAAGTAGAAGAAGTTATGAAATGTCTCCACTGCGCGAAGCAGAAGGCGGTGAAGCTTCTGAAGGAACTGGAAAAAGCGGGATTGATAGAACGCAGGAAGCAGGGCCTGGGAAGACCTGACCGGATCTATGTGAAGAACTTCATCAGGAAGGAAACAGCAATGTAAGGAAAGTTATCCACAAGAGCGTGGATAACGAACGCAAGGATATTTCAAGAAATGTGAAAATCACGGTTCAGGAAGTATGATAATCATACCACTGAATCGTGATTTTCAAATTTGCGGAGGTGTGATAATCAAACCGTAATAAGAATGAGAGTAGTTATACTGATAATAATAAGATCTATCTTATCTTATCTGAACAGGATGGGATGGGAAACCGCTTTGCTGTCATACTTATCTCTCATATCGGGAGCCAGGTGGTTGAGAGGATTATCTGCCTGCGCTGCGTTCTTGATGATTTTGCCGGTGGATTAACGGTGTTTTTTTTGGTACTATAAATTAAGAGGTGAAAGCAATGACTGTATCGTTCTTACTTAACGGAATGGCCTTTGAGTATGATGAGGAAAAGAACATAGCAAATATAAGAAAGCATGGCATATCCTTTGAGATTGCAGCCAGGGTTTTTCTGGATTATGACAGAATCGAAATGTACGATGACGACAATAGTCTGGAAGAAGACAGATATGACACAATAGGAGATATCAGTGCCGCAACACGTGATTATACCGTGGGTCATATTGGAAAGTCTGAGGATATTCTGTTTGTGGTTTATACAGAACGGGAGCAGAAGGAAAATACGACGGTGACAAGGATTATTTCTGCCAGAAGAGCGACCAGTTTTGAACGGGGGTTGTATTATGGAAAATATTAAAACGATTAGTGAGATCTTGACAGATGAGGAGATTAAACAACTAGAGGAAGCAAAGAAAAAGCCCATCGTTTTTGATGAAGATTGTCCGGAAACAACACCGGAGAGGGCGATTAAGTTCAGAAGGGTCAATCCTTCCAGACGGATACCAGGATAGTATATTTTAAACACAGCACGTCATACTTACGATCTCAATGACCGTAAGGTACGTGCTTTTCTTTTTGATAAGCATTATTTTTAGCGCACAAACAGAGCATTTTTCCGTTATACATTAATGAAAACAATTCAGGAAGGAGGGCATCTGGTGAATCTTGAAGATCAATATGACCGGATTTTCAAATATCTGTATTTTCATCTTCACGACAGGCATATGGCGGAAGATATGACACAGGAAGCTTTCCTTCGGTTTCTTGGAAGCAGAACGTACCGGGATGAAAACCGCCAGCTGCAGTATCTGTATACGATCGCACGTAATCTTTGCAGCCAATGCTTCAGGGACAAAACAATTACATACAGCCTGGATGAAGAAACGGATATTCCGGTCACAGATATTATGATGAGTTCGTAGTCCTTCTGGGAACAGGGCTTCGTGTCAGCGAACTCTGCGGTCTCACTATGGAAGATCTGGATTTTAAGAAACGCAGGATTCGGGTCGACCACCAGCTTGTCAGGGAACGCGGCGGCAGATACTATGTAGAGAAGACCAAGACCAGAAGCGGCAGCCGTTTTGTTCCAATGACGGAGGAGGTCGAGCAGAGCTTTCGGAACATTTTGAAGAACAGGCCGAAGCTTTCCAGTGAGCATGAGATCGACGGGTACAGCGGCTTTTTGCTGATCGACAAGAATCTTCAGCCGAAGGTAGCACTCCATATCGAGAATGAGATGCGGTGGGCCATGAAGAAGTTCAGGAAGCTTCACCCGGAGATTTCGCTTCCGAACATCACACCGCATGTGTTCCGGCACACCTTCTGCACGAACCTGGCAAATGCCGGGATGGATGTGAAGAATCTGCAGTATCTGATGGGACATTCTGAGGTAGGAGTCACTCTGAATGTGTACACCCATGCGAACTATGACAAGGCGGCAGATCAGCTTCGGAAGGTGGTCGATTTCGGACCGATACGCCGGAACGCAGTCTCTACGCCAAATCTGACGCCAATTGGCGTAAAATTGGCGTAAACTTATGTAGACATACAAACAGTTCAGAATTGTAGAGCCTGAAAAATGGCTTAAAATAAAGGTTTATGAAGGGTTACAGAGAGATGATAAAGATTTTGTTCATCTGCCACGGCAACATCTGCAGGAGCGCGGCCGCGTGCTATGTGATGAAGGAATTGGCGAGGCGGGAAGGTCTGGAGAAGGAGTTCATGATCGATTCCGCGGCGACTAGCACGGAGGAGATCGGGGAACCGGTGTATCCGCCCATGCGGCGCACACTGGAGAGCCACGGGATTCCCTGCGGAGGGCATCACGCGCGGCAGATGACCCGTCGGGATTATGATAACTTTGACTTACTGATTGCCATGGATTCGGAAAATCTGTATTATATGAATCGTATGTACCGGCAGGACCCGGAGGGCAAATTCCGGAACCTTCTGGACTACGCAGGGCGTCCCGGACAGGAGGTCCCGGACCCGTGGTACACCCGGGACTTTGAGACTGCTTACCGGGATGTACTGGAGGGCTGTGAAGGGATCATCGCCGCATTCCGCGCGGGGCGCGGCAGATACGGCAGTCAGTTGTGAACAGCCGGGTATAAGCAGTCAGCTGTAAAGAGGAAAGGAAGTACGGATAATGAGTAAGGCTTTGGAGTTCATCCGTGAGTGCGGGTGCTATTTTTTGCTGACCATGAACGGGGATTTCCCGGCGGGAAGGCCCTTCGGGGCGATCATTGAAGTGGGAGAGTACCTCTATATTGCCACTAATGACAGGAACGAGACCCACAGGCAGCTTCGGGAGAACGGGAACATCCAGATCCTGGCGAAAAAGGACGGGACCAGGGAGTGGCTCCGGATCACGGGAGAAGCCACAGAGTGTTTTGACCGGGACCTGAAGCAGAGGTTCCTGGATGAGAGGACCGCCCTGCAGAAGCATTACACTTCAGCGGACGATCCCCACTACCTTGTGTTCCGGGTGAAGATCCTGAAGACCGAATTCAAATGAGAACAGACGGAGGAAACGGAAATGGCTAAGAAAAGAAAGGGCTCTGCGTCCGATATCAAAATGAGGAACGGATGGATCCTGGTGATCGTATTCCTGCTGCTGCTCCTGATGGTGCGTAAGTTCGACGTGCGTCCCATCGGTCCGGAGAGCACAGAGGTGGGACTTGCTTTCCTGAACGGACCTTTGCATGACCTTATCGGACATCATCCGCTGTTTTATACGATCTCCAAGATCAGCGGAGGACTGGTCCTGCTGGTGGCAGCAGGGTTTGCAATTCTTGGAGTGCTGCAGCTGGTCCAGAGAAGAAGCCTGTTTGAAGTGGACAGCGATATCCTTCTTCTCGGCGCTTTTTATGTCCTTCTTCTGATCATCTACATTTTCTTTGAAAAAGTGGTGATCAATTACCGGCCCATCATCCTGGACGAGGGCAAGGAGGCATCCTTCCCGTCCTCCCACAGTCTGCTGGCGCTCGTCATCTGCGGCACCGGCATGATACAGCTGAACCGGAGGCTGCGGGGTACTGCGTACAGGGATATCGCGGTGGATATTCTGGGAGTGCTGGCGCTGGTCACCGTCATATGCCGCTTCCTTTCCGGCGTACACTGGTTTACTGATATTCTTGCGGGTGTTTCCCTGGGTGCGGCTCTGGTATTCTTTTATTCCGCCCTGGAGGACCGCCTGATCGGCGGAGGAAGAGGAGGAAAGAAGTACTACAGCGGGACTCCGGGTCTCTTCGTCCTGATTCTTTGCTCCGCGATTTTCTTTGCTGCGAGCCCTTCCGAAACGCTGGCGGCGGGCCACGCCCACAAGCCGGAGACTGAGGTCAAGGGACCCGGCATCGGCCTGCAGACACAGGCAGGGAGTGAAACCGGGTCAGAAGCAGGAGCTGGAACAGAAGAGGCGCAGACCCAGGCGGCAGAGACGGGGCAGTCCTCTTCCGCCCAAGCTGCCGCAGCGCAGTCCTCTTCCGGCAGCGGCACCCTGACCATGATCGCGGCAGGCGACAACCTGATCCACAAGACCATCGTGGACAAGGCGTGGCGTCCTGAGATCGGGAACTATGATTTCCATTTCCTCTACACGCCGATTCTGGACACTATTCAGTCCCGGGACCTGGCGGTGATCAACCAGGAGACCATTTTTATTTCCGACAACGCCCTGATCAGCGATTACCCGACCTTCGGGACTCCGCAGGTCATGGGAGAGGCCCTGGTGGACAGCGGCTTTGACATCGTGCTTTCCGCCACGAACCACACCTGGGACAAGGGCCTCCGCGGTGTCAGCGACACTTTGAATTATTGGAAGACGGTCCATCCGGAGATCAAACTTCTGGGAATCCACGAATCTCCCGAAGCCTTCAACACCATCGACTACGTGGAGAAGAACGGCATCCGTCTTGCCATGTTCAACTACACCTACGGCCTGAACGGTTTCAGCGCCTCCCAGTATTATTTCGTGAATCTCCTGAGCCAGCAGGGCAAGTTCCTGCAGGACGTCCGTACGGCGGAATCCGAGGCGGATATGACAGTCTGCTTCCTCCATATCGGCGAGGAGTATCACTACCAGCCCACTGCCTACCAGCAGGGCTATGTACACTCCCTTATCGACGCAGGCGCCGATCTGGTCATCTGTGCCCATCCCCATGTGGTGGAGCCCGCAGGCTTTGTCACTACGGCAGCGGGGAATACCGGCCTGGTCTTCTGGTCCTGCGGCAACCTGATCTCGGCCCAGACAAAGATCCCCCGCATCCTCGGCGGGCTGGCGGATGTGACAATCACAAAGGACCAGGAAGGGACCAGGATCACGGACTGGGATTTCATCCCCACTGTCACGCACTTCTGCGGACCGGACGTGCGGGCCTTCCTGCTGAAGGACTACCCCGAAGAACTGGCGGCGGTGAACCACGTCAATTACTCCGACGCCCCCCTCACTACAGAAAAACTGTGGAATCTCTGGACCTCCATCACAGGAAGAGGGCGGTAAACCGAAGAAGACACAATATTCTAAAGAAGACACAAGATAAAAAACAAGGCTCCGGACAGTAAGCTTACTTACTTCCGAAGCCTTGTTCATTTTTGCTCTCTATGAGCGGTTTCTTACATGTCCGGTAACTTAAACGTTGAACCGGAACAGGATCACGTCGCCGTCCTGCACGACGTAGTCCTTGCCTTCCAGGCGCATCAGACCTTTCTCCTTGGCGGCGTTGGAGGAACCGCAGGCGATAAGGTCGTCGTAGTTGATGACTTCCGCCCGGATGAAGCCGCGCTCGAAATCCGTGTGGATCTTGCCGGCGGCCTGCGGTGCCTTTGTTCCTTTCTTAATGGTCCAGGCCCGGGTCTCGTCCTCGCCGGTGGTCAGGAAGGAGAGAAGTCCCAGCAGATCATAGCTGGCGGCGATCAGCTTATCCAGGCCGGACTCGGAGATGCCGAGAGCCTCCAGATAGTCCGCTCTCTCATCATCGTCCAGTTCGGCGATCTCCTGTTCGATCTGGGCACTGACGGCAAAGACCTTGCTGCCGCTTTCCGCGGCGAATTTGCGGACGGCCTGCACATGGGGATTGGAGGCGCCGTCGTCCGCCAGGTCGTCCTCTTTCACGTTGGCGGCAAAGATGACCGGCTTCGCGGTGAGAAGGCAGAGAGAGCGCACAAAAGCCATGACATCGGCATCGTCCTTCACATAGTTGATGGCGGGCTTCCCCTCCTCCAGCATCGCCTTCAGCTCCTTCAGGATCTCCAGCTCCTTTTTCAGGGACTTGTCGTTCATGGCAGAGCGGGAAGTCTTGGAAATGCGGCGCTCCAACACCTCGAGATCCGCAAAGATCAGCTCCAGGTTGATGGTATCGATGTCCCTGACAGGATCCACGGAGCCGTCCACATGGATCACGTTCTCGTCCTCAAAGCAGCGCACCACGTGGACGATGGCGTCGCACTCGCGGATGTTCGCCAGGAACTGGTTGCCCAGGCCCTCGCCCTTCGACGCGCCCTTGACAAGGCCCGCGATGTCCACGAACTCGATGACCGCCGGAGTGACCTTCTTTGAGTGGTGCAGGTCTCCCAGCTTCTTCAGCCGTTCATCCGGAACAGCCACGATTCCCACATTGGGGTCGATGGTGCAGAAAGGATAGTTCGCCGCCTGGGCGCCAGCCTTGGTGAGAGAATTGAATAAGGTACTCTTGCCGACGTTCGGCAGACCTACGATTCCTAATTTCATTTTTAATGAGTCTCCTTGATATCGAGTATTCTTCCTTGGATTATAATTTTTTTGCGGCAAAACTGCAATATGACTATCCAGCGTCCCTGGTTCTGAAATGTGTTATAATAAAACGACAAGAATCACTAAGGATCAACAAAGATCAGGGAGGGACGATCATGGGGAAGAACAGAAAACTGACATCTTTGCCCGCGGCTTTTTTTCTTTGCGTGTTTTTTTCTTTCGCCATGACTCTGACAGCCCTGGCAGGCCAGTGGAAGAACGGGGAAGATGATCCTGATTCCTGGTGGTATGATCACCTGGACGGCACCTGGGCTGTCGGCTGGGAACTGATCGACGGAAATGGAGACGGTCTGGGCGAGTGGTACCTGTTCGATGATGACGGATGGCTGATCACGGATTATATGACGAAAGAAGGGTATGAGGTCGATTATAACGGCGCCTGGGTGGTGAACGGCGCGGTGGTACATGTCCGGATGGACGGCAGCGGGACCGCAGACGGAGGAACTTCAGGCGGCGGATCATCGCAGTCTTCCGGGCAAGGAACTTCACAGGCCTCTGCAGAGCCCCCCCAGGGAAAATACCGCATGGACCGGATCATCTACAACGACGGAGGCTCCCGCGAAGCTTCCAAGGACAGGACCCGGACGCTTGAATGCGCGCCCTGGGGCGACGGCCTGATGGCGGCATTTGGATCAGAGGGCAAAAGAGGAGACTTCACGCTCCACTACCAGGAGTTTCAGAAAGAAGGCGCCGGCAGATGGATATGCCGGGATGAAGATGGAATGGTCACAAGACTGGTGTGGGACCGGGCGTCCGGGTCGATCGAGGTATCGGACGCGGACCTGACCAGGCACTATATAAAGACCGACTGACGAAAGGACGGACCGCGGACGCGGTACGAAGAAGGTACACAGCATTGGTTTATGATCTGAAATTTGTAAATCTCGGCCTCACCGTATGGCATATGGTGAGCGGCATTGATGTCTTCGGATTCCGTATTGCCTTTTACGGGATCATCATCGGCATCGGGATGATCCTGGGCACTTGGGTCGCCGCAAAAGACGCGGAGCGCCGGGGAATGGGAGAGGACGCGATCTATGATTTTATTATTTACGGTATTCTGTTCGGCATTGTCGGAGCGCGTCTCTACTATGTCTTTTTCCAGTGGGACTCCTATAAGAACGATCTGCCGCAGATCCTGAACATCCGGGCCGGCGGTCTCGCAATTTACGGCGGTGTGATCGGAGGGATCCTGACACTGATCGTCTGGTGCCGCCTGAAAAACAAAAAGTTCCTTGCCATGGCGGATTCTCTGGTTCTGACCCTTTTGGTAGGCCAGATCCTGGGACGGTGGGGGAACTTCTTCAACTGCGAAGCCTTCGGAAGCTACACGGAAAGCTTGTTTGCAATGAGGATCCGCAAGGAGATCGTAAACCCCATCATGATCGACGAGGAGCTCCTTAAGCATCTGATCCTGGAGAACGGAACGGAATACATTCAGGTACACCCCACCTTTCTGTACGAGTCCTGCTGGAACCTGTGCCTTCTTCTCCTGATCCTCTTCTTCTGGAGAAAGCACCAGGCGTTCACGGGAGAGATATTCCTCGCTTACATCGCAGGGTACGGACTTGGGCGGTTCTGGATCGAAGCACTCCGCACGGACTCCCTCCTGATTCCCGGCACGAACCTCGCTGTGTCCCAGTGCATCGCAGGCGTCTGCTTTATCGTCGCGACAATTTTGATTATCGTCGGGAGGAGACGAAAAAAGGCTGAAGAAAAAACATGATTTTCTTTCTGATAGGATATAGAACACAATCAAAAGGATATAAATGACATCAGACTGCTGTCCGAAGGTACCGCCCCCCAGTCTTCCCGCGTCATCAGGCGAGCCCCCCACCTGCCTCCACCAAAAGGCAAAAGTGGGGGGAGAGCACATGTTGTGTTTCCTCCCCCACTTTCCACCACATCTTGATGCATCCGTGAAAACCCGCACGGATGCTCATTTTTTTTGACTTTATTTGCCTGTTTCGCCTTGCAATTTTATTACGGTTTTATTATTATAATGTCATGAAGTGGTAGATAGTGGTGGATAGTGGGTGACATATGATGTTCATGGGACAGTACAACCATACGATGGACACCAAGGGGAGATTGATCGTCCCCTCTAAGTTCCGTGAACAATTAGGCGAAGAATTCGTAGTGACGAAGGGGCTTGACGGATGTCTTTTCGTCTATGGAAATGAAGAGTGGGAGAAGCTGGTGGAGAGACTCCGCTCCCTGCCTCTGACGAATGTGAACGCCAGAAAATTCACCCGTTTCCTGATGTCCGGCGCAGTGAACTGCGAGACGGACCGTCAGGGAAGAATACTGATCCCTTCCAACCTGCGGGAGTACGCAGGCATCTCAAAGGATGCGGTACTCGCCGGCAACGGCTCAAGAGTTGAGATCTGGAGCGCGGAGCGCTGGGCAGAGGAGCAGAAGTTCGAAGAGAACGTGGAAGAGATCGCGGCAGGACTGGACGGACTGGGGATCGTCTTATGATCTTCCGGCATGTGTCGGTCCTCCTGAAAGAGACGATCGAGGGACTGAATATCCGTCCGGACGGCATCTATGCGGATGGAACGCTGGGCGGCGGAGGCCATGCGTCGGCAGTCGCAGAGCGGCTGACAGAAGGCGGAAGGCTGATAGGCATCGACCAGGATGCGGACGCCATCGCAGCAGCGACGGAGCGCCTCAGGCCCTATGGGGACAGGGTCACCATTGTCCGCGACAATTACGTAAATATGAAACAGGTGCTCACTGACTTAGGGTTCGAGGCAGTGGACGGGATTTATCTGGATCTGGGGGTGTCCTCCTACCAGCTGGATACCGCGGAACGGGGATTCAGCTACATGGAAGACGCGCCGCTGGACATGCGTATGGACCGGAGGTCGGAACGCACAGCGGCTGATCTTGTAAACGAATGTACGGAACAGGAGCTGTTCCGTATTATCCGCGACTACGGCGAGGACCGTTTCGCGAAGAATATCGCCAGGCACATCGTGCAGGCAAGAGAACGGAAGGCCATTCGTACCACGGGAGAGCTTTCCGACATCATCCGCGGGGCCATTCCTATAAAGATCCAGGTGACGGGAGGTCATCCGGCCATGCGGACGTTTCAGGCTCTCCGGATTGCCCTGAATGGAGAGCTGCAAGTCCTGGAGGACTCGATCGACGACCTGATCGGGCTCCTGAAACCGGGAGGAAGGCTGTGCATCATTACCTTCCATTCCCTGGAAGACCGGATCGTGAAGACCGGCTTCCGGAGAAATGAATCGCCCTGTACCTGCCCGCCGGGTTTCCCGGTCTGCGTATGCGGCAAGAAAAGCAGGGGTACAGTGATCACGAAAAAACCCATTCTTCCGGGGGAGGAAGAGACGGAAGAAAACCCGCGCTCCAGGAGCGCAAAGCTTCGGATTTTTGAAAGAACATGAAGTACCTTTTCTGCGGTGAGAAAGCTGCGGAAATGGAGGGGGGAACAGAATGAGCAGAAGGACATCAGGCAGCGTTCGCAGAGGAAGCAGCGCAAACGCGTACATCCGTACCGTCGAAGAATATAATTATGACAACACGGCACGGGTCCTTGCACCGGAAAGAGCAGAGGAAGCCCGCAGAGCCCGCAGACTGCAGGCACGCCGCCACAACCGCGCGGTGAAACGCAGACAGGAGCAGGCGCTCCGCATGGATCTTCCTTATCTTATCATGCTGACATTGGCGACTGTGGCAGCGCTTCTGATCTGCTGCAGCTACATCCACGTGAAGTCTTCCATTTCCTCCAGCATGAGAGCCATCGAAAAGTACGAGCAGCAGCTGGAGGCCCTGAAGAGCGAAAACGACGCACTCCAGACAGCGATCCATACCGATATTGACCTCGATCATATTTACAACGTGGCGACTACTCAGCTTGGCATGGTCTACGCGGACCGGAATCAGGTTATTCGCTACAAAAAGACGGAAAGTGAGTATGTGAGGCAATATGAGGACATCCCGGGAGAAACGGCAAAAAAGAAATAACAAGCGTCCCGCAGGCAGCGGGATGCTGCTGTATATGCGAGAAAAGCTGGCAGTCACCGCTTTGGTGATCATGCTGGCTTTGTTTGCTTTAATTTATCGCCTCTGGTATATCCAGCACTACAACGCGGAGACCTACAACCAGAAGGTCCTGTCCCAGCAGCGCTATGACTCCAGAGAGATCCCCTACCGCAGGGGCGACATCGTGGACCGGAACGGGACTTTCCTGGCCACGACGAACAAAGTCTACAACCTCATCCTGGATCCCTTCCAGATCAATTCGGACCAGGACAAATATCTGGAACCCACGGTGAACCTTCTTTGCGAAGTGTTCGGCTACAAGGCGGAGGATATCCGGTCCGTGCTGGCTGAACGGTCGGAATCGCACTATGTGCGCTATGACAAACAGCTGTCCCACGAACAGAAGACCCTTTTCGAGGAGCGGAGGGACGAAGTCAACAAAGCTTTCCGTGTGGCGGGCGACACCCAGCGCGTTTACGGTGTGTGGTTCGAGGATTCCTACCTGAGGACGTATCCCTACGGCGCCATGGCCTGTAATGTCCTGGGCTTCTCCCTGAGCGACGGGGCAGAGGGCTCCGGCGGGATCGAGCAGTACTACAACAGCCAGCTGGTGGGTATTTCCGGCAGGGAGTACGGATATCTGAACGATGATTCTAACCTGGAGCGCGTCATCAAGCCGGCCTCCGACGGCAATACCATCGTTTCCACCATCGACGTGAAGGTGCAGAGCACCATTGAGAAATACATCGCTCAGTTCGAAGCGGAAATGGGCGGCAACACCGTGGCGGTCCTGGTGATGAATCCCGGGAACGGAGAGATCCTGGGAATGGCGACCAACCACCAGTTTGATCTGAACAATCCGCGGGATCTGGGGCCGCTCCTGAAGTCCTATAGCCTTGAAGAAATCGAAGGCATGGACGACCAGCAGAAGACTAACGCCCTGTTTGAACTGTGGCGCAACTTCGCTGTCAGCGACACCTACGAGCCCGGATCCACCTCCAAGATCTTCACTGTCGCAGCAGGCCTTGAGAACGGTGTGATCAACGGCAATGAAGTCTACAACTGCGAGGGTGTCATGGAAGTCGGCGGGTGGCCGATCCACTGCGCGAAGCGTTCCGGCCACGGTCCTCTGAATGTCACGGAAGGCATCATGCAGTCCTGCAACGTCGTCATGATGCGCATCGCGGCGTCGGTGGGAAAAGAATCTTTCGGAAAGATGCAGCGCCTGTTCGGCTTCGGAACGAAGACGGGAATCGACCTTCCCGGTGAAGCGGAGACCTCCACTCTGATCTACAATCCCGAGACGATGGCATCCTCCGACCTTGCCACGAACTCCTTCGGACAGAACTACAACTGTTCCATGGTGCAGATGGCTGCGGCCTTTGCCTCCGCCATCAACGGAGGTTCCTACTATCAGCCCCATGTGGTCAAGCAGATCCGGAATTCCTCCGGCGCAGTGGTCCGGGAGATCCAGCCGGAGCTGGTACGGGAGACCTGTTCCTCGGACACGTCCGCATTCCTGCGGAACGCCCTGCACCGCACTGTCAGCGAGGGAACCGGAAAGCTGGCCGGTGTGGAAGGGTATGACATCGGCGGAAAGACCGGTACGGCAGAGAAATATCCCCGCGGCACCGGCAATTATCTGGTCTCTTTCTGCGGATTCGCCCCGGTGGACGATCCCCAGGTCCTGTGCTACTGCATCGTTGATACGCCGCATACGGCGGACCAGCCCCACAGTACCTTCGCCAGCGGCATCTTCCACAACATCATGCAGGAGATCCTGCCGTACCTGAACGTGTTCCCGGCCGCCGACATCGCGGACGATGCGGGCCTTTACTGGAACCTTCCCCAGGAGGAGGGCATCAGCCAGCTGACTCCCGTGACGGAAGAACCGCAGCCCCAGCCGGTCTATGAGACAGAGGAGTATGTGGAACCGGCACCGGCGCAGACCGGCGAAGAAGGAGAGGGCGGAGAAGACAGCCTCCTGCCCGGCGTGCCTCCAGGAGAGGAACCCCCGGCCCCGCCTTCGGAAGAATGATCGCTGTTTGTATTGAATCTAAAACATGGACGACTGCGCCGGGACTTGCAGACCCGGCGTGTTCGCGATATACTAAGTTGGATTGTCTTAAGTTGACATAATATGATTCTAACGCCCAAAGTGCTGAGCCCATGCAAGCTTGCTTGCAGATGGGCGATAGTACTTGGGGCGTGCCCCGCAACGAGGGTGAAGTGGGAGGAATCTCCCACGGGAGCCCGAGTTGTGGGAGCGTTGTGAGAGCGCACAGCGCGAAACAACGCGGAATTATTTTTAGAAATAATCTATACTAATGACAACGGAGTTTTTCTTTATTATGATGAATCAATCGATCTATGCGCTGCTGATCTCTTTTGCAGTCTGCGCTGTGCTGTGCCGCCAGATGATCCCTGTCCTGCACCGCATGAAGTTCGGACAGAATGTCCGGAGCGACGGCCCGGAGAGCCACCTGAAAAAGCAGGGAACGCCGACCATGGGCGGGATCATGATCGTCCTGGGGATCCTTGCGGGTACGCTGCCGTTCTTCCGCAGTGCCCCGCTGACAGTTCCGGTGATCCTTTTCACGGCGGCCTTCGGCTTTATCGGCTTTCTTGACGATTACCTGAAGATCCGGAAAAAGAAGTCCGAGGGACTGACAGTGAAACAGAAGTTCGCGCTTCAGCTGCTGGCTACGGCGGTCCTCGCGGGATATCTTTACACCCGGGGAGAATCGGCAAGAGAGATGCTGGTGCCTTTTACCGGCGGCCTCGAGACAGGGTTTTTGCTGAAACTCGGGATCCTGTATATCCCGGCGGTGTTCTTTGTGGTGCTGGGAACAGACAATGGAACTAATTTTACGGACGGACTGGACGGTCTCTGTTCTTCTGTCACGGTGATCACAGCTTTGTTTTTCGGGGCGGCGGCAATACGCTTCAATATTCCCTGCGCTCCTGCGGCAGGCGCGGTGATCGGGTCCCTGCTGGCATTTCTTCTGTTCAATGTGTATCCTGCGAAGGTCTTCATGGGAGACACAGGGGCCCTGGCTTTGGGCGGATTTATTTCTTCCACGGCTCTGATCATGAAGATGCCGCTCTTCATCCCCATCGTCGGGTTCATCTACATGATCGAAGTGATCTCTGTGATGATCCAGGTGGGATATTTCAAAAGGACTCATGGAAAGCGCTTCTTCCGGATGGCGCCGATCCATCACCATTTTGAAAAGGGAGGATGGTCGGAGACCCGGGTGGTCGCGGTGTTTACCATCGTAACTGTGATCCTGTCGCTGGCTGCATGGCTGGGACTTGGCTGAGAAAGAGAAAAAGGAGAGAAGAGTACTATGAATGATAGAGTAATGGTGGCCGGCGCCGGCAAAAGCGGGATCGCAGCGGCGAAACTGCTGCTGGAGACCGGAGGACAGGTGCTGCTGTATGACAGCAACGAAAAACTGGATACAGAGAAAGTGATGGCGGAGTTCCCGGAGGGAGCGAAGATCACGCTGAAGCTGGGGGAACTGGAGAAAGCGGATATCTCGGGAATCCAGATCTGCGTCATGAGCCCAGGCATCGACCTGGAGACTCCCTTCGTGAAGATGCTGACGGATAACAAGGTCCAGCTCTGGAGTGAGATCGAACTGGGCTTCCAGGTGGCAAAGGGCCAGCTGGTGGCAGTGACGGGCACCAATGGCAAGACTACGACGACGACGCTGACCGGGCAGATCATGAAGAATGCTTTCGGCGACGCCTTCACCGTGGGCAATATCGGATTCCCCTATACGGAAGCTGCGCTGAAGACCACGGATAAATCGGTCACGGTGCTGGAAGCCTCCAGTTTCCAGCTGGAGACCATCATCCGCTTCCATCCCCATGTGGCGGCGATCACCAACATCACCCCCGATCACCTGAACCGTCACCACACTATGGAGAACTACATCCGGATCAAGGAAGACATCACGACCAACATGACGAAGGAAGACTTCGTCGTCCTGAATTACGACGACGAAGCGCTGCGCGCCTTCGGAAAGAGCGGCAGCTGCCCGGCGGTCCCGGTCTTCTTCTCCAGCCGCGAGATCCTGGAGGACGGCTACGATGTCGAGGACGGCGTCATCTGCAGAAAGAAGAACGGCAAGGCGGAGCCGCTCCTTGGCACGGATGAGCTGAACATCCTTGGCAGGCACAACCATGAGAACGTGATGACGGCCATCGCCATCGCGGACTGCATGAAGGTCCCGACAGAAGTCACGGTGAAGACCTGCAAAGAGTTCCAGGCCGTTGAGCACCGCATCGAGTACGTCTGCGAAAAGTACGGCGTCAAGTATTACAACGATTCCAAGGGCACGAACCCGGACGCTTCGATCCAGGCGGTCCGCGCCATGCCCGGCCCCACGATCCTGATCGGAGGAGGATACGACAAGAAGTCCTCCTATGACGAGTGGATCGAAGCATTCGAAGGAAAGGTCCGTTACCTTGTGCTGATCGGACAGACGAGGGACGCCATCGCCGAGTGCGCGAAGCGCCACGGCTTTACCAATATCATGTTTGCCGAGGACCTGCAGGAGGCCGTCAAGGTCTGCGCGTCCTACGCGAACGCGGGCGATTACGTTCTCCTTTCGCCGGCCTGCGCCAGCTGGGGAATGTTCCCGAACTTTGAAGTCCGCGGAGAAAAGTTCAAGGAGTATGTCAGGGCACTGTAAGACGCAGAGTTAATAATTCAGAGGAAAGGAGGGGCTGAGGGATGGCGAAGAAGACAGGACAAAAGCAGTTCTATGATTACAGTCTTGTGTTTGCTGTCATATTCCTGACGTCTTTCGGCCTTCTCATGATCTATTCCTCCAGCTCCTATATGGCCCAGATCGATCCGAAGACTGCGGACGCCGCCTATTATCTGAAACGACAGGGAGTCATCGCGCTGGCCGGTTTCCTCTTCATGATCTTCATATCGAAGATCGACTACCACTGGACTCTGAAGTGGGCCGCACCTGCGTATTTTCTGTCCTATGTCCTGATGATCCTGGTGTCGCTGATCGGAAGAGAGGTCAATGGAAAGAAGCGCTGGCTTGGCGTGGGCCCGTTCTCCTTCCAGCCGACGGAGTTCGCGAAGCTGGCCCTTATCCTGTTCCTTACTGTATTTATCGTCAATATGGGTAAGGAGATCAACACGCTGAAGGGGCTTATGATCGCGTTCGCGGTGGATATTCCCATCGCCGGACTGGTGGCGAAGAACAATCTGAGCTCCGGCATTATCGTGGGCGGTCTGGTGTTTGTCATGACCTTCGTGGCGTCGAAGCTGTACGCGTTCCACCTTGTTCTGGGAGGAATGGCAGCCGCCGCATTCATCGGCGCGGTGCCTTTGGCGCACGTTCTCCTGGATATGAAGATCCTTCAGCCCTATCAGCTGAGCCGGATCCTGGTGTGGCAGAACCCGGCGGATTACCCTCAGGACGGCGGCTTCCAGGTGCTGCAGGGGCTGTACGCCATCGGCTCCGGCGGCGTTATGGGAAAAGGACTGGGAGAAAGCATCCAGAAGATGGGATTCGTGCCCGAGGCGCAGAATGACATGATCTTTGCCATCATCTGCGAAGAGCTGGGCCTGTTCGGCGCCGTTTCCCTGATCCTGGTCTTTATGTTCATGATCTACCGTTTCCTCGTGATCGCGAACTCTGCGCCGGACCTTTACGGCGCGCTTCTGGTGATCGGAGTGATGGCGCAGATCGCCATCCAGGTGATCCTGAACATCGCGGTGGTGACGAACTCCATCCCCAACACAGGTATCACACTGCCGTTTGTCAGTTACGGGGGCACCTCGGTCCTGTTTCTGATGATTGAGATCGGACTGGTGCTGAGTGTCGCCCACAGGATAAAGATGGACGTTTAAGGAGGACCGGCATGAGGCATAAGATCATTCTGGTCCTTGTTTCCGTTTTTCTGTTTCTTGCGATCCTCGGTGTGAGCATGTCGGTGTCCTCTGTCAAGGTGACGGGCAACCGGACCTACACCGCGGAGCAGATAGAACAGCTGGTATTCCCGAGCCGGATATCCAGGAACTGCGTGGTTTGTCTGGTCAACGGAATTCTGGGGAAAAAACGGAAAATTCCTTTTGTGGAGGATTACAAGGTCTCCTTTACGGGACCGACAGAGGTGGAGGTGATCGTCTACGAAAAAAGTATTGTGGGATATGTAACCTACATGAGCTCCAGGATGTATTTTGACAAGGACGGGATCATCGTGGAAAGCGCGAGTCAGCGGCTGCCCGGTATTCCGGAGATCACAGGTCTTCATTTCGGCCAGATCGTCCTTTACAAAGAGCTTCCGGTAGAGAACCGGCGCATCTTTTCCATGATCCTGAACCTGACACAGACCCTGTCCACCTTTAATATTCCGGCGGATATGATCCGCTACGACAAAGACCTGAACGCCACGCTGAATATCGGAAACGTCAGCGTGCTGCTCGGCGGAGCAAATGATATGAACGGAAAGCTGTCCGAGCTTTCCAACATACTTCCCAGGATCCAGGACCTGGACGGAACGCTGGACCTGAGCGATTATGACCCGACTGTTCCCAACAGAATGTTTTCATTCAGAAGGCGCTGAAGAAGTTAGTTGCACTTTTTTCAGAAAGTCGGTATTATAGTTTCGAAAGATGTTAAGAAAGTATGTCTCCGGAGGGGAGACTTCACAGTAAATAGGAGGGTGAAACCTTGCTGGAAATCAGAATGAATGAAGAAGAGAGTGCAGCGAAGATTATTGTGATCGGTGTCGGCGGAGCTGGAAACAACGCCGTGAACCGTATGATCGATGAAGATATTGTTGGTGTTGAATTCATTGCGATCAATACAGACAAACAGGCCCTTGGCTTTTCCAAAGCCCAGAACCAGATGCAGATCGGCGAGAAACTGACTAAGGGACTCGGCGCAGGCGCGAAGCCGGAAATCGGTGAAAAGGCTGCCGAGGAGAGCGCAGAAGAGATCAAGCAGGCCTTTGAAGGCGCGGACATGGTATTCGTGACCTGCGGTATGGGCGGCGGCACCGGAACAGGCGCTGCTCCGGTCATTGCCCGGATCGCGAAGGAAATGGGCGTCCTGACCGTCGGCGTCGTGACGAAGCCCTTTAAGTTCGAGGGAAGACAGCGCATGAGCAATGCCATTGCCGGCATTGAGAACCTGAAGGCGGCAGTGGATACACTGATCGTCATCCCCAATGACAA
>JAFSYO010000122.1 GCA_017449925.1 Stomatobaculum sp.
CACACCTCCCGTGTTAGTTTATTTGTGGTTTGCAGACCTACTTTTATCCTAGCACGGGTTTTACTTTGATCTGAAGATCTTCCCTCCCCCTGCAGAGCAGGGGGTTTATTTTTAACTGTGACACAAACACTAACTCCCGCAGGACAGCTGTTTATCCCTGCGGGAGTTTTTATACCAGTTCTTCATTTTCCTGATGGCTGTTCAGGTCCTTTTTAAATAGTCCGGTACCTGTCAGATGTTCAGGTGCTCGACCACACCGACCATGTCGTTGATGATCGTATCCTGGTCTACGAAATGCATCTCTGCCACATCTCCATCCAGGAATGCCATCTTAAAGGTTCCCTCTTCTGTTCCATCCTGGATGTAGAACGGAAGCTTTTTCTCTCCGTCGACATCATAGATCACCATTGCATCATCTTCCATGTCGACATCGCCAAAGTAATAAAGATTCAACTCGTTCATATCTGCATTCAGGATCATGAC
Organism: Stomatobaculum sp.; assembly: GCA_017449925.1. Next base: position 484 of record JAFSYO010000122.1, read on the forward strand.
AGAACCCAGGCCGACTTCATCACGGTCATCATAAGCAAAGAAGAAATGGTCGCCGTTCTCATTTTCACCCTCAGCTCCTTCGCTGAACAGTTCCTGCCATCTGGCGCGAAGTCCGGTAGGATCGGCCTCATCGATCTCATCAGCTTCCTCTGCCATATCAGCATCATTCTCGGCAACAGCTTCAGTCTCATTTGCTGCGTCGATCTCATTTACTGCATCGGCAGCTTCGGTCTTTTCATCGGCAAAAGCAATCGGATTGCCATCGCCGTCCGTGACAGAAAGAATGTTTCCGTCTTCATCCGTGACTGTCTTCACGACTTCTTTTCTTGTGGTGCCGTTTTCGGTGATAATAGTGGTCGTTGTGGTCGTTGTGATTCCGTCGATCGTTGTGCTGGTAGTGGCGGTTTTTGTGCTGGAAGTGCTGCAGGCTGTAAGGCCAATAGCGGTAAGTGCTGCTGCTGCAATAATAACGAATCTCTTCATCATGGAAATTTCCCTCTCTTTTTATATGTTCAAATGTAGTTTGTGATTTTTGATTGTAGTTTTGTTTTTAGTTATTATTTTTGAGTTGTTGTTTTGTAGTTGTCCTGGTTTTTTATGAACTTGTTTTGTTCTCTGTATCTTATGTTAAAATATTAACATGACGTCCGTCACACATCTCGCACACTGCACAGACATTTATTCGTCGAGTTTTTTCTCTGGTTTCCACTGTTATTCTGTGCGGATTCTTTAATGGGCGTTTTTTGCGGTTTTTCTAATTTTCGTACCCTTCTCAGACGTAAAAATCCGGGAAAAACATGGAAAAGAGCAATATTATGTCAACTATTGGGCGTAAATTGGCAAAATCAAAAAATTAGCACCCCTGTTTTTCGGAAAACAAGGGTGCTAATTTTTCAAAATGTCTTAAAAACGCCCAATCAAGCTATGAAACAAGAGAAATGGTATAGAAATCATCGGTTTTTCTTCTCCTGAGGGGTACCGATTCTTCAAAATCCCTCGAAAACGCCCGCCGGGTCGCTTTATATGCCGGCCGGCATTAAAAACACGTCACTCTCAGAAAACGTGTCACTTTCAGCGCATTTCTTTCCTCAGGAACATGCGCAGGAAGTTGAGGAGCACGTAGCCCACCAGCATGGAGGTCAGGAAGATCTGCAGACCGGAGAGCTGGGTGACGGCGTAGGCGGCTCCTTCTTTGCCCTGGGCGGTCAGGAAGCCTGCCATTTTTGTGGAGGCGACGGTGCCGATGGCCATGGGGAAGGTAAGGCCGGCGAAGCCCGGGGTAAAGGCAAAGGAGAAGAAGTCCGGCAGCTTTATGATAATGAAGAGGAGCGATGCCAGAACGCAGAGGTACAGGAAGGTGACCAGGGCCGGGTTCGGGGCGTCAAAGGTGTTGAGGACGCCGACGACGCAGAGGCTGCAGGGGGCGAGGACCACGGGCATGGTGTGGTACACGGCGGGCTTCACCGGGACGCGGATCAGCCGAAGGACTATTATCGGGATCAGGATGAGGTAGATAATAATTCCGTAGATGGTGATGGCCCGGAGCATGCCTTTCATGTTCATGGCGCCGCCGGTCACGGCGCTGACCAGGAGGCCGTTGTAGGTCACGAACCAGCTGGGCAGGGTGGTGTTTATATCACGTTTGACGATCACGTTGTTCATGGTGAACACCAGGATGTGGATTATGTGGATGATCACGGCGATGAGCCAGATGATCTTGCCGAAGCCGAGGCCCTTCTCGTAGTAGAAGCTGCCGAGGATCATGAGGCACATGGTGAAGCCGGCGTAGAGGCTGGCCGGGACGGTCTGGCCGTATTCCTTTCTGCAGACGTCCGGATACATAATGAATTTCAGGATGTAGAAGATCACGACCACCGTGGCGATGGCCATGATAAGGTGACGGAACCAGGGAAATCCCAGTCCGCCGTACACATTTCCCAGAGTCAGAGTCCCGACGAAGGTCGGCAGCACCGGTACCGGCATATTTTTGATTCTCTGAAGCATATTAAATCGTCCTTTCGTTATACCGCTGAACTGCGGCCGCGGTCATTAATCTCCGCAGCTGGTCATGACCGCAGCCGTTCATCTCCGGGTTCAAATGTGGTCGTAGGTGAATTCCAGGTCTTTCTTCTCGTGGAAGAAATCGGAGTAGTCGATCTCGAAGAGCGGCTTTTTCACCTTCCGGACGTCGATCTTCCTGGCGATCATCTGCTGAAGGACGCCGCCGTAGGCCAGGTCGCCCTGCAGAAGGGCGCCGACGATGACGCCGTCTTTGGAGACCACTTTCTTGTACACGCCGTTCTTGTCGTACACGTCCACCCGGTAAGTGTCGTCCGGGGGCGTCACGATGCCGAGGGACATGGTGTGGATCCCCAGGAAGCTCATGGTGGATTTGCTGGCGAAGAAGTCGGTCATCTTTTCTTTTCCGCCGGCCATATTGGCGGCGGCGATCATGCCTTCCTTCACTGCCGCCGGCCAGATGGGACTGGTGCCGGAGACATCGCCCGCGCCGTAAATATCGGGATCGTTGGTGCGGCCTGTCTCGTCGTAGACGAGGCCGAAGCGGGACAGCTCCAGTCCGGAATCCTTTAAGAATTCCACGTTGGAGCGGACGCCGGCGGTCACCACGAAGAAGTCGCAGGGAAGCACAGTACCGCTGCTGAGCACGATCTCATAGATCTTTTTGTCGTCGCCCACCCGGACTTCATCCACGCCGACGCCGTAGTACTGCTCCACGCCGTTCTCGCGGAAGGCGTCGATGTAGGCCTTCGCGGCGCGCTCGTCCAGCTGCTTGTTCAGGAGCCAGCCGGCGAAATCCACCAGCGTCACTTTGACGCCCATGTGGAGAAAGCCGGTGGCGCAGTCGATGCCGATGAGGCCGGAGCCGAGGACCACGATATTTTTGCAGGTCTTCGGCACTTCCTTCAGCACTTCAATGTCGTCGATGTTGCGGAAGCCGATGTAATTGGTCGCACCCTCCAGTCCTTTGATGGGGGGAATAAAGGTGTGGGAGCCGGTGGCAATGAGGAGCTTGTCGTAGGAAAGCTTCTCCCCGCCGTCCAGCAGCAGGGTCTTCTGCTGCCGGTCCAGGCCCACGGCTTCTCTGCCGCGCATCCAGTTCACGCGGTACAGTTTGTCAAAATCGGGTTCCGCGAAATTCAGACGCTCCAGCGTCCGCTCTCCGCTGAGATACTGGTGGAGTATGCAGCGGGAGTACACATTCTGATCCTTGGATACCAGCACGATCTCTCCGGCAGGATCCGTTTTCCGAAGTTCCCGGACGGCGTTGATGCCCGCCGCGGACGAACCGATCACCACATATTTCATACGGACCTCCTTTCAGATCTCGACCAGCGAGATGGCGTGCATGGGACATTTCTCGACGCACATCGGCATGGGTGTTTTTCCGTCTTCGCTGCGGTGGACACACATGTTGCATTTCATGATCTCTTTGTGGCGGATGCTGTCGTACTTCAGGATGCCGAAGGGACAGGACATGATGCACATGTAGCAGCTGGCGCAGTGGTCTTTGTCGTACTCCACAAAGCCCGTCTCCGGGTTCTTGTGCATAGCGCCGGTCATGCAGGTGAAGGTGCATTCCGGCTTGTCGCAGTGGCGGCAGAAAATGGGGGCCGGGGTGGTCTCACTGTCGATCACCACGCGGTTCCTGGCGTCTCCGCTTTCGGTCTCGTGGCTGACGACGCAGGCAGTCACGCAGGTAAGACATCCGATGCAGCGGTCCCGGTCGATTCGAATTCGATACATGGATCTCATCCCTCCTTCTTCACTTTTTCGAAGCGGCAGGTGCCGCCCTTGTAATCAGGTTCTCTGGAGTACTTGTCGTAAATGGACGGGGTCAGCTTGTTGCACTCGATGTAATGGATGGGTGCGTACAGTTCGCCGTACTGGACATTGTCCGTGATCTTCACGCTGAACACCGCATTCTGTCCGTTGGAGGAGAAGACGCGGATCTCTTCCATCTCGTGGATATCGTTCTCTTCTGCGAGACGGGTGTTCATGTAGATGTAGGCCTTCTTCAGGGACACATCTTCCACGAATTTCACTTCCTTCGTGCGGCTCTGGGTGTGCCACTGGCCCACGGTGCCGCGGCCGGTGTTGTAGACCAGCGGGAATTCCTCTGTCACAGGACAGGGATTTCCCAGCGGCTCTTCGAAGACGAACTTCGCCTTGCCGGAGGGCGTGAAGAATTTGCCGTCGGCGTAAAGGCGCCGCTGCTCCTCAGCGAATTCCGCCTCCCTTCCTTCCGGATAGGGCCACTGGCGGCCATGGGAATTCGTAAGGTCATCCCACTTCACGCCGGAAAAATCGCAGGGCTTGTTCCTGGAGCACTCCCGAAGCAGGTTGAAGCAGTCCCGCGGGGTCTCCCACTTCGCCAGGGCATCTCCCATGCCGAGGGCCTTGCCGACGCCGAGGATGCACTCGTAGTCCGAGATCTCGTTCTCTCCGCGGGGCAGAACCTGACGCATGGGGGACATGCGCCGCTCCAGATTGATGTAGGTGCCTTCCTTCTTGATGCCGGGGACTACCGGAAGGTAGACCGTGCAGTCCTCCGCGCTCTCGATGGTGTCGTAGATATCCTGCACCACGAACAGCTCCAGCTTCTTCGCCGCAGAGGCGAAGGTCTCGTTGTTGGTCCAGCTGTGGCGCGGGTTGGTGCAGAGGATCCAGAGGCCTTTGATCTCGCCGGCGTTGATCCCCTCGATGATCTTGTTGTAGGGAAGGGTGGGCTTCTTCGCGATGAGGTCCGGGTCGATGCCGATGATACCTGCCAGGCGCTCCCTCTCCTTCTCATCCCCGAAGTCTCCTCCGGCGAAAAGGCAGGTGGTGTTGCTGAACAGACGGGATCCCATGGCGTTGCACTGGCCGGTGACGGAATTTCCGCCGGTGCCGGGCTTTCCGACATTGCCCGTCAGGAAAGCGAGGTTCATGATGGACTGGGCAGTGCGCACCGCCTCATAGCCCTGGTTCACGCCCATGGTCCACCAGAAAGAGACTCTCTTTCCGTTGTGGATGAGTTCTGTAAGCTCCAGGATCTGCTCCTTGGAAAGACCGGTGGCTTCCGCGCCGCGCTCCAGGGTGAATGCCTTCACAAAGGCGGCATAGTCCGCGTAGCCTTCTGTGTGGGCGTCCACGAACTCGTGGTCCACCCAGTCCTTTTCGATCAGGAGGTTCGCGATAGTGTAGAACAGGGTCAGGTCCGAGCGGTGGCGGAGGGGATACCAGTAGTCCGCATTGCGGGCGGTCTCGGATTTCCGGGGATCGATGACGACGATCTTATGTCCCGGCACCTTGTTGTTCCGGATGCGTCCCCAGACGATGGGGTGCGCCACCACGGGGTTCGCCCCGATAAGGATCACGGTGTCCGAGAGTTCCAGGTCCTGCAGCGTGTAGCCAGGAGCGTCGTAGCCGTAAGTCCCCTTGTGGGCCACGGCTGCGCTGGCCATGCAGAGACGGGTGTTGCCGTCCACGTTCGTCTGGAGGAAGTTCCGCATGACATGGCCGAAGATCGCGAACTCTTCCAGGGTCAGCTGACCGGTGCTGATGCCGGCGACGCTTTCCTTTCCGTATTTTTCCTGCAGCTCCAGGATCTTCGAAGCCACATGGGAAAAACCTTCATCCCAGGACACTTCTTTGAAGCTGCCGTCTGCCTGGCGGATCTTCGGCAGCGCGTTCGGTTTCACGGTCGTCTGCTGCTTGCTGAGGGAAAGACCCTTGATACAGCTGAAACCGTCGTTCACCGGGTAGCCCGGCGTGGGCACAGTCTTTACGATGCGCCCGTCCTCGACATAGAAGTCCAGATTACAGTCGATGGCACAGAAATTACAGGTCGATTGCACCTTTTTCATTGGGATTCCTCCTTGCGGTAAGGTGAAAAAAAGCGCCCGCGCGGATAGGCCGTGGAGCGCTGTTAATAGTATTATACTTGACTTTCCTGAAGGAATACAACGGAAGAACTCACACTCTGACTGTTTTTTTTCTTCTGAATAGTATAAAATAGATGGCATTGAAACATATATTATGAAAACAAAACCGAATGAACTAAATCGGGAGGATTTTTTTATGAAGTTAACGACAGTCAGAGAAATATGGAAGAACAGAGAGGCGTTCCTTGACCAGGAGATCACCATCGGCGGATGGGTCCGTTCCAACCGGGACTCCAAGGCCTTCGGGTTCCTGATGATCAGCGACGGCTCTTTTTTTGAGCAGATGCAGGTAGTCTATCACGACACCATGGCGAACTTCGCCGAGATCTGCAAGGTCAACGTCGGCGCCGCCGTCATCGTCCGCGGCAAGCTGGTGGCGACTCCTCAGGCGAAGCAGCCCTTCGAGATCCAGGCGGAGGAGGTCACCGTGGAAGGACCCTCCGCGCCGGACTATCCGCTGCAGAAAAAGCGCCACTCCGCGGAGTTCCTGCGCACCATCACGCATCTGAGACCCCGCACCAACCTGTTCCAGGCGACTTTCAGAGTGCGTTCCGTCCTGGCTTTTGCCATCCACAAGTTCTTCCAGGAACGCGGCTTTGTATACGTCCACACTCCGCTCATCACCTCCAGCGACTGTGAGGGCGCAGGCGAGATGTTCCACGTCACCACCTTCGACCTCGCCAATGTTCCGAAGACTGAAGCGGGCGATGTGGACTTCAGCCAGGATTTCTTCGGCAAGGAGACGAACCTCACTGTCAGCGGTCAGCTGAACGTGGAGACCTTCTGCCAGGCGTTCCGCTCTGTTTACACCTTCGGTCCCACCTTCCGCGCAGAGA
>JAFSYO010000016.1 GCA_017449925.1 Stomatobaculum sp.
ATGACCGCAAAGGAAAGCGGTCATTGTATCTGCCTGCGGCAGACAGCTTCCTGTCGGAAGCTGCCGGGCACGCCGCGAAGAACGCTGATGCGTTTTCGCGTCTATGGTACAATGACCGCAATAGGAAAGGTTTTGAAAAGGAAGTACCATATTTATGGATAAGAAAGAGATCAACGAGATCAGGCGGCTGTTTGACAAGAACGACTGTCGGGTGGACCGGATGTACGGCTGCTACGTGAACGAGCAGAAGGAGCGCATCGCGGACCTGAAGGACAGTTTTCATTCTCTGCAGGACGAAGAACAGTTCAAGTACTGCGAGATATTTAAAAAAGCGGTGTCCGGAAAGGTGGGCAGGACACTGTTCAACATGGAGTTCCCCCTGAAGGAGGAAAAGGAGGGGGGACACCAGCCGGAGCTGTACCGGCTCCTGAAAAGCGGACTGAAGGACTGGGACCTTCTGGAAGAGTTTTTTACGAGGATCATCAATACCTACAGGACATCAGAAAAGTACCTGATCCTCCTGGCCCACGGCGTGTACGACATTCCTGGACGCACCTCGGACGGCATAGGAATGCACGACGCTTCCACGGATGTCTATGAATTCATTGAGCTTTCCATCTGCCCGGTGAAGCTTCTCCGGGACGGACTCTGCTTTGACATGGAGGAAAAGACCTTTTTCAGCAGGAGCGGAGACTGGGCAGTGCAGAAGCCGGAAGTGGGCATGCTTTACCCCGCCTTCAATGAGCGGAACACAGATATCCACGCAGCCCTCTGGTACGCGAAGAATGACGAGTGCCGCCACGAGGAACTGACAGAAGAACTGCTGGGCTTTGCGCCGCCCCGGGGGCAGGCGTCCGAGCGGAATCTGTTCCGGGAGGTGATTGAGGTCACCCTGGGCGGAGAGTATGACTACGACAGCGTGGTGAAGATCAACGACGCAGTGAACCAGATGGTAGAGGAAGGGAAGGATGACGGCGGAACCGTAATGCTGGACAAGCACGACATCCGCCGCATCCTTTACGACTGCGCGGAGGATGCCGAAGAGAGCCCGGAGCGCGTCGAAAAAACTCTGGGACGGTTTGATGAAGCTTACGACCGCCTGATCGGGGACGAGGAGCCCCGGCTCCTGGCGGAGAACGTGGCGGAGCCGAAGAAGCTTTCCATCCGGACCGACAGCCTGAAGCTGGACGTGCTCACAGAGGCTGCGGAGCTGATCGAGACCAGGGTCATCGACGGCAGGGAATTTTTCCTGATCCCTGTGACGGAAGATGTGACGGTGAACGGGATCAGGCTCCGTCGGAAAGCGGAAAGACAATGAAACTGGAAGCAAGAACGGCAGCAAGAACAGAAAGAGAAAGGGAAGAGGGAGGCGTTTGGATGAGAGATCCTTTATTTGACCTTTTTGACAAGATATTCGACCGGCAGATGAAGAAGCCGGACCGATCCGGATGGGATACGACGAATATTGACCCAAAAGACCGGGGAGGAGAAGGGAACGGAGAAAGCGGTGACTCCGGTAACGGCGGAGGCGGAAACGGCAATGGTCCCGGTGGCAAAGGCGGAAACGGCGGGGGCCAGGGAAAGAAGAAGGGAAGACTAAACCTTCCGAAGTTCCCGGGAAAGGGCGCCCTCATCGCCCTGGTGGTGGTATTGGCCTACGGCGCCGTGGGCAGCTGTTACTATGTGCTTGACGAGGACAACTACGCGGTGGTGACCACTCTGGGCAGTCCCCAGGCGGTATCCCAGGCAGGACTGCACTTCAAGCTGCCGGTGGTCCAGAGAGTTACGAAGGTCTCCAAGGTCATCAAAGGCATGCCCATCGGCTACATTCCGGAGACGGACCAGACCATCAATGAGGAGGCGATCATGATCACGAAGGACTTCAACTTCGTAAACACTGATTTCTACCTTGAGTACATGGTCAGCGACCCGGTGAAGTATCTCTACGCTTCCGCGGCCCCGGAGAGCACCCTGAAGATGCTGGCCCAGTCCTACATCCGCGACACCGTAGGCATCTACAACGTGGACGATGTCATCACCACCGGAAAGGCGGTGATCCAGTCCGAGATCAAAGAGAAGCTCACGAACCGGATGATCGAGGAGGATATCGGTCTTTCGGTAGTGAACCTGACCATCCAGGACGCGTTTCCGCCCACGGACGAGGTGCTGAACGCCTTCAAGAACGTGGAGAACGCGAAGCAGGGCAAGGAGACCGCGGTCAATAACGCCAACAAGGACCGGAACGAGAAGATCCCCCAGGCGGAGGCTCAGTGCGACAAGATCCTGAAGGCGGCCGAGGCGGAGAAACAGGCACGAATCAACGAGGCGGAGGGCCAGGTGGCCCGCTTTGAGCAGATGTACGCGGAATACGAAAAGTATCCGCTGATCACGCAGCAGAGAATGTTCTACGAGGCCATGGAGGAAGTCCTGCCGGATCTGAAGGTCATTATCACCGACGGCGGCACCCAGACTCTTCTGCCTCTGGACAGTTTTTCAGCTCCGGCAGCGGCTGCGGACGGCGGTGCGGCAGCGCCCGCCGGACAGTGAGAAAGGAGGAGCGGAACATGAAAAAAGCGATCGCATTTTTACTTCTGCTGATCCTTCTCGGAGGAGCGGCCTCGGGCGTGGTGGTGACCTATCCCGACGAATATAAGATGATCAAACAGTTCGGAGAGATCGTCCGGGTGGTGGACACGCCGGGCATCTCCTTCAAGGTCCCGGTGATCCAGACGGCGGATTCCCTGCCGAAGTGTCTCCAGCTCTACGATATCCCGGCGTCCGATGTCATCACCCGCGACAAAAAGACTATGATCGCGGATGCCTTCGTGCTGTGGCACATCAGCGACCCGG
>JAFSYO010000123.1 GCA_017449925.1 Stomatobaculum sp.
ACATTGCCGTTCACCAGCATGATCACCGCCTGCACCAGCATGGGCAGCAGGATCAGCGTCATCAGGAAATTCACAGTCGAATGATTCCTGTAGGCGTGGATCCCGGCAAGCAGCATTCCGCAGAGTGCGCTCGCCGCAAGACACATTAGAAACGTCCTCACATCCATACCGGCGTACACACCGGTCAGTACACTGTTAAGCAGCATTTTTTCTTCCCCCTTTGTTCTTTTCTTTCATGAGATATTCATAATAAGTACCATACTTTGAAAAAGACTGCTGATACGGCATGATCCTCTCAAACAGTTCCGCCATCCACAGCGGCATGGCGCCCGGGATCTTGACCTCCATCAGCACCGTATCCGGCGGAAGGAGCTGCATTCCCTGGTCTCCTGCCGCGAGGTCCGTGTCCGTGGTCCTGCAGCGGATATTCGTGTCGAACGTCACCCGCAGCTCCGGATCCTCCGTCCCGGCCAGGGCCGTGCGGTCGTAGGCGATGAAGACCGCGGGCCTGAGACCGTAACGGTCTTTCATGTAGGAGATTTCACGGAAGATCTGCTTTTCCGTAAAGGATGCCTTTCCCCCGCCTTTTCCCTCCGCCGGGGCGATGCCGTAATTCAGCCACCGTCTCGCGTCCCGGAGCTTCATGCCGATGCGGCGTTTGTAGACGATCCCTTTGTATTTCTTCTTGATCTCCGCGAACACCTTCCCGTTTTCGTCCGCGTATCCGTACAGCCTGAGTCTCAGCTTTTCCTTGTAGACCGGCTTTTCCAGAGATTCCCGGATCAGCCGGAAATCCTTGGTGTCATAGTAGATATTGCTGATCGTGTACTTTCCATACACGTCCTCTTCCATATGTTTCCTGAGCTCCGGAAGAAGCCTTTCGTACTCCTCCTTCGGCAGCAGCCATTTCTCTTCCACTCTTTTGAAGATCTCCTGCGCCATTCCGGTTCCTCCTCTCCGGGCCGTGGCCGGCAGCCCTGCGTTTTCTTTGATGGTCCCGAGTTTACGAAGCGAAACTGAAACCATCCTTAAAAAATCAGTAGTCAGTTGTGAACACTTTGTGATTTTGTTTTTGCCCATATTTAGTTTAAAGGTGTGTTCATTTTTCTATTAACACCCATATCGTGACCAGTTTTAGGTCATGGCCCCGGTATGCTTCTTCAGCTTCTCTTAAGGAATCTGTGCTATGATATTTCTTATCTCAATGGAAATACAGGAGGAATATCTGAAGTGAAAATACTGATCGTGGAAGATGAGCTCCGCCTGGCGGAAGCTCTTCAGCAGATCATGCAGGAACAGAAATATCAGGTGGATGTGGCGAATGACGGGAACGACGGACTGGACTACGCGCTCTACGGCGATTATGATGTCATCGTCCTGGACGTGATGCTGCCGGGAAAGGACGGTTTTGAAATAGTGCGTGCCCTGCGGGCGGCAAAGGTGAAGACGCCGGTCATCATGCTGACGGCCCGGGACGACGTGCGGGACAAGATCCGGGGGCTTGACAAAGGCGCGGACGATTACATGACCAAGCCCTTTGTGCCAGAGGAACTTCTAGCGCGGATCCGCGCTCTCTCCCGCCGTCAGGGGGAAGTCCTGCTGGAAGAGATCTCCATGGAGGATCTTACCCTGTCTCTTTCCACCAACGATCTTCTCTGCGGCGCGAAAAGCATCCACCTCGCCTTTAAGGAATTCGAGATCATGAAGATCCTCCTGTCCAACCAGAAAGCCATCGTTTCCAAAGAAATGCTGATCAGCAAGGTCTGGGGGGATGATTCCGACGCGGAGGACAACAATGTCGAAGCCTACATCTCTTTCTTAAGGAAAAAGCTGAGCTTCCTGGGCTCCCGGGTCCAGATCGCCACTATCCGGAAGGTGGGCTACCGTCTGGAAGCAGACAACAGCTGAGGATCCCCCGGAGGCAGTTATGATCAGAAAACTTCGGAATAAATTCATCCTCATCAATATGTGCTTTGTGATGGCGATCCTCCTTGCCATCTCTTCCTTCCTCGCGATCTCCTATTATC
>JAFSYO010000124.1 GCA_017449925.1 Stomatobaculum sp.
TCCTGGTCCAGTTGATGCTGAGCCGGAAACACCGGAACCCCATCTCCGCAAAGAGAGCGATATCCCCTTCATAGCGATGATAAAAATCGATGGCCTCATGGGAAGGATACAGGCGGTCCGGACGGATCTTCGTTGTCACCCATTTCGGTTCCTTCGCCGACCCGTTGGTGCACATATCCGGAACAGAAGCGCCCTTGCCATCCAGGTCCCAGGCTCCTTCGCACTGATTCGCCGCCACAGCGCCGCCCCACAGAAAATCATCCCGCAGTACAGACATTTTGTCTCCTTTCCAGTTGTGTCTTTCGTCGATGTTTCTTCAGTTATGTTCACATATTCTTCAAAAAGATCTCGAGCCCGATAAAGACCAGGATGCATCCTCCCAGCACGGAAGCTTTCCAGGACAATGCCGTTCCGGCGCGTTTTCCGATCATAAGTCCGCCGATACAGATAATAAAAGTCACTGCGGCGATGATCAGTGACGCGAGAAATGCCTCCAGCAGATGATATTCCGCGATGGCAAACCCCACAGAAAGAGCGTCGATGGACGTTGCGATCCCCTGCAGCAATAAGTCGTTCCCGGAAAGGATGGGCCTATCTTCGCTTTCGCCGCTCTGCCCTCTTTCCCGGATCCCTTCCAGGATCATTTTCCCTCCGAGATAAAGAAGCAGTCCCAAAGCGATCCAGGGGATCAGCTTCCGGAAAGCGGAAAAAAGAAGGAGGATGGTGTGTACGCAGGCCCAGCCGATCATGGGCATCAGGAACTGAAAGAACGCGTAGACGCCGGCAATGAAGCTCATCCTCCCCTGCGGCATCCGGGGTTCATGAAGCCCGTTTGCCAGCGAGACGGAAAAAGCGTCCATGGCAAGCCCGACGCCCAGTGCCGCGCTGTTCAGTAAAAACAGCAGACTTATCATTTCGCCAACCCCCTCAGCATCCGGATCTCGCCTGCATAACCGTCATTATCCTCCTGAGGCGTCTCCAGGATAAACGGAAGATCCCGCAGGGCCGGATGCGTGACCACAGCCCGGAAAGTCTCCGTTCCCAGTGTTCCGAAGCCGATCTTTTCATGACGGTCCTTGTGGGAATCAAAAGGATTCTTGCTGTCATTGATATGAACAGCCTTCAGCCGCGAAAGGCCGATCACCCGGTCGAACTCTTCGACGACGCCGTCCAGCCCGCGGACGATGTCATAGCCCCCGTCATGTACATGGCAGGTATCCAGACACACACCCACTTTTTCCGAAAGCTCCACCTGGTCCAGGATCTCCCTCAGTTCCTCAAAACATCCGCCGATCTCGCTTCCCTTTCCGGCCATGGTCTCCAGAAGCACCGTGGTGTGCATCTCCTTCCAGAGCAGTTCGTTCAGGGCCTCCGCGATCATGCGGCATCCCGCCCCGGTCCCCTGTTTCATATGACTGCCCGGATGGAAGTTATAGTAATTTCCCGGCAGATATTCCAGCCGCCGCAGATCCTCCGCCATAGATTCCTTCGCAAAGATACGGTTTGATTCTTTGTCGGAGCAAAGGTTATAGGTGTAAGGTGCATGGGCCACCAGCGGAGCGAAATGATGCTCTTCCAGAAGCGCCGCCAGGGCTCCTGCATCATCCTCGTCCATGGGTTTAACATTCCCTCCCCGGGGATTCCTGGTGAAAAAAGCAAAAGTATCCGCCCCGATCCTGAGGGCCTCCTGCCCCATGGCCAGATATCCTTTTGTGCTGGAGAGATGACATCCGATATGCAGCATAAAGTTCCTTTCTCCTGCCTGGCCGGTGCCAATATCCTTCTCCCGGCCGCAGTCTTCATTATGGTATCATCTGGCTGTGATACTTTCTATACACTTTCCGAAAATATTCGTTAGCTGAACAAACACATATTTCGTATAATAAGGCTGACGGCAGAATAATGAAACCTGCTGTCTTTTCTGAAAGACAGAATACTCGCGCGATGCAGATGGAGGGATAAGATGGATGTGATCGTCATCGGGCCTGTCGTGATGGATATCACGGCCAGGACCATCGCAAAACAGGATACCTGGAAGGAAAAACAGAGGATAGAGGGCATCCGGCTCTCCACCGGCGGGGATGCGGCGAATCAGAGCATCCGCCTCGCGGACCTTGACAGGTCCGTTGCTACTGTCGGCTGTGTCGGGAAGGACCAGGCCGGGATGCTGGCAAAGACTGCCCTGCAGAAACGCGGTGTGGAAATCTCCCGCATGAAAGAATCCGAGGACCGGGAGACCGGCTCCTCCCTGATCCTTGTGCGGGAGGACGGCGAGCGGAACATCTTCTCAAACAAAAGCGCCCACGAACAGATACAGAAGGAAGACTGCGCCTGGATCCGGGAGGCGACACCGAAGGCTTTATCCATCGCAAGCCTCTTCTCCGTGCCTTATCTGGAAGAAGACGGACTGGAAGAGCTGCTCCGGGACTGCCGCAGCAGGGGCATCCTGACCTTCGCAGATCTTGCTTCCGACAAGAAACACCAGGGTCTGGACGGGATACGTCGCTTTCTCCCTTATCTTGACTATTTTCTGCCCAGCGAGGCGGACGCCCTGGCTATGACCTGCTCCTCCTCCCCGGAGGAAGCTGCGGAAGTGTACCTTGAAAACGGCGCCTCCTGCGCTGTCATCAAGTGCGCGGCCCGGGGCGCTTATTACAGCAACGGGAACGAATGCGGCTGGGTGCCGGCCCTCCCGGTGGAGCCGGTGGACACCACCGGCGCAGGGGACTGCATGGCAGCGCACTTCATCCACCATATCCTGAATGGTCTTGATCTGAAGGAAGCCTGCCGCCTCGCCTGCGAGGCTGCGTCCTTAAGCACATTGCAAAACGGAGCCTCGCTGACGAAGCTCCATCTTCCTCCAATCTAAACCGCCTGACAGCCTGCGGCGGCTCCATACTTCAGGTGCCGCCGGTCTTTTTTCCTGTCTTGATTTCAAAGCTGTATTCCTGAACGCTGTATGCTTTTTCCGCGGTCTTCTCATCCACCCCGGAAAGAGCTGTAGTCTCGCGGATCGTAAGCGTCTCCTCATCCAGATGAAGGATTTCCGACGTAATGTACAGCATCTCGCAGAAGAAAGAATCGCCCGCAGTTTTTCCGAATTTCCTGCTCTCCTCCAGGTAAGCTTCGGCCCGCTGATCCACATCTTCATTGTACTGGAAAAGACTCTCGTAAAGTTCCGGATACTTCTCCCAGTCTGTTTCAATATGGGTAACGAAGGCTGAACAGGAACCATTCTCCGAGACATATTCTTCCGGCATACTGATGTCCTGACGGTATACCATCGGATATTCCGGCGCCTGCATTTTGAACAGCTCCGGATGATCCTCATAGCGGATCAGCGCCCGCTGCTCTGAGAATCCAAGGCTCAGCACATAGGGTCCGAACAGAACCTCCAGCCCCTCGGGGGTAAGGTACCAGATATCGTCTCCTGCATCCTCATATTGTTTCAGCGTTTCTTCAATGACTTTTTCCGGATCTGAATCAGAGATCAAAGAAAGCTCCTCGGAGTATTCCTCCTCCATTGCCTCGACGATCAGTTTCGGCAGTTTATTCCGGTCCTTCACGATATCCGTAAGTTTCAGGACCGCTCCAGTCTTCGGATCAATGGTCCAGGCCCTGTATTCCCAGTAGTTGTGGGCTCCTCCGATATCAGTCCTCCGCACTCTGAGAATGCTCACTGCCTCTTCATCCATTCTCCCGGGATCTAACATCAGTTCTTCACTGAGACTGCGCGAATTATCTCCCTGAGACTCTCTCAGGTCCTCCGCGTTTGACATGAGCTGTTCCTTGACATCGTCAGTGATCTGCAGATCTTCCTGATTGATCTTTTCCAATGTCTCCGCAAGTTTCGGCCACTTCTTCTCTTCTTCCTCCGGAAGAATCAGCTGGGCTGACCTGACAAAAGCCGCTTCCTTCCCGTCCGCAGGGAAGAAAAGATGCTCCTGGTATTCGCAGACAGTCATCTGGATCATCGTCTGCCCGGAAAACTGCCCGGCGGAATCTTTCTGTTCATCTGCCGGTGCCGCAGATTTAAATGCCAATTCCGCTGTTTCTGCAGCAGCCTCTGTTTTCGCTGCGGTGTCTTCTTTTTTTGCTGCGGCTGTTTCCGCCTCCGCAGCCCCGCCTTCGGCATTTTCCGCTTCTTTCGTCTCTGCAGCTTCCGCCGCCTTTGTCTCTTTATCTCCCGCGGCTTCCACTGCCTTCTCTGCCGCTGCCTTCGTCTGCTTCTCAGAAGAAGACTTCTGTCCGCATCCGGACGCCACGACCGCCAGCATCACTGCAGCAGCCGCAAATTTGATCAAACTTTTTTTCATTCTGCCTCCCTCCTTCTGTTTCTACTGAAAGGAAAACTCCTGAACCGGTCACAGCATTTTAATGAATACTGATAATGAAAGTCCCTCGTATTCTAATTGATTTTTATATAGAAAACAAGACAGGCATATAATGACAGAACAATCTTCTATCGTCTATAATCAATCTCGTTTATAATAGAATACCGGTAATCAGATTAGTATTTATTTCAAGACATAGTTTCATGTATCAAGGAGTCCTTATGGGAAGAAAAGATCTGCCGTCCATGGATTCATGGCTTCGGGAAGCGAAGCAGGACAAGGACGCGCACAATGTGGGAATGTACCTGGTGCACAATGGGGTGGTCCGGGAGAGTGCCAGAGCCGCGGTCAGACAGGGTGCAAAGGATACAGCTCCGGTGAAGGGGATGTATTTTTCGTATGATAAAGAGAAGGTAGAGGCTGCGGCCGCGGAAACTTACCGGATGCCCGGGATCTATTATGTCCGCACCTGGCTGAACGAGGGGCAGCTGAAGCTGGGAGATGATATCATGTATGTCATGATCGGCGGGGACATCCGCCCCCGGGTGGTGGACGCGCTGCAGTTTCTGGTGGGAAAGATCAAGAATGAATGTGTAGTTGAAAAAGAACTGACTGACTAAGAATCGAAAACAGGGTTACTATGGAAAAACGCAATGACAGCACTTGTCTTCTGATGCTCACAGCATCGATGGTGATCTATGGAACCATCGGTATTTTTCGAAGATCCATTCCGCTGTCCTCCGGACTTCTCGCCTGCGTGCGGGGCTTTCTCGGCTCCGCCTTTCTCGCGGCCTTCGTGAAGCTCCGGGGCGGGACGCTGCGCCACGGCATGGCGCGCAGAGACTTTAAGCTTCTGGTCCTCTCCGGCGCGATGATCGGCATCAACTGGATCTTTCTTTTTGAAGCTTTTAATTACACCACGGTCGCTGCCGCCACGCTTTGCTACTATATGCAGCCGACGATCGTGATCCTTCTGTCGCCGCTTCTTCTGAATGAAAAGCTGACAAAAAAGAAGCTGCTATGCGCCGCCGCTGCCATCGCGGGAATGGTCCTGGTGACCGGTCTCCCGGCCCCCGCCGCGGGCGATGCCGCCGGCGCTGTCGGTGCCGCGGGCGATGCCGCCGGCGCTGTCGGTGCTGCGGGCGCTGCTTCCGGCAATCTGAAAGGGATCCTCTTCGGGCTCGGGGCGGCAGCCCTCTACGCGGCTGTGATCATCACCAATAAGAAACTCGGCCCGGTGGACGTCTATGAGAAGACCATCCTGCAGCTTTTCTTTGCCGCTGCGGTGCTGATCCCCTATCTTATTGTTACAGAGAACTTCAGTGCACTCCAGCTGACCGCAAAGGCTGCAGCTCTGCTTCTAGTGCTGGGCATCGTCCACACCGGCATCGCCTACGCACTTTACTTCGGCAGCATGGACGGCCTCCGGGCGCAGACCATCGCGTTGTTCAGCTATATCGATCCGGTGGTGGCGCTGTTCCTTTCCGCCCTGCTGCTCAAGGAGCCGCTTACTCCCGCCGGCATGATCGGCGCGGTGTTGATCCTTGGTTCCGCAGTTTTCAGTGAACTGCAGTTATAATCTGACGGCCCTGACCAATCGAGTCAGGGCCGTTTCTCAGCTGATCTGCCAGGTAAGATAACTTCCTTCTTCATTCTTCTTTACCAGCAGCTGGTCTTCGATCTCTTGTTTTAATTCCGTGACGTGGGAGATGATCCCGATCAGCTTGGAGCCTCCTGCCATATCTTTCAAGACTTTGACCGCCTGATTCCTGGAGTTGTCGTCCAGGGAGCCGAATCCCTCGTCGATGAACATCATATCGAGGTTGATGGCTGCGGAGCTCTCTTGGATCTGATCCGCCATGCCAAGAGCCAGGGACAGCGCCGCCATAAAGGACTCTCCTCCGGAAAGGGTGCGGATCTCCCGGTCCCGGCCTGTCACTTTGGAATATACCATCAGGTCCAGTCCCCTGTTCTTCCCCTCTCCTGCCTTCGTGTCCTGGGTCATTCTCAGCTCGAACTGGCCAGCCGACATTTCCCGGAAGCGTATATTCGCTTTGTGGAGGATCCGCTCCAGATAGTATCTCTGCACAAAAGTCTCGATGTCCATCCTGGCGCCGCTCCGCTTTCCTCCCAGACGTTCGTAGAGACCGTCGATCCGGTTAAATTCCGAAGCGATCCGGCTGCGCTCCTCCATCTTCGGCGCCAGGGAATTCCATACTTTGCAGTTCGTCCTGTATTCCTCGTTCTTTGCTTCCAGTTCACGCTGCGCTTCGTCCAGTTTCTGCTGCGCTTCGTCCCGGGATGCCTTCAGCGCGGTAAGGTCCGGCTTTTCCTGCTCCCCGATGGCTTTCCGGGCGGCCTCCAGGGCTCCCGCGGCAGCAGCCTTTCTTCTGTGATGAAGCTCCGCTTTCTTGCGAAACGTCTCTGCCACGGAGGAACCATACTGTCCGGTCAACTCCTTCCACTCCGATTCAGAAAGATCCTTTTTTTCCATCACAGCTTCGTAGGCATTCCTTCTGCGGTCCCGCTCCTCCAGCTGTTCCGGCAGTGACTCTTCGTATTTCCGGATCAGTGTCTCCGCACTTTGCTTTGCCTTCCCTGACACATCCGCCTGGGCCCGCGCCGCCTTCCATCGCCCCGCGGCGTCCTTCTTTTTCTGTTCCGCAGCGCGAAACGCCAGGGCTGCTTCCTGCTCTGTCGGATAATCGACCTGCTTCTCCAGTTGCTCTGCCACAGCCACTAAAGAAGCCTGTTCCTCTTTTCGTAAAGTCACGGCTTTTGCAGTCTGTTCCGCCGCTTTTCCAAGGCGCTCTTTTTCCTCTTCCGCTCCCTGCAGTTTTTCCTGAAGTTCTCTCCGTTCCGCGGCATCTTTCCTGCGGGCCGATCCTTCTTCCCGCAGCCTCTCCTGGTACTCTGCCAGGGACTTCTCCGCTCCGGAAAGGAACATATCCGCGGATTCTGCCAGGATTCCTGCGGATTCTCCTGCGTCAGACAATACTCCCTGAACTCCCGTATCTTCTAATACGATCCCCGCGCCTTTCAGCGCAGTTTCCATCCGGACCTGCAGCTTCCTGCAGGTCTCTTTCAGATGCCCCTCTTTTTCCTCCAGCAGTCTTGCCGAAGCCGAAGCCGCCCCGCTCTTCCGGGTGTATTCTTCTCCCAGCCTCCTGACTTCCTGTTCCAGCTTCTCAAGTATTTCCCTCGTCAGTTCGGAATGGATAGTCTCGATCCTGCAGGGAGAGGGATGGCTTCTGGAACCGCAGACCGGGCATGGCTCTCCTTCGATCAGCTTCTGCGCGAGGAATCCGGCCTGGGCGTCAAAAAAGGCCCGCTGTTTCTGCTCATGTTCCTCCTTCTTCCTGAAATAATCCGCCCGGACTGCAGCATAAGCGGCCGCGTCCTGTTCAGCGCAGCTTCTTTGACGTTCCGTTTCTTTCTGTTCCCTCTTTGCTGCCAGAAGATCCTCTTCGATCTTCCCCGCTTCCAGTTCCCGGCTCTGCCAGAGGGCCAGGAGCCCTTCCGCGCCGGAAAGCTCCTCCGCCCGCTTTCTCCACTCCTTTTCCCGGAGCTCGAAGCGGAGTACGGCATCTGCTGCATTGCCTGATGCAGTCTCCGCCGCCTGGACTTCCTTCCCTTTTTCCCGGATCCTCTGCTGTGCCGCAGCAAGGTTCCTCAGCGTTTCTACGGCTTTCCTGACCCGCAGCTCCACTTTGCTGAAGGCCGCAGCTTCCGCATCCGCCGTATCTTTTGCGGCCTGTTCCGCTGCCGCAGCGGCTTCAGCCTGATCTTTCAGCCCCGGCAGCGCGTCTCTCTGTTCCTGAAGACTGATGCGGGTATTCTCCGCATGCTTCACGGCGTCTAAAAGACTGCCGTACACGCTGCTGATCTCATAGGCCGCGCTGATCTTCGCCGCCAGAATCTCTGTTCCCTTGATCTTCTCTTCGTCGGCCTCGCACACCGAAAGTTCCTGCGACGCCCTTTCCTTCTCTTCAAAAGACTTGAGGAGGGCCTCCGCCTTGGTGACGGCATCTCTCTTCTGGTCGCGGTCCCGGCCCAAAAAGTCCGCCGCTTCCTTCGCCCCGACGGCGCCCTGCTTCAGAAACGCGCAGAGGTCCTTAAGTTCTGCGAGGAACTGCTCCATCTCCGCCGTGTTCAGACGGTCGGAGGTGGTGATCCTTCGCTTCAGGTCCTTCAGGAGATCCGCCCGTTCCCAGTTCTCCGGGACCGACGCGTGACTCACCTCCTGCTGGCAGGCGGAGCGGATATCCGCCATGGCGCTAAGCTTCCCTTTACGCCGCTCCGCAAGCTCCTCCACGATCTGCTGGAAGAGCCCGGTGCCGAAAAGTTTCCGGAATATCTCCTTTTTTCTGTTGGAGTCCGCCCGGAGAAGTTCCATGAATTCACCCTGGGCGATCATGGCCACCTGCATGAACTGACTCTTCGTCAACCCGACGATCTCCTCCAGCTTCCGGTCTGTCTCCTTCTGGGGATACTCGGTCCCGTCCGGCATGGTCAGAGAGACTGATTCGCTGACAGACTGCTCAGCTGCGTTTTTCCGCTTCGCCGGCCGCATGTGCCGCGGCACCCGCCTGACAGTGTATTCTTCCTCCACTCCTCCGGCGCGCTCCGTAAAGGTGAGTTCCACGAAGGGCTCTGTCCCCGCGGGCGCGTACTGGCTCTGGAGTTCTGCCCCGTCCTTTTTATTCGCGGCGGAACTTGCTTCCCCGTAGAGCGCGAACACGATGGCGTCGAACAGCGTAGTCTTCCCGGCACCCGTATCGCCGGTGATCAGGAAGAGGTTCTGGGAGGTTATTGTAAAATCCACGTCGGTCTTCCGGCCGTAGGAGCCGAAGGCCTGCATTGTAAGCCTGACCGGTCTCATGCCTGCACCTCCTGTACGCGGTTGATGACATTTCTCAGCAGTTCCTGTTCTTCGTCATCGAGATCCTTCAGAAAGCTGCAGCAGAGTTCGAAGGGATCCAGCGCCGCTTCCTCTGTGTACTCTGCGCTGTAATCCGCCTCCCGGACTGCCTCTCTCCGGATCTCCAGCAGGTTCGGAAAAGCGTGGCGCACCCGGTCCTGCATGTCGATTACATCCAGATCCTCGCGGTCCGTCAGGACCACCCGGACATAATCATCGCACCCCTGCTTCAGTACCTCTTCCAGACTGCCCCGGATCACCCGGACCTCATGCAGCGGCGTCAGCGGAAGAACAGACAGAGATATCTCCCCCTTCTCCTGCAGTTCCACCAGGATTACCCCCTTCTGCTGTCCCGCTTCGCTGACGGAACAGGCCAGGGGGGTGCCGCTGTACCTGTAATATTCGCTTCCCGCCTTCATGGGCTTATGAATGTGGCCCAGCGCAGCGTAGTCGAAAGGCTCCAGGACGTCCGTCCGGACCTGGTCGATGTTCCCGACGGTCCTGATCTCCGATTCCGTCCGCTCCACCTTCTCCGGGTCCTGACCTGCGGGAAGATAGAACTGGTGGCTCACCAGGACGTTTCTCTCCTTTGGATCTATGCTCTCCCGCCCGATAAGCCGGCGCAGCGTCTCGTCGTAGGAGAGATTGTTCCCGTTCCCATCTGTCCCCGTCACAGCCTTTACCATGGAGGGCTTCACAAAGGGGAGAAGGTAAAAATTCACGTTTCCCCAGGCGTCCTTCAGCGTCACCTTCTCGATGTGCTCCTCCGGGCGTTGCGGCGGCACGCCGATCATATGGATCCGCTGCCGGCGGAGCACGCTGCGGAACACGTTCACCCGGGGCGCGCTGTCATGATTTCCGCTGATCATCATGATCTCCGCCTCCGGCAGCACCGCTGTGAGTCCCGACACGAAGCGGTCGAACATCTCCACCGCCTCCGCCGAGGGAACTGCCTTGTCGTAAATATCCCCCGCGATCACCACGGCATCGGGCTGCTCCCCCTCCGCCAGTTTTATGATCTCCCTCAGAATATGTTCCTGGTCCCCGGAAAGGTCGTGATTCATCAATTTAAGGCCGATATGCAGATCTGATAAATGAAAAAACTTCATAATGCAGATATCTCCTTTTCTACGCCCTTTGATTCTACCACATCTGTCCCGGTTATTTCCTGATCACATCAGAAGAACCGGCACATCATACGGATGCGCCGGTTCCTGTTCATCAGAATAGATATCAGAATACGATCTTCCTGCCTTCCTCTCCTGACTGATAGGCGGCATAGGTCACCTTCGTGATGTCGTAGGCCAGCTGGAACCCGGACATGGGCTCCCGGTCAAAAGCGACGCACTCCATGAAATCCTGGAGCTCGTCCATGTAGCCGCGGATGATCTCGTCGCTGACGAAGGCCTTGTTCCACCCCAGCTTCTTCGGCAGCATCTCGCTGAGATATACGTCCTCCATTCCGTCCTCGTCCAGGAAGTAGGTGTTCAGGAGGTCCGTCGGGGTGATGTTGCAGTTCAGCGCCGCATTGTTCGCGTAGATCTCGATATAGTTTTTCGAGCCGCCCAGCACTGTGTCGGTGGCGATGCAGAGCGCCTTGGTCCCGTCGCTGAAGGTGAGGCTCAGTACGCCGTAATCCTCCACGTCCTCGGGCCGGGCGGAAATGTAGCGGTGCTCCTCTTCCGTCAGGCAGTAAGTGGCGTTGCCCACGTCGCAGGTGACTTCCTTCAGGGTGATGTTCTCGCCTCTGGCAGCGGCTTCCTGCTGCTTCAGCCAGATCATGCCGCCCAGAGGATGGGTGCCGGTCCTGGTCAGCGTTCCGCCGCCCGTGCGGTTCCACTTCCCGGCCACGGCGCTGGAGGAGCCCTTCAGGCTTTCCTCTCCCTTCATGAACAGGATCTTGCTCTTTTTCGCCCGGAGGATCTCCGCCGCCTTCTGCACCGGGGTGGCGTAAACAAAGTTCTCCGCGTACATGAACTTCTTTCCTGTCTCCTCCACGACTACTTTCAGCTTATCCATCTCTTCCAGGCAGGCCCGGTACATTTCCGCCTTCGGCACGGTCCTGCCCACATTTTCCTGGCCCTTCTGCCCGAAATATCCTGTGAGGGGTTTTTCGCAGATCACGTGCTTACCGGCCTTCATCGCATCGATGGCAAAGGGGACATGAAGGAACGGCGGAAGGACGATATCGATCACATCGATCTCCGGATCCTCCAGAAGGATCCTGAAGTCGCTGATAACGTTCTCATAACCGTAAAGATCCTTCAGCTGCTCCGCCCGATCGGTCTGCACATCGCAGATCGTTTTCAGGCGCACCGGCACTCCGTGTACTCTCTTGTATCCTTTTCCGTGCAGAGTTGCCGCATATCCCGCTCCGACAGTTCCGATCACCACCGGCTTCGCATTTTTCATGTTCTTATCCTCCTTGATGTATTCGGCCTTGCCTTTCTGATATTCATTTTATTTCCTATCCGGAACAGAATCAAATAGAAATATTTTCTGATGAAATGTACGTACAATTTACGGATAAAGAATTGCTTTTTCCTGCCGTGAAGCTATAATGATTTCTGTAGGACAAAGGCGTCTGAGAGTGCGGGATACCCGCCTCGTCAGACGCCTTTTTATTGGAGCACTAGGCGAGGTATACAGAACCGCAGGTTCTGTCGAGCCGTACGTGCGTTCCATACCAGTGTTCTTAGCAATTACGAGCGTAAGCGAAGTAAGAGCTTAGAACAACTGGTTCCCTGGGGGAGGCGTTATGGCAGTAAAATACATTTTTGTGACAGGCGGCGTAGTATCAGGACTGGGGAAGGGCATTACCGCAGCATCTCTCGGGCGGCTTCTCAAGGCCAGAGGCTACCGGATCACGATGCAGAAATTTGACCCGTACATCAACATGGATCCCGGCACCATGAACCCCGTGCAGCACGGGGAGGTATTCGTGACGGATGACGGCACCGAGACTGACCTGGACCTGGGACACTACGAGCGCTTCATTGACGAGAACCTGGACCGCGGCTCCAACGTCACCACCGGCAAAGTATACTGGTCCGTGCTCCAGAAGGAAAGAAAGGGCGTCTACGGCGGCGGCACCGTTCAGGTGATCCCTCATATCACGAACGAGATCATGAGCCGTTTTTACCGCCCGAAGGAAGAGGACGGCACCACCCACGTGGCCATCCTCGAAGTGGGCGGCACCATCGGCGACATCGAGTCCCAGCCGTTCCTGGAGGCGATCCGCCAGTTCCGGCACATCGCCGGCCCGGAGAACGTCATGCTGATCCTGGTCTCCCTGGTGCCCTATCTGAGATGTTCTGCGGAACTGAAGACCAAGCCCACCCAGCAGGCAGTCCGGTCCATGCAGGGAATGGGCCTGCAGCCCGACGTGATCGTCTGCCGCACCGAGACGGAGCTTCCCCAGGAGGTGAAGGATAAGATCGCGCTGTTCTGCAACGTCCCGAAGGAGCATGTCCTCACGAACATGGATGTTCCTTCCCTCTATGAGATTCCCCTGATCCTGGAGGAGGAAAATCTGGCCCAGGTGGTCTGCGGGATCCTGCATCTTCCCTGTCCCGAGCCGGACCTTTCCGACTGGAGAGCGCTGGTCCAGGCAGAGCGGGAAGCGGACAAAACGGTCCGCATCGCCCTGGTGGGAAAATACACTCAGCTCCACGATGCTTACCTCAGCGTTGTGGAGGCGCTGAAGCACGGCGGCTTCTCCTCCGGCGCCAAAGTGAAGATCCTCTGGATCGAATCGGAACACGTGACAAAAGACACGGCGGAAGAACTGCTCAGCGGAGCGGACGGCATCCTGGTGCCCGGCGGCTTCGGGGACCGCGGCATTCCCGGCATGATCGAGACCGCCCGGTACGCCAGGGAGCACGGCATTCCCTATCTCGGAATCTGCCTCGGCATGCAGATCGCCGTGATCGAGTTCACCAGGAACGTCCTGGGCTTCTCTGACGCGGATTCCGCAGAGTTCGACCCGGAGACCCCTCACCCCGTCATTCACCTGATGCCGGACCAGGAAGGGGTCACCAACATCGGCGGCACACTGCGCCTGGGCTCCTGGCCCTGCGTGCTGACCTCCGGCAGTCTCGCCTCAACCCTCTACGGCGCATCCCTGATCCATGAGCGCCACCGGCACCGCTACGAAGTCAACAACGAATACCGGGAACTCCTGACCCGCCACGGGATGATGCTTTCCGGCCTGTCGCCGGACGGCCGCATCGTGGAAATGATGGAACTGTCAGAACATCCCTTCTTCATCGGCACCCAGGCGCACCCCGAGTTCAAATCCAGGCCCAACAAGCCGCACCCGCTCTTCGCAGGACTCATCCGGGCGGCGCTCGCCAGGATGGCGGAAGTTTCGTAACCATAGTCTCACTTACAACCAGTTGTTCTAAGCTCTTACTTCGCTTACGCTCGTAATTGCGAAGAAAACTGGGATGAAACGCAAGAAAGCCGCCGCACTTAGTTCATTTAGTGCGGCGGCCTCTCATTACAGCCCTTTATAAATTACATCCCTTTAAAAAACCTCTCCATCCGCTTCGCGGCCTCCAGCGTGTTTTCCAATGTGGAAAATGCCGTCAGGCGGAACCATCCTTTTCCTTCCTTTCCGAAGCCCTCGCCGGGCGTTCCGACAATTCCTTCCTCCCTGAGCAGCCGCTCAAAAAACGTCCAGGAATCCAGGATCTCTTTGCCCTTCACGCCGCATTCCATCCAGATATAGGGCGCATTTTTCCCTCCGGTGTGCCGCACGCCGACACTCGTCAGCATCTCGGAAAGGATCCGGGCATTGTTCCTGTAGTACTTCAGGTTCTCCTCCAGCGCCGCTTCTCCCTCCGGCGTAAAGACAGCCTCCGCCGCCCGCTGGGTGATGTAGGACACTCCGTTGAAGCGGGTGCTCTGTCTCCGGAACCAGAGGTCCCTCAAGGAAACGCCGTTGATCTTAAGCGCTTTCGGGATCACAGTGTAGCCGCACCGAAGCCCGGTAAAGCCGGCTTTTTTAGAGAAAGAACAGATCTCCATCGCACAGCTTTCTGCTCCCGGGATCTCAAAGATGCTGTGGGGCACCGCGTCGTCCTGAATAAAGCACTCATAGGCCGCGTCAAAGACCAGAAGCCTTCCGTTACGCTTTGCGAAATCCACCCACTGCTTAACAAGGTCGCGGGGCATGGCAGCACCGGTGGGATTGTTCGGGGAGCAGAGGAAGATGATATCTCCTTCCATTTCTTCTTCGGGCACCGGAAGAAATCCGTTCGCTCCGCAGGACGCCGCGTAGAACACCTTTCTTCCGGACATCACCGCGCTGTCCACATAAGCCGGATACACTGGATCCGTCACCATCACGGAGCAGTCCGGATCAAAAATATCTCCCAGGTTCCCCAGGTCTGACTTCGCTCCGTCGGAGATGAAGATCTCTTCCGGAGAAAGCTCCACGCCGAAGCGCTTGTAATAGCCTGCCACCGCGTTCCGGAGGAATTCGTATCCCTGTTCCGGGCCGTATCCGTGGAACCCTTCCGGAGTTCCCATTTCCGCAACGGCGCCGTGCATGGCGTCCACGATGACCTGCGGGATGGGCCGCGTCACATCTCCGATCCCCATGCGGATCACTTTCTGTTCCGGGTGCCCCTCCTGAAACGCTTTGACCCGGCGCGCCACCTCGGAAAATAAATACGAACCGCCCAGTTCGCTGAAATGTCTGTTTTCCTGCACTGCCATAAAACTCTCCTTTCCCCCCTCCGGAACTTTCAGTCCTGTATATCTCATCTGGAATTCCGGCTTTCAAACAAAAATAAGGCGCAGGATCCCTAACGTGATCTGCGCCTTTGCTGCTAAAAAGCGTATCATATCCTGTTTTCTGTGTCAAGGACAGCCCCTCTCTTCCGCCCGGGTCTGTTCGGCCGCACCTGCAGATACGGAACCTTCCTGCCGGAGGCTCTCCTCTCCTCAGAACAGTTTCCGGAATTCTTTCAGCTGCGTTCTTCCGATCGGCAGGACGGTCGAAGAGCCGTTCAGACGCAGCCCGTAGCTGTTGTTTCCGAAAATGACCATCTCCCGCACATATTCAAGATTGACGAGAAAGCTTTTATGGATCCGGAAAAACCGTTTGTCCTTCAGCTTCGCCTCATAGGATCCGAGAGGTTCATTCTGGAGATAGCTTCCGTCTTTGGTGTGGATCCGGCATGCCCGGTTTTCAGTCTCGATGTACAGGATCTCCGAGACATCCAGCAGCAGGAACGCCGTTCCGATGCTTACCATCAGCTTGTTGATCTCCAGTTCCTGGTTCTCCTGCCTGATATTCTTGCGGAGACGTTCCACCGTCTTGGCGACCCGTTCCAGGTCAAAGGGCTTTAAAAGATAGTCTGTCGCGGCCAGTTCAAACGCCCGGACAGCGTATTCGCCGTAGGCAGTCGCAAATACGATCTGCGCCTCCGGCTGAATGCCCCGTATCATGGAGGCCAGGGTGGTCCCGTTCTCTCCGCCCAGATCAATATCCACGAATAAAGCGTCAAACCGTTCAGTTTCCAGGATCTGCATCAGCTTCGAAGCGCAGTCCGCTTCCACGATCTCCGCTTCCGGCATACACTGCCGGATCAGGTAGGTAAGTTCGTTTCTCGCGGGCCGTTCGTCATCAACGATCGCAATTTTCATGACTTCCTCTCCCTGCATTCATTCGGAATCACCATGCGCACATATGTGCCGGAGCCGCCGGAAATGATCTGCAGTCCCCCGTCACTCCCGAACACTTCCTTCATGCGCTGTATCACATTCCAAAGACCGATCCCGTGTCCTCCGTCTGCCGGCGGTTCACTGTCGCCGCTGTACAGGCTTTCGATCAGACCCGGGGGCATTCCGGGGCCATTGTCCCGGACATCGATGATCGTGCTGTTTTCTTCCTTCCGCACCAGGATCTCTACAACTCCCTTTTCACGCTTTGTTGCTCCGTGACGGATCGCATTCTCCACGATCGGCTGGAGGATCAGGCTCGGCACATGGCAGGTGCACTGTTCAGGCTCGGCGCTGATCCGGACGGAAAGCCGGTCTTCAAACCGGGCCTCCTCCAGCTTTACATAGGCGCGCACATGCTCCAGCTCCGTTTCCAGGGGGACCATGTAATCGACGTCAGAAAGCATGTTGCGGAAATAGGCGCTGAGCGCGATCAGGAGCTCTCTCGCTTTTTCCGGCTTCTCCCTGCAGAAAAAAGAGATCGTATTCAGCGCGTTGAACAGGAAGTGGGGGTTGATCTGTGCCTGAAGGGCCTTGTATTCCGCCCTGCGTAGATTCTCCTTCTGCTGTTCCATCTGCGCAAGTTTCAGCTGCGTCGCGAAAAAGCGCGCCAGTCCGTCGGCAAACTCTGTCTCCGCCCTGTGGGAGTAGACATTTTTCCTGAACAGCAGAACAAGGGCAAGAACATCGTCATTATGCTCATCCAGGACGACTGGGGCCGATACGATCAGATGTTTTTCGTACAGCGGGAAAAATGCGTCCTCCGGCAGTGGGACACGGCCGACGCGGGTCGACTTGTATGTCTTCGTCGTCAGGAGGAGACGGGGATAATTGTCCTTATTCAGTTCGATGTCCTGAAACGCCTCGCTTCTCCCGTAATACTCATATTCCCTGATGATCGCCGCCCCGAGGCAGCGGGACTCCTGCAGAATAGTCTCGATCACCTTCTGCATCGCCTCCCTGTCCCGGAGTCCTTTCTCCAGCCAGTGGGTGCATCTCTCCGCTGTGCGCAGGGCCAGGGACACCATCGACGCTGCTTTCAGGTCCGCCTCGTTGAAGATCGAGCGGAACACATTGAAAAACATGACCATCCCGATGGAATTCATGATGGCCATCGGTACAATGATGTTCATCACGATGCTCACGGCTTCCGTAAACGGACGGGTGAGCACAAGGATCAGGACGATATGCAGAAACTCCGCAAAAAAAGTAATGGCGATCAGGAACTGGCTGCTGTAGAAATTCAGGTCCCTGTATTTCCGCCCGATCACCGAAGCCAGCACTCCCTGCAGCAGTGCTGAGATCACGCAGGCTGTGGTAGATATCCGCTCAGGAAAAATGAGGTAGCGGTGGATGGCCGCGATTACCGCGGTCAGCATCCCGGCCGGAGGACCGCCAAGGAAACCGGAGGAAAGAATGCCGATGACCCGGGCATTCGGGAGCGCTCCCGTAACCATGATACCGATCTGGTCTGAAACAATACAGAACACGGCAAACACAAGGCCCACAATGATCTGGTATTTCAGAGACTGTCCCTCTCGCTCCTCCTCTGACGAAATAATGCCTTCATTCAGAAGGACCTGCCGGAAAAACGGCATCCTGGTCAGTATCAGGGCAAGGAGAAGCAGCAGGGCGATATTCGTGGCTATATTTGTGATCACAAGATACAGCATACGTACTCCTGTCTTTGGTATTCAAAACACGGCACTCACTACGGTAAGTGCCGTGTCTTAAAACCTGTTGACGCGGTCCCGCTTTGCGGTTCCTTATACTGCAGGTGCAGCGGTTCCTTTCTTTGCCGCCATCTTCTGGAGAACGAAGATCACTGCACAGACCGCAAGTCCCGCCAGGTCCGTCACCAGTCTGCTGTCGATCAGGCAGTAGGCTCCGATCAGTGCCGCGATCCGGAGCACCGGATTTACTTTCGCGAAGAAGTATCCCTCCACTGCCACGGAGATCAGGAATGCGCCGATAGCTGCGGTCACAGCGACCTGCAGTCCTTTCAGCAGCGTCGTGTTCAGCATCAGAAGCTCCTGGTTATAGACGAACATGTAGGGAAGAAGGAATCCGGCCAGGGCAAGCTTCACAGAAGCCCATCCTGTCTTCATCGGATCTCCGCCCGCAATACCGGCCGCGGCGAAGGCCGCCAGCGCCACCGGAGGCGTAAGGTTCGCGAACATTGCGAAGTAGAAGCAGAACATATGCGCCGCGATGGGCGGGATCCCCAGCTGCACCAGCGCCGGTGCCGCAATGGTGGAGGTGATGATATAGGAGGGGATGGACGGAAGTCCCATTCCCAGGATCATGCAGGTCACCATGGTGAACATCAGCGTGAACAGAAGGCTCTGGCCGCCGATCTGGATGATGGCGCTGGCCATGTTCAGGGCGAATCCGGTGATGGAGCAGACACCTACGATGCATCCCACGCAGGCACAGGCGATCGCCACGGAGACCGTTGACTTTGCAGCAGCCACGGCAGCAGCGAGAAGATCCTTGATCCCCATGCGGGTGTTCTTCTTAAGCTGCGCGATGACAATGGTGAAGATAATGGTATAGAACGCCGCCATAATGACGGTCTTGCCGCTGAAGAACAGCATGTAGATCAGGAAGATCAGAGGAAGCGCCAGATGGCCGTACTCCTTCATGACCTCTCCCACCTTCGGCAGCTGATCCTTCGGCGTTCCTTCCATTCCGACCTTCTCAGCCCGCATCTGGATCTGGAACAGGATTCCCATATAGTAGATCACTGCGGGGATAATGGCGCAGACCAGAAGTTCAGAATATTTGATGCCGAGAGTCTCTGCCATAATGAACGCTGCCGCGCCCATGACCGGCGGCATCAGCTGTCCTCCTACGGAGCCGGTGGCAACGATGGCTCCGGAGAACTCCTTGTCATATCCGGACTTCCGCATCAGCGGGATCGTGAAGGAACCGGTCGTGACGACCACCGCCACCGCAGCGCCGTTGATCATGCCCAGCAAGCCGGAAGCGATGACTGCCACCTTGGCGGGACCTCCCTTGGAACTTCCCGCGACGGCATTGGCGATGTCATTGAAGAACTGCCCCATGCCGCACTTGTTCATCACCTCGCCGAAGGCAATGAAGAGGAAGATGTAGGTGGATGCCACGTTGACCGATGATCCGTATATTCCCTCTGTATTCGCGAAGAAATGGCTCATCAGCTTCTGCCAGGTGTATCCTCTGTGCATGAAAATGCCGGGAATATTGATGGGGATCGCGCCCTGCTTTTTTCCCATCAGTCCGTAGACGATAAAGATGATGGACAGAATGGGAAGCGCGTTGCCGCACACCCGGCGGGTCGCCTCCAGCACCAGGAGCGTCAGGAGCGTTCCGAAGATCACGTCCGCCTGGTTCGGGTCGCCTGCGCGATTGATGATGTTGAAATAGTCCAGCCACATGTAGATCGGAACTGAAGCTGCCAGTCCCATCAGCACCCAGTCATACCAGGCGATCACTTTCCTGCTCGCCCGTTTCGTGGCAGGATACAGGGCAAAAGCAAGGATCAGGATCATAGCCACGTGAAGAGACCGGTGCTTCAGCGTCTCCGGCATATAAAAGCCGGAGGCGAACACAAGGTGGTACAGTGTCACTGCGATGGCAAAGACTTTATATGCCTGGGCCAGAGCAGGAGAAGCAAAACTTCTGGTCTTTGATTCCTTGTCGAATTTCTCAAGGACTTCCTGCTTCTGTTCATCGGTCAGCGGAGCTTCCGCTGTTGGAATTTCCGTTCCATCTTTTTTTAACGGGTCAGCCAACTCTTTTCCCCCCTTACGAACAAAATCATTTTTTTGTGGTGCGGCATGTCGGAGCCCTTCAGGAGAAGTTCTCCGTTCAGCCGGATCTCCCGCAGCGCAGTGTGGGAATTGATCCAGTGAAACTCCGGGAACCTGCTCTCGATCCCATCCATGTAGATCAGACCGTCCTCGTACCGGTAGCTGACATCCATCTCCGCAGGGATCCCCGCGCCGAATCCTGACACCGAGATCGTATGAAGAAGAAAGGAATCATCTTCCAGGATCTCATAATATTCATTCCAGGGAATGTGCTCAAAGGAATGTGTCCAGCCGAATTCGAGGACATTTCCTGCCTGTACCTCCTGAGACGCGTATACCTCCCCGGTCTCCGCATTCTGTACTGTAAGATGCTTCTTAAGCACTGGTACAGGAAGGAGAGCCGCCGCTGCCCCGAGGAGAACAGCCAGGACCGCGGCGGCAATTCTGCTCATCGTCTTAGTTCAGCGGCGTTTCGTAGCCGTGTTCCTTCCACCAGCGGGCAGCGCCCTCGTGCAGCGGGATCTTGACATCGGTCACGCCGAAGCTGACATCGATGTTCTTGTCTGCAGTGTTGTGGGATGCCTTGATGGTCTTGATGCCCTCGTCGGACATCGCGCAGTCCAGAAGATCATAGATCAGGTCGGGGTCTGTATTTTTATTCGCCAGCATGACGTTGTAGACGAAGACACCCTCTACATCTTCTTTGTTGTTGTAGGTATCCGCCGGGATCACGGATTTCGCGAAGAACGGGTACTTCTCGATCAGGGCGTCTCTTCCTGCTCCGTCGATGGGAACGATCACCATGTCGTAGCTGAACGCCAGCTCGGAGACCGTCGAGTTGGGAAGGCCGGAAGTGACGAAAGCTGCGTCGCACTGTCCGTTCTTCATCTGATCGATCGCTTCGCCGTAGGAAAGGTAGTCCACCTGGCTGTCTTCGTAGGTCATGCCGTACGCTTCATAGATCATTCTCGCGTTCAGCTCGACACCGGAGTTCGGTGCTCCGACGCCGACTCTCTTTCCCTTCAGATCTTCGACGGATTTGATGCCGGTGCTCGCCACCGTTACCAGCTGTACGTAGTTCGGCCAGAGTCTCATGACCGCGGTGAGATCCGGGTTTGCCTTGTCAAAGGCTCCGAAGCCTTCATAGGCCTGCATGGTGGAGTCCTGCATGGCGATCGCCAGCTCTGCTTCCTGTTTCAGGATCAGGTTGATATTTTCCACGGAAGCACCTGTCGCCTGGGCGGATGTTTTATAGCCTGCATTTGCCAGTGCTGTGGCAAAAGCGCCGCCAATCGGATAGTAGATTCCGGAGGTGGGGCCGGTGGCGATGGTGACAAATTCTGATGCTCTGTCGATCTCCACCTTCGGTGCTGCCGCTTCGCCCGCGGCTGCCGCAGGCGCTGCTGCCTCCGTTGCTGCCGGGGCGGCCGGAGCCGCAGCTGTCGTCTGAGCCGGAGCGGAACCGCCGCAGGCCGTCATCATGATCATGCTTGTTCCCAGGATGCAGGAAATCAATGCTTTCAGGCTCTTTTTCATATCGCTTCCTCCTATGTGCAAAAATGCTCGTATAAAAATGCAGCTTTATTGGTTCTGATATGTAATTTTATGCATTATTTTCAACCCCAGTCAATTCGATCTGCGCAATACGCTGTAATTGGCACCTCAACGGTAAAATTACACGCATGAACCGCACACCATTCCGGCCTTACTCCACATCCTGCAGGGCCGCGTAGTTTTCTTCTCCGGTACGGACCTTCACAACACGCATAACGTTGTAAACGAAAATCTTTCCGTCCCCGATATGTCCTGTGTAAAGAGCCTTCTTGGCCGCATCGATCAGACGCTCTACCGGGATCTTGCTGATCACGACTTCCACCTTTACCTTCGGGAGCAGCGTGGCATCCATCTCAACTCCGCGGTAGTATTCGCCCGCACCCTTCTGGATGCCGCAGCCCATGACCTGAGTCACTGTCATACCTGTTACACCCAGGTCATTCAAAGCCTTTTTCAGAGTATCGAACTTGGAAAGGCGCACGATAATGCAGACCTTGTGCATGCCTGTATCAAATATGGGTCTTCCTTTTCCGTCGATCTCCGCGGAACTGGCCACCACAGGAACCGCAAGATCCTTCTGGAAATCAGATGCCTTCGCGTAATCGTCCTGTCCAAGATCCGTATTCTCATTGATCCCCATGTTCGCCATACTGCTGATATCAGTGATGGCAAAACCGGAATATGCGCTCATAAGTCCGTGTTCTGTGGAATCCAGGCCCACGATCTCCTCTTCCTCAGTGACCCTGAGCCCTACCGCCGCGCGGATTCCAAGATAGGCAAGCGTAATGGTCACCGCGGTCCAGGACGCCACCGCGGCAAATCCGATCAGCTGGAGTCCGAGCTGACGCAGGCTTCCACCATAGAACAATCCCACCACTGTGTCATTTCCGGGGGCGCTGGTGGTCGCAAAAAGACCCGTTGCGATCGTGCCCCAGATACCGTTCATCATATGCACCGCCACGGCTCCCACCGGGTCGTCCACCCGGAGGATATTGTCCAGGAACCATACGCCGAACACCACCAGGAAGCCGGCCACCGCGCCAATGACAACGGCGCCGAAGCAGTCCGTAACATCGCAGGGTGCCGTAATGGCCACCAGTCCGGCCAGGGATGCGTTCAGGCACATGGAAACATCCGGCTTCCCGTACTTGATCCATGTGAAGATCATGCACACGACCGTTGCGATGGCCGGAGCCACCGTCGTGGTCAGGAAAATGGATCCCATCTGCTCAACGCTGACGGCTGCAGCTCCGTTGAAGCCGTACCAGCCCAGCCAGAGAATAAAGACTCCAAGACAGCCGATCGGAAGGTTATGTCCCGGAAAGGCGTTTACCTTTACGATTTTTCCGCTGTCATCTTTCGTGAATTTCCCGATCCGCGGCCCGAGGATCCAGGCTCCGATCAGGGCGGAGATCCCGCCGACCATGTGAATGGCGCAGGAACCGGCAAAATCGTGGAAACCTATCTGAGACAGCCAGCCTCCTCCCCAGATCCAGTGTGCCTCGACAGGATAGATAACCGCCGAGATCACTGCGGAATAAATGCAGTAGGAAAGGAACTTCGTCCTCTCGGCCATCGCCCCGGACACAATCGTGGCAGTGGTGGCGCAGAATACGAGGTTGAAAACAAAACCGGAAAAATCAAACTCCGCGTATCCTGTGAACAAGTCAAAGCCCGGGCGCCCGATGATCCCCATCATGTCTTCTCCCAGCAGCAGCGAAAATCCGATCAGGATAAAGACCACCGTGCCGATACAGAAATCCATCAGATTCTTCATCAGGATATTGCCTGCGTTCTTCGCTCTGGTAAAACCTGTCTCCACCATGGCGAAACCTGCCTGCATCCAGAACACCAATGCTGCGCCGATCAGGAACCAGACAGCAAATACATTCTCGTTGACAGTTCGTAACAACAGTTCCTCATTCATCTTTTTACCCCCCTTTGATTCCCGGCCGGTATCAGATTCCGGCCAGGATAAATGAAAAAAGGATGCAGACCGCAGCCAGCTGTCCTGCGTCCTTGCATCCCTTAAAAACGCGAAGGGCGCTGCGGCCTTTCCGGCTGCAGCGCCCTTGCTTTTGCATAAAATTACCACTTCTCTCCTTCTGTGTCAATCGTTTTCCATGTTTTTTTGAAGACCGCAAAGCTTGCAACTTCCCCCCTGTTCTGCTATACTTGCCTCAGCAATGGGGCTGAAGATACAGGTATCTTCGGCCCTTTTTTCATTTTCGGAACCTGCCTGGACAGGCTTTTATGCTCTGCCGCCCGGCACTTCCCGGAGGTTCGCTATATATGAATAATTATACGGATTATCCTCATGAAGAATGCGGCGTCTTCGGTCTCTGCCTTTCCCGGAAGGCCGCTGCCGCCCCCATCGTTTATCACGGCCTTTACGCGCTGCAGCACCGGGGGCAGGAAAGCTGCGGGATTATTGTGAATCACCGGGGACTTTTCTCGGCACAGAAGGGACCCGGCCTGGTGGGCGAGTTCTTCACTCCGGAGGTCCTCTCCCTTCTGCCGGAGGGAAAACTGGCCGTCGGACATGTGCGGTATTCCACCACAGGCGACGCGCGTCCCGCCAACTTCCAGCCGCTGGAAGTCAACCATCTGAAGGGCCGCCTCGCCATCGCGCACAACGGGAACCTGAGCAACGCGGCGAAGCTGCGGAAAGACCTGGAGCTCTCCGGCGCCATCTTCCACACCACCAGCGACACAGAGACGATCGCCTACATCATTACCCGGGAGCGCCTCAGACACCCTTCCATCGAGGATGCTGTGGAACAGGCGATGTACCAGCTTGAAGGCGCATATTCCCTGGTCCTCATGTCCGCCTCCAAACTGATCGCGGTGCGGGATCCCCACGGCTTCCGGCCGCTTTGCTTTGGGGAGCTGACCGGTCCTGTATCCGGCTATGTCGTCGCCTCCGAGACCTGCGCTCTGGACGCTGTGGGAGCGCACTTTGTGCGGGAGCTTCTTCCAGGTGAAATGCTTATTTTTGACGGAACCCGCATGGAAAGCAGGCGCGTTCACTGCGGCAGATGTCCCCACACGGCCTGCGCTTTCGAGTACATCTATTTTTCACGTCCGGACAGCATGCTGAACGGCGTATCCGTACATGAAGCCAGAAAGACTGCCGGAAGGCTTCTGTGGGAGCGCTGCCCCGCCGAGGCGGACCTGGTGCTGGGCGCGCCGGACTCGGGACTGGACGCCGCCCTCGGCTTTTCGGAAGCCTCGGGCATTCCCTATGAGATCGGCCTGATCAAGAACAAATATATCGGACGGACCTTTATTCTCCCCGGGCAGGAGAACCGGAAGGACCAGGTGAGCATCAAGCTGAATCCAGTGCGGTCCGTCATTGAAGGGAAGCGTCTGGTCCTGGTGGACGATTCCATCGTCCGCGGCACCACCTCCCGGCTTTTGCTCCATGTGCTTCGGGAGGCCGGGGCGAAAGAGATCCACATGAGGATCTCCTCTCCGCCCTTCCGCGGCCCCTGTTATTACGGCACAGACATCGATTCGAAGGAACATCTTATCGCCACCGGCCGCACCCTGCGGGAAATGGCGGAATTCATCGGCGCTGATTCCCTGGGATTCCTGGAGCCGGAAGACCTCAAGGTGATGGCGGACACGGACTTTCTCTGCGACGCCTGCTTCACGGAAAACTATCCCACCCGGGTCCCCCAGGATACGCGGAAAGACCGCTTTGAAGCGCCCCTGCCGGAAAACTGATCATTGGAGGCAGAAAAGAAATGATCCGAACTTATGACCGGAAGCTCGTTCTTCCGGATGGAACGGAATACTGCGGTTACGCCTTCGGCGGACAGCTGAAGGACTGCCGGATCCTGGAGCTGGTATTCAACACCTCCATGGCCGGCTACCAGGAGATCCTCTCCGACCCCTCCTACACGGGACAGGCCATCGTAATGAGCTATCCCCTGATCGGGAACTACGGGATGGCGGCGGAGGACTATGAATCCGAAGGCCTGACTCCCGGTGCACTGATCGTCAGGGAGTACAGCCCCCTGCCCTCAAATTTCCGGAGCGAAGCCTCTCTCGGCGAGGTGATGCGGCGCGCCGGCGTCCCCGGTATGGAGGGAGTGGATACACGGCAGCTGGTCCGGTACCTCAGGTCCTTCGGGACCATGCTGACAGCCATCTCCCCGGCGGACATGCCGAAAGAACACATCCTGTCCCTGCTCCGTGCCGCGAAGTTCCGCACCGATACGGTGATGGAGGTCAGTGTCAGAAAACCGCTGGAACTGCTGCCGGAGGGTCCCGTCCGCTGCCGGATCGCTGTGATCGACTGCGGCATCAAGGGCAATATCCTCCGGAAAATGAGCAGTGCCGGCGCTGCCCTGACAGTCCTTCCCTGGAACACCTCCGCGGAACAGATCCTCTCGCTCCATCCGGACGGACTGTTCATCTCCAACGGTCCCGGCGACCCGGCGGATGTGCCGGAGACGGAAGAAACACTTCGGAGGCTTATCGGCAGACTGCCGGTCTTCGGGATATGCCTCGGGCATCAGCTCATCGCCCGGGCTATGGGGGCCTCCACCTACAAGCTTCATTTCGGACACCGGGGCGGGAACCATCCCGTAGAGAGGCTCTCCGACGGAAAGATCGAGATCACCTCCCAGAACCATTCCTTCGCGGTGGATGAAACGTCCCTTTCCGGGACAGGCCTTTGGGTCACCCACAGGAACCTTCTGGACGGCACCATCGAAGGACTCTCCTGCCCGGAAAAGCAGGTGTTTTCCGTACAGTATCATCCGGAAAGCGCTCCGGGTCCCCAGGACTCCTCCTATCTGTTCCGGGAATTTTTCGAGATGATAGAGGCCCGTACCTGAGCCAGAAAGAAGGCACTATGCCGAAACGCACAGACATACATAAGATCATGGTCATCGGCTCCGGTCCCATCGTCATAGGCCAGGCGGCGGAGTTCGACTACGCAGGGACCCAGGCCTGCCTCGCCCTGAAGGAAGAGGGCTATGAGGTGGTCCTCTGCAACTCCAACCCTGCCACCATCATGACGGATCCCGCCATCGCGGACAAGGTCTACATGGAACCACTGACGGCGGAATATCTGTCCCGCATTGTCCGGGTAGAGCGTCCCGACGCCCTGATCCCGGGGCTTGGCGGACAGACCGGCCTGAACCTGGCCATGGAACTCTCCCGCTCCGGCGTGCTGAAAGAATGCGGCACCGAACTGCTGGGGACCCGTTTCGAGAGTATCCGGAAAGCTGAAGACAGGGAAGAATTCAAAAAACTCTGCGAGGACCTGGGAGAGCCGGTGCTTCCCTCCCTGGTGGTCCGCAGTGCGGAAGAAGGAATGAAAGCCGCTGCGGAGATCGGTTTCCCGATGGTGCTCCGTCCTGCCTTTACCTTGGGCGGCACCGGCGGCGGCTTCGCGGAGACGGAAGCCGAGTTTCCGGAGATGCTGCGGAACGCCCTGGCTGTTTCCCCGGTCCACGAGGTCCTTCTGGAAAAAAGTGTCCGGGGCTACAAAGAGATCGAATACGAAGTCATGCGGGACGCCAACGATACCGCCATCACCATCTGCAACATGGAGAACCTGGACCCTGTGGGGATCCACACCGGCGATTCCATCGTGGTCTGCCCTTCCCAGACGCTCACCAACAAAGAGTACCAGATGCTCCGGGACTCCGCGCTCCGCATCATCCGCGCCCTGGAAGTGGAGGGCGGCTGCAACGTGCAGTTCGCGCTGGATCCGAACTCTTTCCAGTATTACCTCATCGAAGTGAACCCCAGGGTCTCCCGTTCCTCCGCCCTCGCATCCAAAGCCAGCGGCTACCCCATCGCCCGGGTCTCCGCCAAGATCTGCGCCGGTCTGCGTCTGGATGAGATCCGCCTTGCGAACACCCCGGCCTCCTTCGAGCCGGCGCTGGACTATGTCGTAACAAAAATGCCCCGCTTCCCCTTCGACAAGTTTGCCGAGGCGGACCACCGGCTGGGCACCCAGATGAAAGCCACCGGAGAGGTCATGAGCGTGGGTCGCACCTTCGAGGAAAGTCTCCTGAAAGCGGTGCGTTCCCTGGAGACCGGCGTCTCCCACCTCCGGATGAAAAAATTCGAAGACTGGACGGCGGAACAGCTGTTTTCCTATCTTCCCCTGGGGACCGACGACCGGATCTTCGCCGCCGCGGCGCTTCTCCGGCTGCTCCATCTCTCCGGCAGGGATCCGCAGGAGACCGCCGCAAGGATCACCGCCTGCACCGGTATCGACCGCTTCTTCGTCGACCGCCTCCAGAACATCATCGATGAGGAAGAGGCCCTGCAGCTGCACCCCGGAGATACCGCGTGGCTTTCCGACGCGACACGGATGGGCTTTTCCGACGCCGCCGTCGCGGAGCTCTGGGACCGGAAGGAGCGTGACGTGCGGGAACAGCGCCGGCAGCGCGGCATCCGTCCGGTATACAAAATGATCGACAGCTGCGCGGGGGAATTCGACAGCTACATCCCCTACTTCTACTCCACCTATGAAGCGGAGAACGAATCCGTCCGCACGGAACATAAAAAGGTCATCGTCCTGGGTTCCGGCCCCATCCGCATCGGCCAGGGCGTGGAATTCGACTACTCCACGGTCCACGCGGTGCAGACGCTCCGGGATGCAGGTTACGAGGCGATCATCATCAACAACAACCCTGAGACCGTCTCCACGGACTACACCACTGCGGACAAGCTGTATTTCGAGCCTCTGACCGTGGAGGATGTGCTCAACATCATCGACTTCGAGCGCCCGGAGGGCGTCATCGCGACCCTGGGAGGCCAGACGGCCGTCAACCTGGCCGCGCCCCTCACCGCGGCTTCCGTCCATCTCATCGGGACGGACGGCGGCGCCATTGCGCGGGCCGAGGACCGGGATCTTTTCGAACACCTGCTTCTTTCCCTTGGCATTCCCCAGCCGGAGGGAGAGGCAGTCACAAAAGTTGAGGCAGGTATCGCCGCCGCAAAGCGCATCGGCTACCCGGTACTGGTGCGGCCCAGCTTCGTGCTGGGAGGACGCGCCATGCAGATCGTCTCCGATGAAGAAGGTCTCCGCCACTATCTTCGGACAGCTGTGGAGATCGACGTGGACAAACCGGTGCTGGTGGACCGCTATATCCGAGGAAAAGAACTGGAGGTGGACGCGGTCTGCGACGGAAAAGAGGTCTTTATTCCAGGTATCATGGAACTGATGGAGCGCACCGGAGTGCACTCCGGGGATTCCATCAGCGTGTACCCCACCTTCAGTGTGCCGGAAACGGTCCGGAAGACCATTCTGGACTACACGCGCCGGCTGGGCCTCGCCATCGGGATCATCGGCCTTTTCAACATTCAGTTCATCGCGGACCGGGACGACCAGGTGTACATCATCGAAGTGAACCCCCGCTCCTCCCGGACGGTGCCTTTCCTCTCAAAAGCCACAGGCTACCATCTGGCTGACATCGCGACGCACTGCATGCTGGGACAGAGCCTCCGGGACCAGGGGATCACAGAGATGACCCCGCAGCCTTCGGACCCCCGCTACTACGTCAAGGCGCCGGCCTTCTCCTTCTCGAAGCTGCACGGCATGGACGCCTACCTGTCTCCGGAAATGAAATCCACCGGGGAAGCCATCGGCTACGACAGGAACCGCCTGAAGGCCCTCTACAAAGCCATGCAGGCGGCAGGAATGCGTATTGTGAGCCACGGTATCGTCCTGCTGTCCGTGGACGACCACGACAAGGAAGAAGTCCTTCCCCTGGCGGAACGCTTTGTCCGTCTGGGCTTCACCCTGGAGGCCACTGCGGGAACAGCGGACTTCCTGCAGAGCCGCGGGATCCGCTGTAAACGGTATGAGATCCACGCACATGAGATTGCTGAAGCTTCTTCCGGGATCGCTGCGGAAACACCTGCCGCCGAACCTGTGCTGGAAGAAATATTCAAGAAGCTCCGGGACGGCAGCATCTCGTATTTCATCAACACCCGGGACACCCGCTCCGGCCATCTTCACTCCGCCGGCACCAGGATCCGGGAGTGCGCTGTCGAGAACGGCGTCCCGGCCCTCACTTCTCCCGACACCGTGCGGGCCCTTCTGGACGCGCTGGAGGAAGTCCTGTTCTCCGTCGGGACCATCGGAGGATAAAAAGAAACAGCCGCGGAATACGCCATATCAGCGTTTCCCGTGGCTGTTTCTTTGTTATTCGAATGTCTCGATGCTTATTAACATCTCATAAGTGAAGCCGTTCTCATGCCGCGGCAGCGTTTGCCTTTCCGCCCGCCGCCTTCTGTACGACGATGATCGCAGCCGCGATAGCGATTCCCGCGAGGTTCAGGGGCATCGACGGCGTCATCAGAAGGAAGGCGCCGATGATCGCCAGAGCCCTGAGGACCGGATTGACCTTCTTAAACAGGAAGCCCTCGACCGCGATGGAAAGAAGCATGACGCCGATGACGGAGAAGATCGCCGTCATCGCGCCGGCGGCGAAACCGGTGCGGACGACCTCCATCTTTCCTTTGTCGTTCATCTGCTGGCCGATCAGGAGCAGCGAGTTGTTATAGACGAACATGTAGGGAAGGATGAAGCCCGCCAGAGCAAGCTTGACGGAAGCCCAGCCCGTCTTCATCGGGTCTCCGCCGGAGATACCGGCTGCCGCGAAGGAAGCCAGGGCGACCGGAGGCGTCAGGTTCGCGAACATCGCAAAATAGAAGCAGAACATGTGCGCCGCGATATCCGGGATGCCCAGCTGCACCAGAGCCGGTGCCGCGACGGTGGAGGTGATGATGTAAGCCGGGATGGACGGCAGACCCATTCCCAGGATCATACAGGTGACCATGGAGAACACCAGCGTGAACAGCAGGCTGTTCTGGCCGATCATGACAATGGCGTTCGCCAGGTTCAGGGCGAATCCCGTGATGGAGCAGACACCGACGATGCAGCCGACACAGGCGCAGGCGATGGCGACGGAAACGGTGGACACTGCAGATTTCGCCAGAGCGTTGATGATGTCGTTGACGCTCATCCTCGTGTTCTTCCGCAGCTCTGCGATCACGATGGTGCAGATGATGGAGTAGAAGGCGGCCATGATGACGGTCTTACCGGAGAAGAACAGCATATAGACCAGGAAGATGATCGGGATCGCCAGGTGTCCGGATTCCTTCATGACCTGTCCGACCTTCGGCAGTTCCTCCCTCGGGGTCGGCTTCATGTTCAGTCTGTCAGCCCTCAGCTGGATCTGGAAGAGGATGCCGAGGTAGTAGATGACGGCCGGAATGATAGCGCAGACCAGCAGGTAGTTGTACTTGATGCCCAGGGTCTC
This sequence comes from Stomatobaculum sp., assembly GCA_017449925.1. Next base: position 30,635 of record JAFSYO010000124.1, read on the forward strand.
TGCCATGATGAAGGCAGCGGCGCCCATGACAGGCGGCATCAGCTGTCCGCCGACGGAGCCGGTGGCGACGACTGCGCCGGAGAACTCGTTGTCATATCCGTCCTTCTTCATCAGCGGAATGGTGAAGGAACCGGTGGTAACGACGACTGCCACGGCGGCGCCGTTGATCATGCCGAGGAGACCTGCGGCGATGATGGCGACCTTTGCGGGTCCGCCCTTCGACCAGCCTGCCAGTGCGGTGGCGATGTCATTGAAGAACTTGCCCATGCCGCACTTGTTCATGAACTCACCGAAGCAGATGAACAGGAAGATATAGGTGGACGCAACGTTAACGGAGGAACCGTAGATACCTTCCGTGTTGGTGTAGAAGTTGCTGAACATCTTCGGCAGGGTGTAGCCTCTGTGAAGGAAGATGCCGGGGATATTGATCGGGATCATGCCTGCGCGGCGGCCCATCAGCGCGTACAGGATGAAGATCAGGGACAGGATCGGCAGCGCGCTGCCGCAGACGCGGCGGGTCGCCTCCAGGACCAGGACCGTGAGGATCGCACCGACGATGACGTCTGTCCCGTTGACGACGCCCGCGCGGTTGACGATGGTGTTGTAGTTGACGTACATGTAGATCGCGGTCAGGGCAGCCAGGGCCATCAGAGCGTAGTCATACCACGCGATGGTCTTCCTGCTGGCGCTCTTGGTCGCCGGGTAAAGCGCAAAAGAAAGGATAAGCATCATTGCGACGTGGATCGCTCTGTGCTGAAGTGTTCTGGGCGTCCAGACACCTGCCGCAAAAACAAGGTGGTACGCGGTAACGACGATGCAGAACACCTTAAATGCCATGGCGAGGCCCGGGTTCACGAACGTACGGGTCTTTGATTCTCTGTCGTATTTCTCGAGGATCGCCTTCTCTTTCTCTTCAGAGAGGGCGCCGTTTTCGACAGTGTTTTCGACGATCTTCTTCTCGTTTTCGTTCAAGGATCTTACCTCCGTCTATTTTCCGGCTGTGTATACCGTGATCTTCGCGTGATACGGCATATCAGAGCCTTTAATAAAGTCAACATCATTGATCTGGATCGCTTCCAGCGCTGTATCCGAATTGAAGAAATTGAACCGGTCGAACTCGCTCCCTATATGGTCCATATAGATGAGACCGTCTTCGTATCGGTAATCCACATCCATCTCCGCGGGGATCCCTGCGCCGAAGCCGGCGACCGAGATCGTTTCGAGATAAAAGGTCCCGTCTTCCTTGATGGTGTAGTACTCTTTCCAGGGAATATGCTCAAAGGAATGGATCCAGTCGAATTCCACTGTGTCCCCGATCTCCACGGGGGTTTCCGCGTAGATCCTGCCGGTCTCCTGGTCCTCCGCCCGCAGAACGAGGCCCTTTGTACAGTGCCGCGCTGCAAGCGCGATCCCGACCGATGCGGTTACAGCGATGACCGCGAACAACGCTCTTGCGGTCACGGGTTCAGGGGCGTCTCATACCCGTGTTCTTTCCACCATCTTGCCGCGCCGTCATGCAGCGGGATCTTCAGATCCGTAACACCGAAGCTGATGTCGATGTTCTTATTCGCCGTGTTGTGGCTGGCTTTGATGGCGTCGACATTGTCAAAGACGCAGTCGAGGATGTCGTAGACCATGTCGTCGGAGAGAGAATTGCTGACCAGCATGATGTTGTAAACGAAAACGCTTTCTACATCTTCTTTGTTGTTATAGGTGCCTGCCGCGATGGTGCTCGGGGCGAAGAACGGGTATTTTGCGATCAGGTTGTCGCGGCCCGCCCCGTCGATGGGAACGATGACCATGTCGTAGCTGAAGGCAAGCTCGGAGACCGTGGAGTTCGGAAGACCGGAGGTGACGAAGGCCGCGTCGCAGAGTCCGTTCTTCATCTGGTCGATCGCCTCGCCGTAAGAGAGGTAGTCGACCTTCGCGTCGTCATAGGTCATTCCGTATGCTTCGAAGATCATGCGGGCGTTCAGCTCAACGCCGGAGTTCGGCGCGCCGACGCCGACCTTCTTGCCCCTTAAGTCTTCGACACTGTTGATGCCGGTGCTCTTGATCGTTACAAGCTGGACGTAGTTCGGCCACAGCCTCATCATTGCCCGAAGCTCCGGCTTCGCCTCGGTAAAGGCGCCGAATCCCTCATAGGCCTGGACCACCGAGTCCTGCATGGAGATCGCAAGCTCCGCGTCGTCCTGGGTGATGAGGTTGATGTTCTCCACGGATGCACCGGTCGCCTGCGCACTGGTCTTATAACCTGAGCTGCTCAGAACGTTTGCGAACGCGCCGCCAATGGGGTAGTAAATGCCGCTGGTGGGTCCTGTCGCCACAGTGATGAACTCATTGGAACGGACGATGCCGTTCTTTGAGACCTCTCCTGATCCGCTGCCGCCGCATGATGTAATGGATACAACCATTACGACCAGGGCGAAGATACAGGATGCCAGCTTTTTCAAGTTTCTTTTCATGCCTTATCCTCCCTTTTGCAGTAGTAATGTATACTTGCACTTTTAATTCTATTAAATTTCTACAAAAATCTCAATCAGCGCAGCCGTTTTTTATGAATTACTTTCATAAAAAATAAGGCCTGTTCCGTCGAACAAGCCTTATTTGTATATAATCAATTTGTATACATCTTTACTCCGGCATCTCCGTGTATCCCATCAGCCAGCGGTCGATGTCTCTGGCGCAGCCTCTTCCTTCGTGGATGGCCCACACCACCAGGGACTGTCCGCGGCGCATGTCGCCCGCGGCAAAAATACCGGGAACGGAAGTCGCATAAGTTCCGGCGGCACCGGCCGCACCGGCTCCCAGACCGGTACGGACTCTGCCTCTCTCATCCACTTCCACCCCGAATGCCTCCGGCGTATACCGCTCGCATCCGGTAAAGCCGGCTGCCACCAGCAGCAGTTCGCAGGGGTACTCCTGCTCCGTTCCTTCCACCTCTGTCAGCCTGCCGTCCCGGAACTGCACGCCGACGGTCACGATGGACCTGAGGGCGCCGTTTTCGTTCGCCAGCACTTTCTTCACGGTGGTCTCGTAGATCCGGGGATCTTCGCCGAAGACCTGGATCACCTCTTCCACACCGTAGTCCGTCTTCTTTACCTTCGGCCACTCCGGCCAGGGGTTGTCCTCTCTTCTCTTTTCCGGCAGCTCCGGCATCATCTCGATCTGGAGGACGGAGGCGGCGCCGAAGCGCACGGAAGTGCCGGCGCAGTCATTCCCGGTATCGCCGCCCCCAAGGATCACCACGTGTTTCCCCTCTGTCATACCCCTGACAGAGGTATTATCTGAGGACTGCAGGACTTCCTTTGTGGCGCGGGTCAGATAATCCACCGCATAAAGGATCCCGCTTTTCACTTCTTCCATGCCCTCGGCGGCAAGCTTTCTCGCCTCCTTCGCGCCGGTGCAGAGCGCCACCGCGTCGTAGGAACTCAGAAGGTCCTGCACAAAAACGAGACCTTCTTCCTCTGCGCAGCGCAGCGGATCCGCCCCGGAATACGCAAGGCCCGCGCAGCGGCCCACATTCACTCCCGTTACAAAACGGACGCCTTCTTCTTCCATCAGCTTCCGCCGGCGGGCAATGATCTTCTTGTCGATCTTCATGTTCGGGATCCCGTACATCAGGAGCCCGCCGATCTGATCCTCCCGTTCGAACACCGTGACCGAATGTCCGCGCCGGTTCAGCTGGTCCGCCGCGGCAAGACCGGAGGGTCCGCTGCCGATCACCGCGACTTTCTTGCCTGAGCGGATCTTCGGGATCCTGGGCTTCATTTTCCCGCTGCGGAAGGCGTGTTCGATGACATAGAGCTCATTGTCGTGCACCGTCACAGGATCGCTGTCCAGGCCGTTGATGCAGGCCTTTTCGCAGAGCGCGGGGCAGACTCTCCCCGTAAATTCCGGGAAGTTGTTGGTCTTCAGAAGCCTTGAGAGAGCGTGCCCGGGATGCCCGCGGTACACTTCATCGTTCCACTCCGGGATCAGGTTGTGCAGGGGACAACCCACGGTCATGCCCTTCAGCACCAGGGCGGACTGGCAGAAGGGGACGCCGCAGTTCATGCAGCGCGCGCCCTGTTCCCTCCGCTCTGTCTCGTTCAGTTCCCTGCGGAACTCCTTGAAGCTGCCGATCCGCGTCAGGACATCCAGGGCCCGGTTTTCCTGCCGTTCATATTCCAGAAATCCATTTTTCTTTCCCATATTCTCACGCCTTTCCGGTGGTTTCCCTGAACGCGGACATCATTGCCTGTTCCTGTGTCTGTCCCTGCTCCCGGTACTTCTTGAATGCCGTTACGACATTCTGGTACTCCTTCGGCAGGATCTTCTTGAAGTGCGGCAGATAGGACGGGAAATCACGCAGAATGTCTTCCGCCAGCACTGAACCGGTGGCGGCGGCGTAGTCCCGGAGAATACCGAGAAGCTCCTCCTGGTCCTCCTTCTCCGTCACCTCTTCCGCCGGCGCCATCCCGGCGTTCATGCGCCGGTACAGGCGGTGATCCATGTCCAGAACAAAAGCCACTCCGCCGCTCATGCCGGCAGCGAAGTTCTTTCCGGTCGGTCCCAGGATCACGGCTTTTCCGCCGGTCATGTACTCCAGGCCGTGGTCTCCGCAGCCCTCCGCCACGGCAGTCGCGCCGGAGTTCCTGACGCAGAAGCGTTCTCCCGCGATGCCGCAGATGTATGCGGTTCCCGCCGTGGCGCCGTACAGCGCCACATTGCCCGTCACAATATTCTCATTTGCCTTAAATGCGGCTTCCTTCGGCGGATACAGGATCAGCTTTCCGCCGGAAAGCCCCTTTCCAAAGCCGTCGTTCGCGTCTCCTTCCACCTCCATGGTGACGCCCTTCGGCAGGAAAGCCCCGAAGGATTGGCCGCAGCCGCCCTTCACCCGGATCCGGAAGGTATCGTCAGGAAGGGTGTTCCCGTACCTCGCGGTGATCTCCGACCCGAAAATGGTCCCCACTGTTCTGTCGGTGGAGGAAACATCGATCCGGATCTCCGCAGGTCTGGGGATCTTCTTTGAGGAGCGCTTCTCCTCCGCTGCCTTATCAAGCCACGGAAGCAGGACTCGCTCGTCCACGGTCTTCTCCAGCTGGAAGTCGTAGACCCGTTCCGGACAGAAGTGACGCTCCGGCGCGGATGCGAACTCCTTTCCGAGAAGGGACTCCAGCTGTACCATTTCCGCGCGCTTCGTGATCTGCCGCTCCTTCGGCTTCAGAAGATCCGAGCGCCCGACCATTTCTTCCACAGTGCGGATCCCCAGGGACGCCATGATCTCCCGCATTTCCTCCGCGACATACTGCATAAAGTTCATTACGTGCTCCGGCTTTCCCCGGAAGCGCGCCCGCAGCTTTTCATTCTGGGTGGCAATGCCCACCGGACAGGTATCCAGGGTGCAGACCCGCATCATCATGCATCCCATGCACACCAGCACCGCCGTGGCAAAGCCGAACTCCTCTGCGCCCAGCATGGCGGCGATCACCACGTCCCGGCCGCTCATCAGCTTTCCGTCGGTCTCCAGGGCCACACGGCCCCGGAGACCGTTCTTCACCAGCGTCTGGTGCGCCTCGGAGAGTCCCAGCTCCCAGGGGATGCCCGCACCGTGGATGGAAGAAGCCGCAGCCGCGCCGGTCCCGCCGTCGTAGCCGGAGATCAGGATCACCTGCGCCCCCGCCTTCGCGACGCCGGAAGCGATGGTGCCGACTCCCGCCTCGCTGCAGAGCTTCACGTTGATCCGCGCCCGGCGGTTCGCGTTCTTCAGGTCATAGATCAGCTGCGCCAGGTCCTCAATAGAGTAAATGTCATGGTGCGGCGGCGGGGAGATCAGCGCCACGCCGGGCATGGCGTACCTGGTCTTCGCGACCCAGGGGTACACCTTAGCGCCGGGCAGATGACCGCCTTCGCCGGGCTTCGCGCCCTGGGCCATCTTGATCTGGATCTCCTCGGCGCTCATCAGGTAGGCGCTGGTCACGCCGTAGCGGGCGGAGGCCACCTGTTTGATCTTTGAATTTGTCTCCGTCCCGAAGCGCGCCTCGTTCTCTCCGCCTTCTCCGGTATTGGAGCGGCCCCCCAGCCGGTTCATGGCGATGGCCATGGTCTCGTGGGCTTCCTGGGAGATGGATCCGTAGCTCATGGCGCCGGTCTTGAAGCGCTTTACGATCTCGCTCACCGGCTCCACTTCCTTCAGCGGCACCGGCTCCCCTGCGGGGACAAATTCCAGAAGGCCCCTGAGGGTGTGGGGAAGTTCATTGTCCACCAGCGCCGTGTAGGCCTTGAATTTCTCGTAGCTTCCCTCCCTCACGGCCTGCTGAAGCATGGTGATGGCCGCGGGATTCCAGAGATGGTCCTCCTTGTTTTCTCCGCTGCGGAGCTTGTGGAAGCCGATGGAATCCAGCGTGGTATCAAGGCCCAGCCCCAGCGGGTCAAAGGCGTGGTCGTGCCTGTAACGCACGCCCTCCTCGATCTCTTTGATCCCGATGCCGTAGGCATCCGCCGCGGCGCCGGAGAAGTAGCGGTCGATGACCTCTTTCCCCAGTCCGATGCTCTCGAAGATCCTGGCGGACTCATAGGCCTGCAGCGTGGAAATACCCATTTTCGCCGCGATCTTCACGATCCCCTTCAGGACCGCCCGGTTGTAGTCCGCCACCGCTGTGTGGAAATCCTTGTCCAGAATCTCCTCCTCGATCAGCTCCCCGATGCACTCGTGGGCCAGGTAGGGATAGATCGCCTGGGCGCCGAAACCGAGAAGGCACGCGAAATGGTGGACGGTCCGCGGCTCCGCGCTCTCCAGCAGAACGGATACCGCGGTCCTTTTTTTGGTCATGACCAGATGCCCGCAGACGGCGGACACTGCCAGCAGGGACGGGATCGCCAGATGGTTCTCATCCATATCCCAGTCCGAGAGGATGATGATGTTCGCGCCCTGAGCCACCGCCCGGTCCACGCTCACCAAAAGCTGCTGCACCGCCCGGGAAAGCTCCATGCTCCTGTAATACAGGAGAGATACGGTCTTTGCCCGGAGTCCGGGCCTGTCAAGGGAGCGCAGGCGGATCATGTCGACGCCGGTCAGGATGGGCTGGTCCAGCTCCAGCACCCGGCAGTTCCCGCTCTCCTCCTTCAGGAGGTTCCCGTCGCTTCCCACGTAGACCGTGGTATCGGTGACGATCTCCTCCCGCAGGGAGTCGATGGGCGGATTGGTGACCTGGGCAAAGAGCTGTTTAAAGTAGTCGAACAGGTTCTGGTGCTTTTCCGACAGCACCGCCAGCGGAACGTCGTGCCCCATGGAAGCCGTAGGCTCGTTTCCGTTTTCCGCCATGGGAAGTATCTGGTCCTTCACCTCCTCGTAGGTGTACCCGAATGCCCGGTACAGCTTGTCCCTGAGATCCTGGCTGTTCACCGGGGGACGATGATTCGGCACCGGGATGTCCTGCAGGGTTTTCAGGTTCCGGTCCAGCCACTCACCGAAGGGACGGCGGCCGGCGTAGTACCGCTTGCACTCCTCGTCTGAAAGGATGCATTTTTTCGCGGTGTCCACCAGAAGCATCCGCCCCGGCATCAGCCGGCTCTTTTTTATAATGTGCGCGGGATCCGCGTCCAGGACGCCCACCTCCGATGCCAGGACCAGCCGCCCGCTGTCCGTCACATAATAGCGGGAGGGACGCAGACCGTTCCGGTCCAGCGTGGCCCCCAGCACTATTCCGTCGCTGAAGATCACTGCGGCGGGGCCGTCCCAAGGCTCCATCATAGTGGCGTAGTAGTGGTAAAAATCCTTCTTTTCCTGTTCCATGTCCCGGTCGTGCTTCCAGGGTTCCGGAATGGTGATCATCACTGCCTCGGGAAGCTCCATGCCGTTCATCATCATGAACTCCAGAGTATTGTCCAGCATGGCGGAATCGGAGCCGTCCGGACGGATCACAGGATAGATCTTCAGAGTGGCGTCGTCCTCCTGCAGGAAATCCGAGGACATGGTCTCTTCTCTCGCCAGCATCTTGTCCGCGTTGCCCCGGATGGTATTGATCTCACCGTTGTGGGCGATGAGGCGGTAAGGATGCGCCCGCTCCCAGCTGGGCGTCGTGTTTGTGGAGAAACGGGAGTGCACCAGGGCGATGGCCGTCTCATAATCCTTCTGCTGAAGATCCTCGTAGAAGGCCCTCAGCTGCCCCACCAGGAACATTCCCTTGTAGACGACGGTACGGGAGGACAGGGAACAGATGTAGGTGTCCGTGTTGCTCTGCTCGAACTCCCGCCGGAGCAGGTAGAGCTTCCGCTCAAAGGGCAGTCCCGGCTCTGTGTCCTCCGGCCGCTCGATAAAGCACTGGGCGATCACCGGCATGCAGTCCAGCGCCACCTGTCCCAGCACCTCGGGATGCACCGGCACCTCTCTCCAGAAGAGGAACTTCAGACCGTTTTTCTCCGCGATCACCTCGAACATGCGCTGCGCGAAGATCCGCGCCCTAAGCTCCTCCGGGAAGAACAGCATGCCAGCGCCGTAGTCCCCCGGCGCCAGAGGCTGAAACCCCTGTTCCTTCATGATACGGGAAAACAATTCGTGCGGCAGCTGTGTCAGGATACCGACGCCGTCGCCCACTTTTCCCGTCGCGTCTTTTCCTGCACGGTGCTCCAGCTTCTCCACGATGGACAGCGCGTCGTCCAGCACACTGTACTCCCGGGTCCCGTCGATGTTCACCACCGCCCCGATGCCGCAGGCGTCACGCTCCCTCCGCTGAAAATCCAAACCATTGCTTCCCATTCTTCAATCCTCCAAGCATTGTGTTTCTTGTATATGAATTGTCCTAATTTATTCGGAGAACAGCAGTCTGCTGTAGCCCGGGAACGGCCAGTACTTCTCATCCGTAATGGCTTCCAGCCGGTCCGCGGCATCCCTTGCCAGGGCCATATCCTGCAGGATCACTTCGTGGTAGTACCGCATCGCTTCCTCCGGGACCTCCGGCACCTCCTTGAGATGCTTCTCCAGCTCCTCCGTGGCCTCCAGCAGCGCGTCTGTCAGGATGGCCAGGTGATTGCAGGTCCTGGTCTCATACACCACCGGCACCTCCGCGGCCTTCAGGTCTCCCATTCTTCTGCAGAGCTCCGCAGCGAAGGCGGACACCGCCGGAAGGATCTGCCTGCGGATCATGTCGTCCATGGTGTGGGCCTCGATGGAAATGGTGGCGCAGTAGGTCTCCACGTGGATCTTGTAGCGGGCAATGACCTCTTCCTCGGTGTAGATCCCGTTCTTCACATAGAGATCGATGTTCTTCTGCTCGATGTAGCGCGGCAGGGCGTCCGCAGTGGAGACAAGGTTGCTTAAGCCGCGTCTTTCCGCTTCCTCCACCCAGGAGGCGTCGTAGCCGTTTCCGTTGAAGATGATGCGCTCATGCTTTGTGAAGGTCTCTTTCAGCAGCTCCTGCAGCTCCGCGCGGAAATCCTCCGCTCCTTCCAGCCGGTCCGCGAACTGCTTCAGCTCTTCTGCCATCATGGTGTTCAGGGCGATGTTCGGTCCGGAAATGGACTGGGAACTGCCCAGCATACGGAACTCGAATTTGTTGCCGGTGAAGGCCATGGGAGAAGTGCGGTTGCGGTCTGTGTTGTCCTGGGGGATGGGCGGCAGCATGTCGATGCCCACCTGCAAGGTCTTCTTTCCAGCCTCGTGGAACTCTTCACCGCTGATGATGGACTTCACGACGCCGTCCAGCTCATTTCCGAGGAAGATGCTCAGGATGGCCGGCGGGGCCTCCTGGGCGCCGAGACGATGGTCGTTTCCTGCGCTGGCCACGGTAACGCGGAGGGCGTCCTGGTACTCGTCCACGCCCTTCACGAAGGCCGCCAGGAACAGCAGGAACCGGGCGTTCTGCGCCGGTGTGGAGCCGGGGTTAAAGAGGTTCTTCCCGGTGTCAGTACCCAGGGACCAGTTGTCGTGCTTGCCGCTGCCGTTCACGCCGGCGAAGGGCTTCTCATGCAGCAGGCAGTAGAAGTTGTGACGGTCCGCCACCTTTTTCATCAGCTCCATGGTCAGCTGGTTCTGGTCGCCCGCCTGGTTCGCGTTGGAATAAATGGGGGCCATCTCATGCTGGGAGGGCGCCACTTCGTTGTGTTTTGTCTTGGACAGGACGCCCACTTTCCACAGCTCTGTGTCCAGATCCTTCATGAACTCCGCAACCCGCGGCTTCAGCTGTCCAAAATAGTGATCCTCCAGCTCCTGCCCTCTGGGCGGCTTGTTGCCGAACAGCGTCCTGCCGGTCAGCTTCAGGTCCTCACGCAGGTTGTAGAGATCCTTGTCGATCAGGAAATACTCCTGCTCCGGACCGCACTGGGCCGTGACCCGGTTGGTCTCCGTATCTCCGAAGAGCCTGAGGATACGGACTGCCTGCTTCGACACCTCGTCCATGGATTTTAAGAGCGGGGTCTTCTTGTCCAGAGCCTGGCCTGAATAAGCGCAGAAAATGGTAGGAATGTACAGCGTGTGGTCCTTTACGAATGCGAAGGATGTGGGATCCCAGGCGGTGTAGCCTCTGGCCTCAAAGGTAGCCCGCAGTCCGCCGGAGGGGAAGGAAGAGGCGTCCGGTTCTCCTCGGACCAGCTCCTTTCCTGAAAATCCCATCTCCACCGTACCGTCTCCCACGGGTTCGATAAAGCTGTCGTGTTTCTCCGCGGTGACACCGGTCATGGGCTGGAACCAGTGGGTAAAGTGGGTCGCGCCTTTTCCGATGGCCCACTGCTTCATGGCTTCGGCGATCTCATTCGCCGCGGCAAGCTCCAGCTGCGTCCCGTTAGTGACGCTGGTCTTCCATGCCTTGAAGGTCGCCTTGGAAAGGCATTCCTTCATGGTCTTCTCTCCGAACAGCATGCTTCCGAAAAGCTCCGGCAGTCTTAATTCTTTTTCCATGATGTGATCCCCCTTTTTTTGTTTTCAGGTATATGTTCAGCCCCATTCCCCGGGTTTCTTCGCGCCCTTTATTGTCTGGGTACTGAGTACATTTTTAGTTTCCGCTCTTTCCGTAGTTGGACAGGACTCTTGCCGACGGGTCGTCCACCTTGCAGCCCTCCCAGTCCGGGTTCGGCATCCAGAAGGCCTTGATCATCTCCGCCTGTCCCGGATAGAATGACTCGAACAGCTCCCGGTACAGAAGGCTTTCCTTCGTGAAGGGCTTGGAAAAGCTGTATTTTTCCTTCTTTTCCTTGAACTCCTCGTCGCTGTATTTCCGTTCCGCGAAGGCTTTCAGGTCATCCACCATGGAATGGCCCACCGCGTCCGAAAACGCCGCCTTCTCTCTCCACAGGATCTCATCCGGAAGGATATGATCCTTTTCAAAGGCGTGCCTGAGAAGATACTTTCCCATCCCGTAGCGGTTCATCTTCAGCTCCGGCGGGATCCGCATCACAAACCGCACGAAATCGCTGTCGCCGAAGGGAACTCTTCCCTCCAGGCTGTTCACGGAGATGCAGCGGTCCGCCCGGAGAACGTCGTACATATGGATCTCGTCGATCCTCTTCTTTGACTCCGCCTGGAAGGCGTCGGCGTCCGGAGCGAAGTCCGTGTACTTGTAGCCGAACAGTTCATCCGAGATCTCTCCGGTCATCAGCACCCGGACGTCCGTCGTCTCGTGGATCTGTTTGCAGCAGAGATACATTCCCATGCTTGCCCGGATGGTGGTGATGTCCCAGGTGCCGAGAAGTGCCACGACCTCCGGCAGACTGCGTATCACGTCCTGCTCTGTCATAAAGAATTCCGTGTGGTCCGCGCCGATGTACTCCGCTGCCGTTCTCGCGTACTTCAGGTCGATGGCGTCCTTATCCATACCGATGGCAAAGGTGCGGATCTTTCTTCCCAGTGATTTCGCTGCGATGGCGCACACCAGGGAGGAATCCAGTCCTCCGGAAAGCAGGAAACCCAGCGGGGCGTCAGCGTCCAGACGCTGCTCCACCGAACGGATCAGAAGATCGTGGATCCCCTTCGACGCGGTTTCGACGTCCATCTCCGGAAACTCACTGACAGTCGTCAGGTCCGCGTAGCGGTAGAATTTACCGCCCTTCCAGTAATGTCCCGGCGGGAAGGGGCGGATGGATCCGCAAAGCCCGACCAGATTCTTCGGCTCGCTGGCAAAAACCACGGTGCCTTCCGCATCTTCCCCGTAATACAGAGGCCGGATCCCGAGGGGATCCCGGGCTGCCAGGAATTCTTTTGCCTCTCCGTCATAGAGGATCAGTGCGAACTCCGACCCCAGGATGGAGAACATCTCCGTGCCGTACTTTTCATACAGCGGGAGGATGAGCTCGCAGTCGCTGTCGCTCTGGAAGGTGTATTCTTTGGAAAGTTCTTCCTTCAGCGCCCGGAAGCCGTAGATCTCTCCGTTGCAGATCACCGCGCTTTTTCCCAAGTGGAAAGGCTGCATTCCTTCTTCGTGAAGCCCCATGATCGAGAGGCGGTGGAAGCAGAGCCATCCGTCGCCCGCCGGGACGATCCTTGACATGTCCGGTCCTCTGGAGACCGTGGCTTCAAAATGCTTCTGAAGTATATCCTGCGGCATCGTGCGCCGCGGCATTCCCATAATTGAACACATAATCTTTTTCCTCTTTCTTCTGTATTCCAGACAGGTTCTGTTCGGCAAAAAAGGGCAGTGAGGCCGGAAGTATCTTCTTCCGGGCCTCATTGCCCTTTTTTTTCTTTTTCTGTTTCCGAACTCTTTCCGCTGCTCAAAGCTCTTTCATGATCTTCATTGCCGCTTCCCGCTTTGTAAGCCCGGCATTCATAGCTTCCCGCTCTATATAATGATGCGCCTCTTCCTCCGTCATATCCCTGCGCTCCACCAGGAGACATTTGACCCGGGAAATGATCTGGATGTCCTGCAGCTGTTTCTGCAGGCGTTCCTGTTCGCCGAGGACCATATAGAAGCGCTGCTGCACCTGATACAGGAAAGCCACGATCTGCATCACCTGGTCCATCTGAAGCGGATATGCCACGACGAACACATTTCTCCCCTCTGTCCTGTACACTACCTCGCCGTAAACTTCCTTGCTGACGATATAGACCGAGGCGATCATCCTTCGGTCCGCCATGTCCAGGAGCCTGGGGATCTCCTCCCCGTCTTTCAGTGGTGTGAAGAGGATCATCAGTGCGATCTTTTCCCGCTCAATGGCTCTTCTGGCTTCCTGTACAGACTCCGCTGTCAGGATCCTGCCGTACTTTGACGTCAGTGCGGAACGGACAGAGCTCTGAATGCGGGGTTTGGCGGCAACCACAAGAATCGCCCCGATCCTGTCTGTCAGTTTCATAGGCATTTACCTCTTGCTGTAAGCGTTGAGATAGCCATCCGGCAGCAGCCGGCGTACAAATTCACTCCTTTTCGCGTACTGAACCGCTTCATCAAAATCCGAGGGAAGCCGGGTGAGATCCTGACGGATCTCCGGTGCCGCCGTATAAAGATTCACATCCACCGGAGGCGGAAGCACCAGGGAATCCCGGACTCCTTCCAGACCTGCCTCGATCACCAGAGCGTAGGCGAGATAAGGATTCGTCATCGGGTCCGGAGACCTCAGCTCAAACCTTCTTCTGGCGGTACGCACCGCCGGGATCCGGATCAGCTGGGAACGGTTCTGCTCCGACCAGCTGATATAACCCGGCGCCTCCGAGTTACCCAGCCGCTGATAGGAATCCCTGACCGGATTGAGGAACAGAGTGATATCATTGATCCGCCGCATGACTCCTGCCATGAAGGAATTCATCAGTTCCCTTTCATCACCGCTGCAATTCTCCGGCTGTCCTCCGTCCGTGCCGTTCAGGATCTTGTCCTCTCCCAGCCGGTTCACGGAAACATTGAAATGCATGCCGTTTCCGGCTTTCCCCGGCAGAGGTTTCGGAGAAAGGTCTGCCCAGCAGCCGCTGCTCGTCGCCACACTCTGTATGACCCACTTCAGGGTGGAGGTATTGTCCGCTGTGGTCAGCGGATCCGCGTAGCGGAACACGACTTCGTACTGTCCGGGTCCGTTCTCATGATGAGAGGATTCCGGGAAGATCCCCATTTCCAGAAGGATATTGCAGATATCTCTGCGGATGTCCTCTCCGCCGTCCTTCGGCGTCGTGTCGAAATAACCCGCCTTATCAAGAGGGATCCTGGTGGGATTCCCTTCCTCATCATTCCGGAAGATATAGAACTCCACCTCCGTTCCGAAGTTTACTTCCAGGCCCTGCTCCCGCGCGTGCTTCACCGCCTGCTTCAGGAGATACCGGCTGTCCCTGGGATACATGCTCCTGTCCGGGCGGGTGATGTCGCAGAACATCCGGATCACAGCTCCGTCCATGGATCTCCAGGGGATCAGCGTCACCGTGGAAGGATCCGGCTCCAGGAACAGATCGCTCCGTATACTTTCTTCAAACCCGGCAATGGAGCTTCCGTCAAAGGCGACGCCTTCCTCAAAAGCCCGCTTCAGTTCATGGGGCATGATCGCCAGGTTCTTTTGTTCCCCGAAAATATCAAAAAAGGCGAGGCGGATGAACTTCACGTTCTCCTCTTCCACCAGATTTACGATTTCGTCATAATCTTTCATTCTGCGCTCTCCGCTCCATGCCGTCCGGCAGTTTTCTTACTCCTAAAAGAAAAAAGGGCGCTCTAAGTCTACCTTAAAGCGCCTTTGCTTGTAACCTATTTTACAAATAAACCGCGAAATGTCAATAGTTCTCAGTATTTCCGGTCACCGGATCATAACGATATCGCCGATCTCGGTTTTTCCGTTATAGACTGAACCTAAGGCGTACTGCTTCCCTCCGGCTTCCACAAAGTCGCGCAGGATCACATTCAGTGACGTCTGGCTGCTGCCAACTTCAATATATCCCGGACCGTCGTCCCAGTCTCCTTCCCATTTCAATGCAGCTCCCGGTGCGTTGTCAAGCTTCTCCATGCTGCCGGGATCTGCAGCGGGGAACTCATACATTTCTCTGATGTGCTGTACCAGAGTCACCTTGTACCCCATATACTGCACTTCGGCGTCGGAGATCGAAATGCGGCAGTCGTCCACACCATTCTTTTTAGTGACGACTTTGATCATGCACTTCCATTCGCCGCCAAGGTCCTGCAGCTCCGTCAGGACATTGCCGTCCAGCGGGAACCCTTCGTCAGAATACCAGTCAAAGTCCCTAAGCGTCGCAGGCAAATTCGCACCGAGACTTGCCGCTCCCTGCATCACGCCGCCCGGGGGCACGCCGGGAGCCGACTCTCCGTTTGCCGATGGCCCGTCGACCAGGATGATCTGGCTCTCATTACCCTGCTGGCCTGTCTCTCCAGGTAAAACCTCAGCTTCGGGGAATATGACCTCCTCCGGCGTCGCAGTTGTTTCTGCCGGCTGTACGGCTGTTTCCTTCGGCTGTACGGCTGTTTCCGCAGGTTTCTCCGGTCCATCGCCGTCCGGAATCACATCTGCCCTCGTTCCCGCTTCCAGAGTCTCCGCAGCAGTGCTTTCAACCGTCTCGGCAACAGCAGTCGGAGTTCCGGGGTCCTTCTTTTTCCCTTTGACCATAACCACTGCCCCAATGATCACCGCCGCCGCTAAAACTCCGACAGCTGCAGCCACAGGGAATCGCGGACCGCCTGAAGGCCTCTCTGAATAGACCGGACCGCCCGATGGGATATTTGTATAGTCCGGATCTCCCGATGGAGTCCCTGGATTGCCCGGTCCACCCGGGATCTCGTCTATCTTCGTTCCGCAGTTTTCGCAAAACACGCTGTCATCCGGGATCTTCGTCCCGCAGTTCGGACAAAACATTATTTCATACCTCCTTGCAGAAGCTGATATTTGCATAAGTTGATATACCGAATCGTTGCTTTAAAACAACTAATGATTATATGTAATTTTTTAAAATAAAACCAGATGTGAGCCAACAATTGTCATTGACAACGTTATGCTCACATCTGGTTTTTGACTGATATTTATTTACTGTGCATTCTGACCTGAAGGTGCGAATCCCAGCGCAGCCCACTTCTCAGGGCTGAGCTTTTCCAGAGAATCGATCACCACAACACAGTCAGGACGGACATTCTGCATGACGATCTGCATCTTATCGTTCGGTATTGCGACACATCCGCCGGTATAGGGTTTGACCGGTCCAAGGCAGTGAAGGAAGATCGCGGAACCGAGGCCCGGAGTCCCCTCCTCGTTGTAGCTGATATTCAGGCAGTACTGGTACTCATTGGTGTAATCGACAATATGCTCGCTGTCGGAAAGATTCAGGTCCGGAAAATCCTTGATACTCACCATCTCATTGTACTTGTACCCTTCCCGCTGATCTCCCGACCAGTAGGCGTCATCGTTGACCTTGTGATAGGAAAGGTTACAGCCCGGATCTTCCGCGATACCAAACGCATAGTTGAAGGAATAGGTCCCCACAGGAGTCTTTCCGTCTCCTTCCTTTTCCTTGCCGAGGCCGAACTTCCCGATATAGCCGGGCGTCGTCATGACCTGCTTCCAGTTCCCGTCTGCGTCCTTCTCATGCATGGAAACATATGCCGTCGTCTCACCGATACCGGCGACGACAAAGAGCTGATCCGCGTTTTTTGCCTGCTCCAGTTTCCCGACCCACTCCGGAGAGTCCTCCATCACCATGCCCGCCGCAGGTCCTGTCATTGCACCTGCCGCTCCATTCCCCTTCGTTGCTGCGAATGCCGTGGTGCACAGCATGCAGCCTGCTGCCAGGACACCAAGCGCCGTCATCTTTTTATTCCAGATTCTTTTCTTCATGTTTTTCTCCTCTCTTTCCTGATATTTGTCCAGGGCTGCGTCTTCAGATCCCGGTTTTGAACTCGCAGATCATTTCCTGATAATCCACTTGATATTAATATAATGTTCTGTTTGTCATAAAAACTGCACAGATTACAGGAATCTAATCCGGATATACTTCCGGAGACTGAACAGACTGTGGAAAATATGCTATAGTAATAGTGCTTCTCAGTGACTGAAAAGAAGAACACGAAGGGAGAACATATGAAAAAAGCAAAAAGAGCAGCCCTGATCCTCGCTGCCGGCCTTGCCGCGGCGATGGTATTTTCCGCCGCTGTCCAGGCGGACAATGAAAAAGGACCGGGTGTGAAACAGGAAAGCAGCACCACAGCTGCCGCCGAAGAGACCAAGGCTGCGGAGCAGAAAACAACATGGCACCGGAAGACCGCAGAAGAACTGCAGGAAGTGATGCAGACAGTGCCGGCAGGCCCCGCAAAGGCTGAGTGGGGCACATTTTTCCTCGGCAATAACCTGCCCCCCAGGAACGATGAAGATGAATCATTCCTTCGTTCCTATCACGCTTACGCCATGGTGCCGACGGAAGAAAAGGTCGTTTACCTGACTTTTGATGAAGGCTACGAGAACGGTTATACTCCGGCGATCCTTGACACCCTCGCGAAGCACGGGGTCAAAGCCGCCTTTTTCTGCACCGGCAGCTATATTAAGGAATGCCCGGACCTGGTCAAACGGATCCAGGAAGAAGGACATATCATCGGCAACCATACCCTTACCCATCCCAGCATGATGAAGGTCGCGACCTGGGAAGAATTCAGCCGCCAGCTGCTGACGGTAGAGGACAGGGTCAAGGAAATCACCGGGACAGACATGCCCCGCTATTACAGGCCCCCGGCAGGCGCTTACAGCGAAGCGCAGCTCCGCATGGCGGACGCCATGGGCTTCAAGACCATCTTCTGGAGCGTAGCCTATAAGGACTGGGATACCAAGGCGCAGCCGTCCCACGAAAAGGCGATGAACTACCTGACCACCAGGATCCATCCCGGCGCCATCATCCTCCTGCACGCAGTATCCAAGACCAACACAGAGATCATGGACCAGCTACTCACCCGCTGGAAAGAAATGGGCTATACCTTCAAGACTCTGGACGAGCTTCCCGAGACCCTCGGATTCGAGAACTGATATCGTGTCATCACAGAAAAACAGAAAGACAGGCTTTCAAATACGAAAGACTGTCTTTCTGTTTTTCTGTTTGGTTACTCTCTTACTCTTCCGGAAACCAACCGGAAATATAGGCATCGATCTCCGAAAAATCTATGACGCACTTTCCTCCGCTGATCTGCACCGGGACCTGATCCGAAAAAGTGTACAGCCGGACCGGCACATCCTCCTGCTCCAGGTCATAGCAGATCACAGCTTTCCGTTTGAGGTCCACGATCCAGTACTCCCGGACGCCGGCAGTGCTGTATTTCTGCAGCTTCAGGGTTTTGTCCTTTCTGGCCGTGGATGGAGACAGCACTTCCACCACCAGGTCCGGCGCGCCGAAAACCACTTCCCGCTTCAGCTTCTCCCGGTCGCACAGCACCAGGACGTCCGGCTGTACTACCGTTCGGTCGTCCCGGTCCAACTGTACTCCTGTCGGTGAAGGCATGGCAATGCACGGCATCTGGTGTTTCCGAATACATTCCCTAAGTATTCCGTGTATTTCCCCGATCATTACCTGATGGGGGCCGATGGGCTGCCCCATATCATAAAAAACTCCGTCGATCAGTTCCATCCTCACATCATCCGGCAGAGCAAAATAATCCTCAATCGTATACTCTCCCTGCCGTTTGCCGACGGGAAGTTTTTCCGCCGGGGCCGCATCCCTCACCATCAGGCGGGAGGAAGCTCCTGTGTCATAGGAAATACCACGGGAAGAGGATGCCTGGTTTTCTGCTTCCTGCGGCCGGATCAGCGCCGCGGAAAGCCTGTCGATGGTCTGCTTCCGGGGCGCGCGGACCAGACCAGCCAGTACTTTCTGGACCGTGCCAAGGGGCACGCCGGACAGCTCTGACAGCATCTGGTTCGTGTATCCAAGCTCACGTTTTCTCTTTTGCATCTCCTCAACTGTCATCGTATTCTCTCCTGTGCTTTTTTCTCCTGAATCCCTTTAACAACTCTGTTTTAATTTCCTTATTATATCACAAATATTTCTTTTTTTCGACCTTATTTCCTTTTTAATACCGTTTGTTCACCATTAGTATTTCCTCCCGCACAACACCGCACTTGGGACTTCAGAACTTTCTCTCTCCGTGATAAAATAAAAGCTGAAATTCCGGGACAAAAGGATAGTTTCACTGCAGGAGGAAATCAATGATCTGCTATCTCATAGAAGAGTCTTTAAAACCCTGCCCGCCGGAAGCGTTGTACACGGGGCAGGAACAGGACGGCAGCAAAAGGCCGCAGTATGCAGCGGTGCTGAGTTCTGCGGAGTGGCAGGAATATAAAGACTGCTTCAACATGGTCATCGATATGGAACTGGATACGAAGGAAAAGCATGAGACGAAAGCTGTCGTGAACGCGGACTGCCTGACGGGGACTTTCTTCATTCCGGACCGGAACGACATTTCTGAAAAGCACCATTTTTTTGCCTTCGCTCTGGATGAAAAGGGAGTCGTGCTGATCGACGATGAAGGCTATGCCGCGAATCTGGCGGAAAAACTCCGGAAGACAAAGAAATGGCGGGTCCCGGGGCTGGAACGTTTCCTCTACGACTTTCTGGAACTGATCATCGAACGTGATCTTTTTATGCTGGAAGCCATGGAACAGCGGCTGGACACCGTGGAACAGACGATCCTGAGGGAAAGCCTGGATGATTTTCCCGCGGAGCTGAATACAGTCCGCGGAGAGCTGCTGGATCTCCGTATCCACTATGAGCAGATGATCGATCTGGGCCAGGAACTGCAGGAGAACGAAAACGGCTTTTTCCAGCAGGAATACCTGCGCTATTTCCGCCTGTTCACGGACCGGGTAGTCCGGCTGCAGGAATCGGTCTCTTCTCTCCGGGACTATGTAGTACAGCTCCGGGACCTTGTACAGTCCCGGACAGAGATCCGTCAGAACCATATCATGACGCTCCTGACCGTCGTCACGTCGATCTTCATGCCCCTCACCCTTATTACCGGATGGTTCGGCATGAACTTCAGGTATATGCCGGAACTGGACAATCCTCTTGCCTATCCCGCCATCATCATCCTCTCGATCATCATCGTGGTGGGCTGCCTTCTGTGGTTCAAAAAGAAGGGGTGGCTGTAAAAAACACACTTTTCGAGGAATTCCCTGTTACACAAAAAAGTGCGTGTCAGGCTGGCTGACACGCACTTTTTTGATTCTGTCAGTATTCAGTTTTTAATCTCCTGTAACTTCTCGCATTCCGCCGCGCGGAAATTCTGTTCTGCTCCGAAGGCCGTATCGATCCGTCCGGAGATCCAGCACAATACTGTCGTGGTAAGGCGAAAGCTTCATGACCACCTGATAGCTTTCTGCATGCTCTGTGTAGTCCATCGGGATGTCAACGATCTTCAGCATCCGTTCCTCTCCTTTCCGGGATTTTTCCCTTTTTCCTTTATACGCCGCTCCGGACGTTGTGTTTTCCTTGTCTGTATCTGCATTATAACAGGCAGTACCGCACAACATCCGTCATAACGGCGGATTACGGAAAAATCCCGAAAAGAAATGTTTATCTAAGTGGAACTTGAATCTCACCCGAGGACGAAAGCAAAATACTGATCCATCTCCTCTTTCTCTTTGAACTTTGCCATGTAGACATACCGGCCCATGGACGGCCAGTCGATCGGCGGCATTTCTTCCTGCATCACGATATTACCGCCGTAGCGCTCCATGATCTCCTCATGGCTGTGCTTAAAGATGTGGCCGTCTTTTCTCGCCGCATAGGCGCAGAGATAACGGTCCTCTGATCCGGGAGTAGTCCTCCTTCCGGAGGTGACCATTTCGGCATAGATGCGGAAGACGTCGGCCGACTGGGCGAAGTTCATCATGTCCGGATCGTGGCCGCCCGCGGGGCGCATGTTGACTTCCATCACGGCATAATCGCCGGCTTTCCCGATACCTTCGTAATTCTTTGTGATGTTGATGAACTCGAAGTGGACAAAACGCCGGTCCGCGCCGAAGGCTTTCACAGTCTTCCTGCCAAGTTCCCGCAGTCTTTCCGGGACGTCGGCAGCTGTGTAGAAATGAATGTTCTCGTCATTCTGCACCGAATCGATCACAGGCGCATAGGTGCACATCGATTCGAACAGCGGCTCGCAGTCCGGGCCTATTACAGCGTCATAGGTGCAGATGTCTCCGTACAGGAATTCCTCCATCACATAGGGTTCGGACGGCAGATCCTCATAGAACGAGACCAGATCCTCCTCCGTTTTCACCTTCATCGCGCCGTTCGCGCCGACGCCGATATCCGGCTTAACGATCACCGGGTACCCGACCTCGGCCACAAAAGCTTTTGCTGAAGCAAGATCAGAAACAATGTGCTGGCGCGCGGTGGGGATGCCTGCCTCCAGAAAGACTTTCTTCATCCCGGACTTCTGCACCAGGACCCCGATCCCGTCCTCCCTGGTGCCCACGGCAATATTGAAATCCGTGCGAAGCCGCGCGTCCATGGGAAGCCAGTACTCGTTCAGGGACTCCAGCCAGTCGATCCTGCCATATTTATGGATGAAAAAGCCGACTGCGCGGTACACCTGGTCATAATCCTCCAGGGTGCTCACATAATAATATTCCGTCAGGGCATGCTTTAGCTGGTCGTTCAGGGAATCGTAGGGCACGTCCCCGATCCCGAGCACGGTGACGCCAAGCTGGTTCAGACGGTCGCAAAAGGCAGTGCAGGTGACAGGATACGCCGGGGAAATAAAAACATAGTTCATGTGGTTCCTCCTTGTTTTGCTCTACATGTGACGGAATGCTCATAACTACTGCAGCAGATCCTGCTTCGGCCTGATCAGCTCCGCAAAGGCAAGGTACTTTTCTTCCCCCTGCTCTTTCAGGGCTTCGATGCCGCATTTGACCAGACGCATCAGGACCTGATGAAATTCGTCTTTTATTTTTGGGTCCAGGGTCCAGGAGGCCCGGACGATCTGGTTGATCGACTTCAGCGGGTCTTTCACCAGTTCATTCACCGTCGTAGTGCCGCCGGCGCCCAGGACTTCGAACAGCGCCTCCGTGAAATACTCCAGTTCCCGGTCCCCCAGACCACTGATCCAGCTGCGGGTCGAATCGTCGAAGAAACGCCCGAGATCGGACCGCACAGTCCGCAGAAAGGCCGTGCCCAGGAGCTCCCAGCTCAGGGGGTCGTGCTGCATGAGCCCGGTCTCAGTGCTTTTGATGATAATATTCTCGCAGTCGGAGGAAAGCAGTCCGCCGATGATGGAGCTCTCCGGAAGGATGCTGATCACTTTCGGAAGGATCTGCCGGTAACCCGGCTCTTCAACGATCTCCTGCCGGAATCCGGGCGCGTCGTTGGCGTAGACCGTTTTGACGGTATCCCGGACGGCCGGCTCCGCAAAAGCCGTCCCGTAAATGGCCAGGTTCCCTCCCTTGGAGTGCCCGCCGGCGTAGACTGTGAGATCTCCCGCCGCACTGCTGCCGGCCAGGGGACCGATCACCCGGTCCATGAACTCCGCCGCGTGTTTCTGCCCCGGCGTGCTCCGAAGATAGCTCAGGCCGAAATCTTCCTTCCATCCTGTGATCGTATTGTCAGTCCCGCGGAATGAAGCAAAAGCAGTATGCTGGTCCGGCCAGAAGACCATGGCCGCCATCTGTTCCACTACTTTGGTATCGATGATATTCACATAGTCCGTGACTGTAAGAGACCCGAACCGCACCGTCTTCGCCGCTTCTTCCGCTACATAAGGCACCATATTGAAGGGCGGGATCAGTTTGTCGATTTCCTCCTTCTCATGTGTCTTAAAATACTGCCGGACCGCATCGGAAAAGGGGACGGTGATCCTCCCGGATCCCTGTTCCCGGAAACACTCGTCCATATCAAGATAAGCCAGATACGATAAGATCGCCCCGTCCACCTCATTGAAGGGACTGGCCGCAAAGTCCAGGTCCCCTCTCCATTTCAGATAATCCCTGATGTCTGCCATAGTATCGCTTCGTTCTTCCTGTGATCCTTCACAATGTTATGTTCTTTTTCAGTATAATCCATCCCAGATGATTTCTGTGCAGTCAGCGCGAAAAAAATTAAGGACTTATACAAAAAAACAGGGCCTCATGAACTGTTCTTTCTCGTTCAGGAAGACCCTGCTGTTCTGTTTACCTCAAAAGATCGTTTATTGTAAAAGCCCGGCTGTCTGCTCCCTGCAGTATTCCGCAAAGCGGTCGACGGCCGCTGCCCGGTGGGCTGTCCTTCGGACAGCGATATGTATCGCGTAGCTGTAGGGAAGCGGAAGCACTTCGTAGGCATCCTCCAATGCCCGGAAATAGTTGATATAAAGCTGCGGGCAAATATACACGCCGACGCCCTCAGCGCACATTCTGAGGCAGGTCTCCGCGCTGTCGGACACCGCAGCGATGTTCGGACTGATCCGGTTCTCCAGGAGCACGCGGCTGATGTAGCGCCCCACGATGTCGTTCAGGGAATTGGTGATCATGGGCCAGGAGACCAGCACCTTCGGATCCTTTTCCGTCTTCAGCGTTTCCCGGAGCGGGGCGAAGAAAGATGTGCGGGGAATGACCAGGGCCATCTGCTCCCTGTACAGTTCCTCCGTCAAAAGATCCGGCCGCTCCCCCGAGACGTCTCCGATGATCAGGTCCAGGGCATCGTTCCCGATCCGGGCCAGCAGTTCGTCGTTGGTCAGCTCGGAAAGATGGATCCTCACCTTTGTATATTTTTTTCGGAAGCCGGAGATCAGTTCCGGCATCAGGATCGCGCTCCGGGTCTGGGATATTCCCACCCGGATCGTTCCTGTCACCTCCCCGGAAATATCCTGGAACTCCCGGTGCATGGTCTGATCCAGGCGCACGAACCGGCGGCAGTAGTCCAGGAAGAGTTCTCCCTCCGCCGTCAGACGGAACTTCGGCTTCCGGTAAAAAAGAGTGCAGCCCAGCTCCCTTTCCAGCGCCGCGATGTGGCTGCTGAGGGTCTGCTGGGTGATCTGCAGTTTTTCTGCTGCCCGGGATATTCCCTGCTGGTTCACGACCTCGATGAAATATGACATGGGCAGCAGATTCATGATTGTCCTCTTTTCTTTTATGCGTCAGGATGCCTTTGCCAGGATCCGGCCAGCGATATGGCTGTGGAGTCCCTCCAGGATCTCCTGCTCTGTCGCGGGCCCGAAGCCATCCACGCAGATCTTGTGCTCATGGCTGATCCCGTCCACAGAGCCCAGCTCCACTGTCCTGCGGAGAAAGCTTTCCGCTTCAGCAAATGTCATCAGCAGGTTCTTACCGGTAAGCTCAGAAAGAGCCGCTGCGATTCCATAAGCGCCCCAGTTGGACACTGTCGCGATCACGAGGATGTCTGCCCTGATCTCGGAGGGTGTCAGGGACAGTCTCTCCTCCACAGCTCTGGCGACATTTCCCATGCCGATCTCGTTTCCGCCGTCGCCGACGCCGATGGTCGGGATCTTTCCCAGGGCTGCCGTAAACAAAGCGTCACAGGGAGCCGTTCCATGGCCGATGTCGATGCCGCGCATGTTGGCATAAACGCCGTTTTTGTCGCGTCCGCAGCGCTCGATGGAGATAAGGCCCACCGGATGATACATCTCCAGCAGCTCTGCTGCCGCATCATCATCCGCGTCCAGATCCAGATAGACTGTCTCCAGGCCCTCAGGCTCAAAATAACCCTCACAGTAGCGGTCCGTGACGATCACAGGGTTAAAGCCGAGATTCTTCAGTGCCCGTGCCGCTGCCACCGTTCCCAGGGGGCCGTCGGTCTCCGCGAAACCGGCCACGTAGAAACCGGTGGTGAGGAGGACCGTGCCGCGCTCCCAGCTTAAGATCTCCCGGGCCGCGTCAAAGCAGTAATTCTCCGGAACACAGTCTCTTATTTCAGTCATTCCGCGGCTGGAATGCCGCAGGACAATATCTTCGATGGTTTCGATGATCCGTTTCATAGCTGTCACCCGTTCCGCCGCTGAGGCGATCCTTTTATTGATTCCGCATTTACGTTTCCTTGCGGGTATTATCTTTCT
Organism: Stomatobaculum sp.; assembly: GCA_017449925.1. The sequence goes on from JAFSYO010000124.1 coordinate 55,549, forward strand.
GACAGCTTCAGTGTACACCGGATCATCACAGCCTGCAAACTGATTATATATTGTTTATAACACAGTATTTTGTCTGTGTAAATGCCTCGTGGTATTATTGGATATCGCCCAGTCCGGAGAGATCTCCCAGATCATACAGCTTGAAAGTTCCAAACAGTCTGCATCCTGCCACATGATCTTTAAGCCCCTGTTCGTACTGTTCTCTGGTAAGCTCGATCGATCTCTGATTTACAGCATCCCAGTAGGTATAGCTGTTCCTTCCGTCACCATACCTGTTTTCGAAATAGTCATATCCGCCGATCGCTTTCAGCTCACCGTTTTCAAGCGTATGTACATACCATTCATTGTCCCAGGAACCTCCGGCGCCGTGCCAGTGACCGTGAACGATCATTTCACCGGTCGCGGGATTGAACCCGTAGATCTCGTCATATCCTGAAAGGATCGCAGTTTGATTTACGATGGAATAGACTGCCGTGAGCCCCATGCCCGTCGAGTAGACCATCAGCTCCGGGGTCCCGTCGCCGTTGAAATCGTGCAGGAAGTACTTCTGGAATCCATAGTAATTGCCGTAATCAAAATAGAATTTCAGATATGAGAAATAGTCGTTGCTCTCGATGAGGCTCTTATTCATGATGAGCTGCCGGTAAGGTTCCACAGACACCGCCGGAGCACCCGACGAGGAAGATGTTCCGACAGCCTTTGTCATCACGCGGCCGTTCTCCACCCACTGTCCGTCTCCATTTACATAGCTGCCATCAATGACGTTATTGTAAGCCATATACCCGTCGCCGTAGAAATAATAGCACTCCGCCGTACCGTCTTTGTTGCCGTCGATCCACTCCCACTGGTTCGCAGGATAACTTCCGTCGTCCCTCTGATACCACCAGCCGGTGGAATCCAGTTTCCACTGTCCGGCATATGCAGTCCCGCAGGATACAATAACAGCAATTGCTGTCAGCAAAGTTATCTTTTTCATAAGGTCTCCTTTTTATATGTAATTATTTTAACAACACGTCTAAATTTATAGCTGTTATCGTTCAGAAGCTGGGATATGCGCCTTCCCAGACGATCCTCCGGTAATTCTCCCGGTCCGTGTCCCCTTCCGTAGAGATGCAGAGCACACGCGATTCTTTCGTGATTCCGATGCGCTCCCTCATTTCACAGAGGCTTCTGCTCATCAGCAGTTCTGCCAGGAACCCGCAGGTCGCCGCGCCGCTTTCCCCTGATATGATCCTCTCGTCATCGCCAACAGGATTGCCGAGCACGCGCATCCCCTTGGCTGCCACATAGTCAGGCATGGAAACAAAATGCTCCGCGTAACGGCTGAGCATTCTCCACCCTATGGTGCAGGGTTCGCCGCAGCAAAGTCCTGCCATGATGGAATCCATATCGCCTTTAACAATATGGAGTGTTCCGTCATTGGCGGCAGCTGTCCGGTAGATGCAGTCCGCTTTGTCCGGTTCAACGATCACGATCACAGGTTTCTTTTCCTTGTAATAGTCTGTAAAAAACCCCGTCACCGCACCTGCCATCGCTCCGACGCCTGCCTGCAGGAAGATATGCGTCGGGATCTCATCTCCCAGCTGCTCTGCCGTTTCCAGTGCCATCGTGGTATATCCCTGCATGATCCAAGTCGGAATATCCTCATAGCCTTCCCAGGCGGTGTCCTGGACCAGGACCCATCCGTACTTCTTTTCGCACTCCGCCGCGAAACGCACCGTGTCATCGTAATTAACGCTCGTGATCTCCGCCTCTGCGCCCAGTCTGCGGATATTCTCCAGTCGCTCCGGCGCGCTGCCCTTCGGCATGTATACGGCTGCCTTCAGGCCAAGTTCGTGGGCTGTCCAGGCAACTCCCCGCCCATGATTGCCGTCCGTGGCAGTCACGAAAGTAATGTCCTTAATCTTTTCCCTGACATCCGGTTCTTTCAGTCTGTCAAAAGTCAGTTCCTCTTCACGAAGCCCGGCTCTCTCCGCCAGTACCCTTCCGATACTGTAACTGCCTCCCAGCCCCTTGAAAGCGTTCAGGCCAAAGCGTGTGCTCTCATCCTTTACGCATAGACTGCGGATCCCCAGATGATCCGCCAGGCTGTTCAGCCTTTTCAGTTTTGTCGGCTCGTAAGAAGCAAAACTCCGGTGATACTTTCTTACATTCTCCGCCTGCTTTACGCCAAACAGCGCCGCTTCCGCAAAGTCTTTGCTGACGGAAGGATTCGACACGATTTTTATGAATTCCTGCATTTTTTCTCCTTCAGATAGTGTTAGATGTTCTTGATGTTATAATAGCACTATATGACAAAAATGTATCTGGACCGGATCAGGATCCGGTAACGCAGAAGGAGACACAATAATGAAGAAAACTCTGCTTGCGGCAGCCGCAGCGCTGCTGTTTATATTCCTGATTTCCCTGGCTTCTTTCGCCGCCTCCGGGGAGCCATCGCCCGGCCCGTTGGAAGCAGGCACGCTTCATGTGGAAGGAACGCAGCTCCTCAGTCAGGACGGAAAGCCCCTCCGCCTTTGCGGCATCAGCACCCACGGTCTGCAGTGGTACCCCCAGTATGTCAATGGCGATACCTTCCGGGAACTCCGGGACAACTGGAACATTAATGTGATCCGCCTCGCCCTCTACACAGAAGAATCCGGATGGTGCGCCCAAGGCGCTGCTGAAAAGGATCGCCTCCGCAATATCCTGCACCGCGGCATCCGCCTTGCCGCGGAGAACGATCTCTATGTGATCCTGGACTGGCACATTCTCTCTGACGGCGACCCTAATCAGCACCTTGCGGAAGCGAAAGCCTTCTTTCAGGAGTTCTCTCATGAATACAAGGATTCCAGCCACATCCTCTATGAGATCTGTAATGAGCCGAACGGCGGTGTCTCCTGGGCCCGGATCAAACAGTACGCCGAAGCAGTGATCCCTGTCATCCGCGGGAATGATCCTGACGCCGTCATCCTGGTGGGCACCCCCACCTGGTCCCAGGACATTGATCAGGCTCTGGCGGATCCTATCACGGGATACGGCAATGTCATGTACACCTTCCATTTTTATGCCGCCACCCACAAGCAGGAGCTTCGCAGCCGCCTGCAGAAGACCGTGGATCTCGGCCTTCCCGTCTTTGTCTCAGAGTGCGGCCTCTGCAGCGCCGACGGGAACGGCAGCATCGACCGCGAAAGCGCTGCCGCCTGGCTGGAGCTTCTTGAACAGAACGGAATCAGCACCGTCTTCTGGAACCTCTCGAATAAAAACGAAGCTTCTGCCCTGCTCTCCCCCTCCTGTTCCGGACTTTCCGGTTTCTCCGCAGCGGATCTGAGCGAAAGCGGAAAACTGATCCAGGAGTATCTGACCTCAAAGCATGCGGTCGCCGGAACAGTCTCTCATTCCAGCAAACCCGTGGCAACCGGACCGGCTTCCTCTTCCTACGAAGCTGGAACCGCAAAACCAACCGGCACCGCCGAACCGACCGAGGCCGGTAACGCCGGACAGAATGAAACCGCAGCATCAGAGCAGAAAACTACCATCCCCGGCGGCAGCGTGACCGCCTCCGTCAGTCTCCGCACCTCCTGGCCGGAAGGAAGCCGCCATGCAGAGCTATATGATGTATCCGTTACGGCCACAGGCAGCGCAGTCAGCGGCTGGAGCATCGATCTTCCCGTACCCGCCGACGCCGCGCTCCGGGACAGCTGGGGCGGGACTTTCACTCTGAACAACGGCATCCTGCGGATCCGGAGCCTCGACTACAACGCGGCTCTGAAGGCGGGCGAGACCGCCGGGAACATCGGCTTTATCCTTATTAAGAACGAGTGAATCAGATAGTTTCCTGTACTTCCGGTATCCAGAAATATATATGGAGAAAAACTTATGGCGATAGAATTAATACATCTGAGAAAAGAATATCCCGGTGTCGCACCCTTGAAGGACGTGAATGCCGTTATTCAAAAGGGCGAGATCATTTCCATCATCGGGCCTTCCGGCACTGGAAAATCAACTCTGCTCAGATGTATCAACCGGCTGGAGACTCCTACTTCGGGAAGCATCCTTGTAGACGGGACAGATATTACGCAGAAGAGCTGCAATCTGCCGAAGCTGCGGCAAAAGATGGGAATGGTATTCCAGAATTTCAACCTCTTCTCCCACAAGACAGTTCTGGAAAACGTATCCATGCCTGTCCATGACCTGCTGAAAAAAGACTGGGATACGGCAAGGGAAGAAGCTATGGCGCTGCTGCAGAAAGTCGGTATGCAGAACAAAGCTGACAGCTATCCGGACGAACTGTCGGGCGGTCAGCAGCAAAGGGCTGCCATTGCCAGGGCCCTTGCAATGAAACCGGAGATCATGCTTTTTGACGAGCCGACCAGCGCGCTGGATCCGACCATGGTCTCTGAAGTCCTGGATGTCATACGGGACATTGCGGAAAGCGGGACCACCATGCTGATCGTGACACATGAGATGCGCTTTGCCAGAAACATATCTTCCCGGATATTCTATATGGATGAAGGTGAAATATACGAAGACGGGACGCCGGATCAGATCTTCAATCATCCCCGGCGCGAAAAGACCAGGGCCTTCATTATGCGCATACGGGCATGGTCATGGAAGATCCGCCCGAAAGACTACGACGATGAAGCCATGCACATATCCCTCCAGACATTCTGCCGCCAGCAGCATATCTCAAGCTGGCTGGTGAACATCATTGAACTGGTCGTGGCAGAACTGCTGACGGCATTTCTGAACAGTTCCTGCATACAGCCTGATTCTGAAGTCGGCCTGACTCTGAAAGCCGCTGAAGAAGCTTCCGAGGTAAGTCTGCTGGTCGAATATCCGGAGTTTTCCTTCGACCCCTTAGCAAACATCCCGGATCCCTTCAGCCGGTCTATTCTGGATGCCTATACGACATGCGTCCATGCGGAAGGCTATGGAAAGGCCGAATACAATATTCATGCCAGGAAGGTGGTGCAGGAAAATGCGTAAACACTGTAAGCCACTGTTTTTTATGCTGTTCCTGATGCTGTCCCTGCTTTTCACCTCACCTGCTTACGCGGACAGTATCCCGGAATACTCCAGCATCCAGGAACTGGAAGGAAAAATCATCGGCTATAATATCGGGACGGTTGACGACCTCACCGTACAGGGTAAGATCCCTGATACGCAGTCTCTCTACTTCAACAGTGTGACAGACCGCCTTGCGGCTCTGGAATCCGGCAAGATCGATGCCACTATCGGGGGCGAGCCTGCCATGCGCCGCGCCATGAAACAGCATCCGGTCCTTGCTGTCATACCGGACCCCATCGCCTACAGCGACTATGGATACGCGTTCGCAAAGGGAAGTCCTCTGAGATCCAGATTTGACGAAGTACTGAAAGAAATGGAAAATGACGGCACGCTGAGTGCCGCCTGGAACAAGTGGGTCGTCTCAAATGAAGCCGAAAAGACCATGCCGCAGCAGACATGGGCCGGGAAGAACGGAGTTCTCCGCTACTGGACCCGGTCGGACAGCGAACCGATCTGTTATGTCGGCGAGAACAGCCAGGTCATGGGATATGAACCGGATATCCTTCTGCAGATCGCGGAAAAGCTGGATATGCGGGTCGAGATCACTACGGCCAATTTTGACGCGCTGGTGCCCTCTATTCAGACAAATAAAAGCGATGTCGTCAGCGGCCATATGACCATGACTGAGGAACGGAAAGCAATGCTGGACTTCACTTATCCGGCTTACCGGGAACCCCTGGTGGCGCTGGTACGCGCGAAGCCGGACGGAAACAGCGGATCGGCAGGCTTCTTCTCCGAATTAAAGCAAAGCTTTGACCGCACATTCATCAAAGAAAACCGTTACCGGCTTATCATCTCCGGTCTCGGCATCACTGTAATGCTGTCGCTGCTCTCCTGTCTGTTCGGACTTCTTTTTGGCTTCTGCCTTTGTATGATACGGCGAAGCCAGTCCAAGCCGGGACGGACATTGGCAGCCATGTTCATCAGGATCGTTCAGGGAACGCCCATCGTCGTGCTGCTGATGATCCTTTACTATGTGATTTTCGGCAAAGTTAATATTCCCGGGATCGTTGTCGCTGTGATCGGCTTCTCTATCAATTTCGGAGCGTATTCATCTGAAATGATGCGGAGCGGAATCGAAGCTGTGCCTGCAGGGCAGTCCGAGGCAGCGGCGGCCCTTGGATATACACCTTCGCAATCCTTCTGGAAGGTGGTCTTCCCCCAGGCCGCGGTCCACTTCATCCCGGTCCTGAAGGGTGAATTCATCTCCCTCGTAAAGATGACCTCTGTCGTAGGGTATATCGCAGTGCAGGATCTGACGAAAGTGACGGATATCATCCGTTCCAGGACGATGGAAGCCTTCTTCCCTCTCATTGTCACCGCGGTCATCTATTTTGCCTTGGCGAATGTACTTATATTTGCGATCTCCATACTGGAGCAGAAGGTCGACCACAAAAAGCGAAAACTAAGAAGATCTGCATAAGATAGAATAGGCAGGGTCGTCTGAATCGTTTTTTCGTTCAGACAGATCCTGCCTATTTACGCTCTCCGCTTATATAATATCGTATTCCGCGATGGTCCAGTCGTACTGTTTAAGATCGAGAGTTCTGCCGCAGAACTTGCATGTCTTGCCTTCCATCAGCGAGAGGCTGGCGCTGCATCCCTTACATTTCAGGACGGATGCGCCGCAGACAGCCTGCGTCTTACAGCCGGCGTCCTTGATCATCGTTATCTTCAGTTTTTCATCCCGTTCTTTGATCTTGCCGCCGTTCAGCTCCAGAAGACGAAGCTCGGCTCTGACAGCCGCGGTCTGAAGCTTTTCATCCGTTTTATAGGACTCCAGTTTAATATTCTGGATATCAACGTCTACAACGTTCTTGTATTTCTCTGTAAATGAGGACAGGTCATTTTCGGAAAATGCGTTGATCTCTTTCGGGAATTCAGCATAATGTATCGCGGCAAGCTTGTTCTGGATGCCGCCGAAAAAGCTCTGAATGGAAAAGAAAGGATCCGTTTTCCGGACCAGGTCCGCCATCATCCGTTCCTGTTCCTCTTCCTGCTTGCGGCTGTAGATCATCTTCCGGTCCATGGACTTCGAGAACGAGCTGATCAGAAGCAGGATTGGTACGATCAATGTCAGGAACAGCGACTTGAGGCTCCATCCAAGAAGCCCCAGCAGACCGGCAGCCAGAAGACCTGTCGCCAGTCTTATAAAGATATTCTCGCCCGGCATATACACAAAGGCCCCTACAAGACCAAAGTAGATCAGCGGCAGCGTCACGATCAAAGTCGTCCAGGGAAACATCACTTCCTTGACCGCTTCCTTTTTGCTGGCGTTCGTGCGGAAATCGCGTCTTAAGCCGAAGCTGTCGACCTTGTTTTTCATATCTTCGACAGTGAATTTTGTGCCGCAGTAATCGCAGCCGTCAAGAAGATTCTCTCTGGTGGTCGTGTTCCCGCAGTTGGGACAGATGATTTTGTCTCCGCCGGTCTGATTCGCGGAAAGTAAAGTGAAATGCGCCACTTCACTGTCCTTGATGCGTTTGATGATCTTCCCGTCCTGCTTTATCGTCCTTAAAGCAGAGATCTCTTCATAGATATCATTCACCTGATATCTTCCGTCAAAGTATTTGTTCTCCCGGACACAGCTGCGTTTGTCGGAATAAGCTCTGCGCACAGAATCCAGCTCCAGGGTCAGTTTGTTTTTCATCAGGCGCTTTTTCTGAAGGGCAATGCTGTGCCACATTAACTGAGAGGCATAGTCCTGAAGAGAACTGTTCTGTTCTTCCTGTCCGCTGGAAAGAAAATCGCTGTAACTCCTGCGAAACCCGCTCAGCTTACGCGTCAGTTCGTTATTGTCTTCTATCACCGGATAATTCGGAAAGAATCGGTCCAGAAACATCGGCCATTCCTTCCCGGTCTTGTCGTATTCCAGGTAGAGGGCATAAAGCGCCCAGAATGTGCCGATGCACAAGGCGAGAAAGCCTAGCATGACCATGCCGTTCATATATACTGTTTTAGGCGCGAAAATGATAACGAGCATAAGACCCGATGTCCAGACAAACCCGGGACCGATAAAACGCTTAACATCAATTCTGCAGCTATCCATCTGATCAAAGCCCCCTTTCTCTTCATAACTCTCTTCTGAAGGTCCGTTCTATAATCAGAGTATAACATAGTCATCAGGACAGGAATTGACTAAATCGACTTTAAAATTGACGTAAAACATCCCCGGAAGGCCTGATAACGGTGCATCCGGGGATGTTTTCTTGATTATTATCATAACTTACAGCACCTTCAGCAAGAGCTGTAATCCATACGCCACAAACGACAGTATCAGCGTAATGATCACATACCGCAGTCCCAGGACAAAACGGTCGCATCGTATGTGAAGTTTCTCCAGGTCCTCGTTGATGATGCCGCGATAAAGCGCGATCAGTCTTCTCTCGGCCTCATGCGCGCTGCAGCTGTCAAGCTGTGCCGCAGCGATCTTGTCAGGATCCAGACGGATGATCCCCTCCGGCGCCAGCAGCCGCATGAAATAGATCAGGTTCCACACATAAGTGATCGCGACCGCAATACAGACAATAATATACAAGGCCGTCAGGAAATCAAGAACAGGAACTCCCTCAAAGCGGATCTGCGGAATGCTGCCGAACAGGCTGGTGATAAAGACAAACATGAAGCCGCAGAATGTCACGGTAATGTATGCCTTGTTGTCCAGTTTATTACTGCGTTCAAAGAGATTCTGATACTCGATCCGAAGGGATTCCAGTTCTTTGCTGGTACCGTATCGTTTACTGTTCGAAGATTCCGTGCTCTGGGAGATTATTTGATTTACACTTTCCATACTTTACACTCTTAAGTAAGGCCTTCAGCGATCTCCCGAAGCTTCCCGCCTTCCCCGTTCCAGTACCCCTTCAGAATCCTGAGCTGATCGCCAAGTGAGAAATCCTTTACGCCGAGCGCGATATAATACTCCGCTTCTTCCGGTTTATTGATCTCGCAGCGGGGTCTGACTCCGTGACGAAGCGCGGCTTCGATGCACTTCCTTTCCGCCTCCTTGGCAGCCGCCACATGGGCGCCTTCATTGTTCCAGCCGTTGCTGAGACAGTAGTCGTTCGGCCCGAACTGGATCATGTCCACGCCCGGAACCGCGTAGATCTCGCCGTGCTTCGTGGGTTTTTCGCCGGGGGAAAGGACTTCCACAATGGGTGAGGTCCCGGACTTCGCGTTGGAGCCCATGGATTTTTCGATGATATTGGAGAGGCCGCCCTTTTTGTTGCCGGGGGTGGTGTTGGCGCCTCGGTCCACGCCGCCGTCCTTCAGGTACTTGTCGTACCACTTCATCTCCTGCACCAGGCGCTTTCCGACCTCTTCGTTGATGCAGCGGTGGGCGATGAACTGTACGCCGTCCCGGACCTCGGTGACTTCGGAAAACATGACAGTGCCGCCGCCGGAAACAATAAGATCAGCTGCGTAGCCCGCCGTCGGGTTCGCGGAGATCCCGGAAAAGGCATCGGAACCGCCGCACTGCATACCCACCAGAAGATCTGACAGAGGCAGTTCTTCTCTCTTCCTCTCATTAAGGATCTTAAGTTTCTTTTCCGCCATTTCAAGGAGTCCGTTCATCACTGCGTCGTGGCCCTTATGCTCCTGAAGCATGAAGACATTCTCCGGTGTGTTTCACTCTGGATACCACTCGCAGAAACGGTCGGGCGTGAACTTTTCACATCCCAGGCCCACCAGCATGAAGACTCCGCCGAAATTCGGGTGGGTGGCGATGTTCCGGATGATGCGCTGAGGCACCTTGGCCTCCGGCGCATCAATGGCCACGCCGCATCCGTACTGATGATTGATGGTGATGACATCGTCCACGTTGGGATACTTCGGCAGAAGCTCTGCCCGGATCCTCTGGATCGCAGAATTCACCACGCCGGTAACGCACTGCACCGTCGTATTGATGCAGAGAATATTCCGGGTGCCTCCGGGGCCGCCGAGGGGATTTTTGTAGCCCATCCATGTCTTCACCGGCGGTTCCGGAAGATCTGTCACGATGTTGGTGGCGAATTCCATGGAATCCAGGTCCGGGGCCGGAGCCATGACGAGGTTCGTCTCGTTGATCCATCCGCCCTTCGGCATATCGTATTTCATGGTGCCCAGCACGACACCGTAGCGGACCACCTCGCCGCCTTCCGGAATATCCTGTAGGGCGATCTTGTGCGCCTGGGGAATATCCTGTGTTGTGACCACACCTTCCATCACTTCCGTTCCGGCAGGCAGATCCCGGACTGCGATGGCGACGTTATCTTTTTCATGAATCCTGATGCAAAGCCTTTCCATATCGTCCTCCGTTTTTATCTCTTCCTTCGTTTTCTGCGGGCTTTATAATCATTATATTCCTTCGGAATTCTCAGGAATAATCGATAATTCGTAGAGTTCTCTAAGCAAAACCGATTCACAGGATTCCAAGTTTTTTCAGTTTTCTCCACAGTGTCGTCGTGCTGATTCCCAGCTGTACAGCGCTCTTTTCCCGGTTTCCGAGGTTATCCGCCAGTACATTCAGGATCCGCTCCCGTTCCCGGGTCTCCTCCTCTGTCAGGCTCCCCTCCTCACTGCTTCTTCTTTGTAAAGGATGACCGCCGATTCTTTCCGAAATCCCCGGGCCATAAAGCTCTGCGTACAGTTTTCGTACCATCTCCTCCCGGATGGTCCGCCGTTCCGCGCAGAGTACCAGGCGTTCCAGGAAACTCTCCAGCTGGGATCGGTTACCCGGCCACTCCTGGGCGGCGATCCATTCTTTCGCGGCTTTTTCAAGCACATGGAATTTCCCAAGACGCTCGCAGACGTTCTTCAGGCAGCCTTCCATCAAGAGCGGAATATCTTCCGGCGTCTCCCGGAGAGAAGGGATCCGGATCACGAAAGCACTGAGACGGTACCACAGTTCCGGAAGCAGGAACTGCTGCGGACTCGCGCAGGATGTCGTCATGATCACATGACGGAACAGGATCATTTCCGGAAGATGTTTCTGAGCTCTCATCCCCAGATTTTCTATATCCTCCAGAAGGACGGTGCTCTTCCCGGCTTCCGTAAATACTCCTTTTCTTCCAAACAGATCTTCATAGGAATCCCGTCTTTCCGCACAGTCATACTGTATCATGCGATCCCCCGCGTGGGCGGAGTGATTATGGATCGCTGCCGCAAAAGCTTTCTTCAGGCTGCCGTTCTCTTCTATGATAAGCTTCGGACAGCCGGAAGCTGACAGGAGTGAGGCAAGCTCTACGCACTCCCTCATTTTGCCACTCTGATACGCAAAATTGACAAAGGGCTCCGCGTCTTTCTTACCGGCACTCCGTCCACTGGAAGAAACCTCCGGTACACCGTACATCCCTGTCCCTTTCTCTTCCGTTTCCCGTTCCAGCGCTTCTCCCAGGCGGACTGCCTCCCGGATAGCATTCGCCATGGCGGTCTCGTCCGTGCTGAGAAATAGAGAAGGTACGCCGGCCTGGTCCGCGATCTCCAGCACTGCTGCACCGCCGATCAGAATGTCCGCCCTGTCCTCGATGGCCTGGACCGCCGAGTCCCGGAGCATTTCCAGATTCTGGACGTAGTACTCCCTCAGGTCCACTCCCAGCTTCTCCCCCAGCCCCGCCATGGAACAGGCCATGTTACGAAGCATTACAAATGCTGCTGCCGGACGTTCTGTTCCTGTGATCCTCTTAGCGCGCTCCAGAAGCCGTTCCGCGTTCTGCACAGTCATCACGATCTCCACTACCGGCAGATCTGTGTACTGCCGGATCAGCGTCGCCTGGATCCCTCGTGCGATGATGATCTCCGCTCCTTCATTGACCGCTTTTCTCGCCTCGCTGACAGCTTCCGAAGTGCGGATGACCCGCATGATATGCAGCGGTATCTTCATTTCCTGCAGCGCGTCGTGGGCCTGCCGGAGCATTGATTCATCCGGGACCAAAAGTGCGATCTTTGACATGAATTTGCATCCTTTCATTTCATTTTCTTTCAAAATCATACCACACCACAGCCCGGCCTCGCAATCTGCTCTTCCGCACCCTCTCCCATTCCACGCAAAAAAAGACCCGTCCCTTTCGGAACGGGTCTGCGGAATCAATTTTAAATGAGGCCTGCTTCCTTCATGGCAGCTTTGATCTTGTCCAGTACAGGGCCTTCGGGAGTGAGGACGTTCGGCAGATAGGGAGCGCCCACATCCAGACCGCGGAGAATAGCCATATCCTTCGCCGCCACCGGGAAGGACGCGCCGTCCATAGAAAGGCGGACCGGATTCAGCTTGAACTGCGCCTCCAGGGATCCCTGGATGTCGCCGGCCACATACTTCTTGTAGATGTCGCCGATCAGCTCAGGCATGAAATTGCCTGCGGTGCAGACGCCGCCCACAGCGCCGACGCACAGAGAAGCATAGAGCAGGGTGTCCTTGCCGCCAAAGACTTTGAAATTCACGTCACGGTTCCTTCTGACGCACTCTTCCGTAAGAGTGATGTCGCCGGAGGTGTCCTTCATGCCGACGATGTTGTCCACTTCGTGGGCCAGCTTCGTGATCATGTCCGCGGTAAGGCCGTAGCCCACGCGGCCCGGGTTGTTGTAGATCAGCACCGGGACCTGCGGGACCGCTTCCGCGATCATCTTAAAGTGATTGAAGAGCTCGGTATTAGTGGGCTTCAGGAACATGGGCTGCAGAATGGAGATCGCTGCTGCGCCGTTCGCCGCCGCCATTTTCGCGAGGCGGATGCACTTCTTCGTGTTGATGGCGCCGATGCCGAAGTAGATCGGGACCCGGCCCGCCGCCTGGTCCACCGCCAGCTTCAGCCCGCGCTCCATCTCGTCTTCCTCGACCTGATAGAACTCGCCGTTGGATCCGAAGACCAGGATGCCCTCCAGTCCGCCGTCGATGATGTAATCAACCTGTCTTCTGAACTTTGCCTCATCGATCCTTTCGTCCTCGTCGATAGGAGTCAGCATCGGAACTACTACGCCCTTAATAAAATCGATGTTCATTTTTTCCTCCGTAATCTGCTTTCAGATGCCGCGTCAGTGTTTTTTATAGATTATTTCACGATGGAAGTTCCGGTCATTCTCTCATAGTAGCGGACGATGTCGTCGTGGTCGCAGGCGCCTTCGTCGTGGTTCTTCAGCTCCTGCATGACCTCCATCATCTGAGCGGTCATCGGGACCGGCATGTTGATGGCATGAGCCGCGTTCAGGGCATTGGTCAGATCCTTGATGTGCAGGTCGATGCGGAAGCCCGGCTTGTAGTTGCCCGCCAGCATCATCGGAGCCTTGGCGTCAAGAACAGTGGAACCTGCAAGACCGCCGCGGATCGCCTGGTACACAAGCTCCGGATCGGTGCCGGCCTTCTTCGCGAAGGTCAGGGCCTCGGCCACGATGCCGATGTTGGCAGCGACGATCATCTGGTTCGCAAGCTTCGCCACGTTTCCGGATCCGATCGGTCCGACGTAGACAACGCTGCCGCCCATGACCATGAGAAGATCATAGAACTTGTCGAACAGTTCCTTCTTGCCGCCCACCATGATGGAAAGGGTTCCGTCGATGGCCTTCGGCTCGCCGCCGGAGACCGGTGCATCCAGCATATCCAGGCCGATCTTCTCCATGTCAGCCGCGATCTTCTTGGATTCCACGGGATCGATGGAGCTCATGTCGATGAGCACGGACTCTCCGGCCTTCATGCCCTCTGCCAGACCGTTCTCTCCGAACACTGCGCTTCTGACATGGGGAGAGTTCGGGACCATGGTGATGACCACCGGGCACTGCTCCGCAACTTCCTTGCCGCAACCGGCTGCCTTGGCGCCGCAGCTCACCAGATCTGCCACCGCATCCTTATTGAAATCGAAGACGACCAGCTCGTGTCCTGCCTTCACCAGGTTCTTTGCCATCGGGCGTCCCATGATACCAAGTCCAATAAATCCAACCTTCATTTCTTTTACCTCCATATTCTGAAACATTACCAACTGGTTTGTAGTGCTGTTGTTCTTTCTGGTTCAGATGATAAAAGAAAACCGCCTCCGCGGCAATTCGCATAATTGCCAAAGAAGCGGTCATATAACAATATAATTGTACAATTACCGTAAAAATGAAATATTATATTTCAATTCATTTCATTCTGCCCGCAGCATGCGGTAGCCGATGCCGATATGGGTCTGGATGAACTGCGGGGAGTCCGGCGCGGACTCCAGTTTTTTTCGAAGCGTCGCCATGAAGACCCGCAGGGAGGCGACATCGTTGTCCCAGCTGCTGCCCCAGACCTTCTGAGTGATGAAGCCGTGGGTAAGGACTTTTCCGACATTCGCGGCCATGAGGCAGAGGAGCTTGTATTCGATAGGTGTAAGGTGAAGGTCTTCTCCTCCCAGCTGCACAAGTCCCGCGGCGTAATCGATCCGCAGCGGTCCGTTCACGAAGACGGGGTCATTGGCAGCGGCAGCGCCGGCCTGCATTACGGCAAGACGCCGCTGGGTAGCCCGGAGTCGCGCCAGAAGCTCTTCCACGGAGAAGGGTTTGGTGAGATAATCGTCCGCGCCGCTGTCCAAAGCTTCGATCTTATCGTTGTCTTCGCTCCGGGCGCTGATCACGATGATGGGGACATTGGACCAGCTCCGGACACGGCGGATCACCTCCACACCGTCCATATCCGGCAGTCCAAGATCCAGGAGAATGATGTCCGGGTTGTGGGAAGATGCCTGCAGCACCGCGCTCTCACCGTCGGAGGCGGTGAGATATTTATATTCATGGGATTTCAGCGTAGTCGTAATGAGGTTCCGGACGGGAGCATCGTCCTCCACCACAAGGATCTGGGTCTTGTTCATCGAAGTCACCTTTAGCAGAATGTTATTCAGTCCTGCCGTGATCAGCAGGAAGTGAGAAGGAAAAAACGCATCCGGAGGGTGTATTGTCAGTGAGTGTGATCTCTCCGCCGTGGGCGTTGATGATGGAGCGGCACAGAGAAAGTCCCAGCCCCAGACTGCGGCGGCTGTCAGCAACTTTCCTGTCGCCGGTAAAAAACATATCGAAGACGCGGGCTTTCAGGTCGTCCGGGATACCGGGGCCGTCGTCAGCCACACGGAACAGCACCCGGTCCCCTTTTCCTTCGGCGCCCACCACGATGGAAGACCCCGCCAGGGTGTACTTCAGGGCGTTTTCCACGAGGTTGATGATCACCTGGCTGATGAGCCGGGCGTCCATCCGGGCGAGAAGCAGTTCCTCCCCGCAGTCCACAGAGATACGGTGTCCCGTCAGGGGAATGCGGATGTGCTGCAGCGCCTCCCGGATCACCTCTTCCGGGAGCTCCGGGGAAAGGTGCAGCTGCATGCGGCCCTCCTCGATGCGGGATACCGCCAGCAGATTTTCCACGAGGCTGATGAGCCACTGGGAGTCATCATAAATATCATTGAAGATACGCTCTCTTGTCTCGTCGTCCAGCTTGTCCCATCCGGACCGGAGCGTATCCGCGTTCCCGGAGATGGAGGTGAGGGGCGTCCGGAGGTCATGGGAAATGGCCCGGAGCAGATTCGCCCGCAGCGCTTCGTTCTTCGCCCGCACTGCCGCCTGTTCCTTTTCCTGGGCGTTCCGGCTGTTTTCCATGGCGAGGGCGCACTCCCCCAGGATGGAAAGCAGCACGCTGTTCTCAAAGCCGTCCAGAGGATGATCGCCGATATGGATGCCGATGACACCGTAGACTCTGCCCCGGAACCGGACCGCCAGATACTGGCAGAGGGCGGAATTATTCGTGCCGGTGGAGGCGCCGGCGCGTTTTTTGTTGCGGAATACCCACTCCGCCGCCGCCCGCTCCTCTTCGTTCAGCAGCAGCGCTGAGAGCGCCTGCAGGTCCGCGTCCGGGGAGGCGAGCAGCACCGTGCCTTCGGAAAGATGCCCTTCTTTTCCCGCTTCCTGGCCGTGCACTTCATAGGTGATGATGTCCCTCTTCAAAAGCTTCAGGAGCTGCCCCGCGGTGATCTCCATGATCTCCTGTTCGCTTCGCGCCTTCTGGAGAAGCTGATTAGCGTCGAAGAGGATCTGGGTCCGGTAGGCGGCCAGGGCGGAAAGCTTCGCCTGGTCCTTTAAGCGGGAGGCCAGGGTGCCGGTGATGACGGAAGCTGCCAGCATGGTAGCAAAGGTCACCGGGTAGCCGGAACCATAAGCGTGGAGAGTCAGCCGGGGTTCAGTCAGGAAGAAGTTAAAAAGCACCACGCCCAGGACTGCGCTCAGGGTACTGCAGGTGTATCCCCTGGTAAAGACGGAGATCAGGAGGACGCTTAGAAGATAGACGGTGATGATGCTGGATTCCGTAAACCCTGATTTCAGGAAAATGGAGCCGAGGAATGTCGCCGCCGCCAGAAGAAGCACCGTGAAAAGAAGATCCCGGGGCTGCGGGACGAACTTGTCCGGAGAAATAAAGCGGGGCGGCCGGTATTCCGTGTCCAGGGCGGCATCAGGGATGATGTGGATATCCATACCCGGCACGATCTCCGTGACCCGCTCTGTGATCGTGGGCTTGCTCCAGAAATGCTGCCGCTTCATGCTGCTCCGCCCCAGGACAATCTTGGTGACTCCGGAAAGGCGGGCGTACTCTGCGATCTGGTAAGGGACGTCGTTGCCGTAGGTGATGACGATGTCGGCTCCTGCATCCTCCGCGAGCTTCATATGTGTTTCCAGGCGTTCCTTGTCTGCCGCGGACCGCTTCGCGTCGTCCGGCGTCTGGACATAGAGCGCGGTGAAAACGCCCCCGAAGGCTTCCGCCATCCGGGCAGCGGTGCGGATGATCTTCGGATTGGAGGGAGAGGAAGACAAACAGGCGAGAATGTGTTCCTGCATGGACTTCCTCCTTTCCTGGGTCACGCGGAAAGACAGCGCTGCAGCGTGCGGTACTCCCCTGCCACCATCACAGTCTTGTCCGGGGTGAGAACGGTCTCCGGTGTTACTCTGATATTCATTTTACCATTTTCCCGGATCGCCATGATGAAAAGATCATATTTTTTCCGGATATCCAGTTCTCCGACGGTGTGCCCGATCCAGGATTTTGGCACGGAGATCTCAAAAATGGAGTTTTTGTCGTCCAGGGGAATGAAATCCAGGATGTGATCCGAGCTGTAGCGGATGGCAGTCCAGCGGGCCATCTGTTCCTCGGGGTATACCACTTCGTTCGCGCCGTTCCGGAGAAGAAGCCGGGTCTGCATATCCTGCTCCGCTCGGGAGACGACGTACTTTGCGCCCATTTCTTTTAAGAGCGCCGTGGTCTCCAGGGAGCTCTGGAAGTCGTTTCCGATGGCAACGATGCAGACATCATAGTCCGGGATACCGAGGGAACGAAGGAAACCGGGGTTCGCGCTGTCGCCGATCCTGGCGTCGGTCACATAGGGCAGAGCGCGGTTCACCTTTTCTTCCTTGCTGTCCACTGCCATCACTTCATGGCCCAGGGCGTGGAGCTGCTTCGCGATGTGTGTGCCGAAGCGGCCCAGGCCGATCAAAAGGATATTTTTCATGACGCTCTCCTTCTTTCTGGATATTATTATCCGACTGTGATATTCGCCTGGGGAAGCCTTGCGAACTGCATTCCTGCGCCGGAAAAGGCGGCGTAGGCAAAGGTGAGACTCCCGACACGGCCGAGGAACATTAAAATCATGAGGATGGAACGGGACAGGAGGCCGAGCTGCGGCGTGATCCCGAGGGAGAGCCCCACCGTCCCCAGGGCGGAAGCGGTCTCGTAGAGACATTCGCTGACCGGAAGACTTTCCGCCCGGCTGATGACCAGGGCACCTCCCAGGGAAAGGATCAAGTAGAGGGTCAGAAGGGCGGAGGCGTGCTTCATCGTCTCTGCGCCGATCCGCCGGTGGAACAGCTGCGGGTCCTCATCCCTGCGGAGCACCGCCCTTGTGCCGGCCCAGAGCACCGCAAAGGTGGTGGTCTTCATCCCGCCGGCAGTGGAGCCGGGAGAACCCCCGATCAGCATGAGGGCGATCATTACCGCCTGTCCCGCGCCGGACATATCACCCAAAGATACCGTATTAAAACCTGCGGTACGGGCGGTGACGGACTGGAAGAGGGAGGCCAGGATCCGTTCCGGCGCGGGAATACCGGAAAACTCCAGAAAATAAAAACAAACAGCAGGGACCAGGATCAGAAAAGCGGTGGTCGACAAAATGATCTTGCTCTGGGGCCTGTAATGATTGAATCTCAGCCAGTGGGTACGGATATCTTCCCAGGTGACGAAGCCGATGCCGCCGGAAACGATGAGGAACATCACCGCCAGGTTCACTGCCGGATGATGAACGTAGGAGGTCAGGGAAGAACACAGATTTCCTGTCCGCCCCATAAGGTCGAAGCCTGCGTTGCAGAAGGCGGAGACCGAATGGAAGCAGGACATCCATATCCCATACGTTCCAAAGTCCTTTGTAAAGACCGGCAGCATGACCAGTGCGCCGGCAAGTTCCGTGAGGAAGGTCACCCCGAGGATCAGCTTCGTGAAGCCCGCCACGCCGCCCACCTGGGGCGCCGAGACCGCTTCCTGCAGCGTGCTCCGCTGCTTCAGGGAAAGACGTTTTCCCGTCAGGACGGCCAGGGAGACCGCCGCTGTCACGATGCCGAGACCTCCGATCTGGATGAGGACCAGGATCACAGCCTGTCCGAAGAGGGACCAGTGGACTGCGGTGTCGCAGATCACCAGGCCTGTGACGCAGACTGCGGATACAGCAGTGAACAGCGCATCTGAAAACGAGGTCTGCTGTCCGGTGTTCGAGGCAAAGGGAAGCATAAGGAGAAATGCTCCTGTCAGGATGATGCCGGAAAACCCCAGGATAATGATCTGGAAGGGACTCAGCCGGCTGCCCGGCCTGTCCGGAAGCTGAAACTGCGGCATATGAGAATCTCCTTTTCCGGGCTTTCTATGCATACAACTTTACCGCAGTTCATTTAAAAAGGGTGTAAGGTGATGAGACAGGGAAATAAAGAAAGCATAAAGATACCCTCTGAAAACCTGTGGTTTCCTGAGGGCATTATTCATGACAGCAGTATTGCTCTTTTCGGGACAGTGTTACCATTCATGGTTTCAATCATAAAAAAGTGTTACTCTATAGGGGTGCACATCAATTCACTTCCAGGCTATTTCGAGCTTTCTTTTTGACTTCACACAATCTGTAAGATAAAGATTGATCAGAGTCTGATATGGAATTCCCGTTTTTGTTGCTTCGTCTTTGAAATAATCAATAACCGAAGGCGCAATCTTTATCGTGACCTGCTTTTTTAATTCCTTAGCATAAGGATTTGGTCTCGGGTTTAATTTATCAATATCATATTCCTCTAACATATCTCTCTTCCTCCTTCCTGGTTGCCTGTCTTGCGGAAATGATCCGGATTACTGTGTCTGTTTCTCTGTAACAATGACAGACTATGCATATCTTTGCAGTCTCACTCATTCCCAGCAGCAGAAACCGATCTTCATCAACAGAATGAACAGGATCATCAAACATAATCGCTCTGTCGTCATAGAATACTGTGCCGGCTTCTTCAAACGTTATGCCGTGTTTCTCCAGGTTGATCCTGTTCTTATTATCATCCCAGTCAAAAAAGTACAAGTGATCACCCTTTTTAAATATTTACAGAATAATTATATAGTATTTACTTGCAGGTGTCTACATGCTTCTTATCTGCTCCTGCACGGTTAATCGCCGATTCTTGTTTTCTCCACAGCATTTTTTATACTTTTTTCCGCTTCCGCTGATGAAAAAGCAAAAAACCGGATTACGTAAAACCGTAATGTCAATCTCGGCAATGGCACTGGCCTGTCTAGTAGGGCTTTCCTGTCTGACCGGCTGTACCGGACCCGGAAAACAGGGAAATTCGAAACCGGCAACAAAGCAGTCTCAGGAATTAAAACCCGGGCCCTCTAAGAAAAGCGACAACACCAGATGAAGGGAAGGACCTGCTTTATAATCGCCCATCGTCTTTCAACCGTTCGCAACGCGGACTTTATCATCGTCATGAACAAAGGGACGATCATTGAGCAGGGAAACCATAATGAGCTGATGAAAAAGAACGGTTTTTACGCTGATCTTTATAACAGTCAGTTCGCCTGAGAACTTCGGTATAATAAAGACTTCCCGGAATCCCGGAAATCGACGGATTCCGGAGATTCCAGAAGACTGTGAAATAAAGTCTGTAAAAGTATAAATGCCAGGCTTTCTATGATACATTAATTCATAAGAGGCCTTTCATTATGGCAAAACGAGAGAAAAAACCGGTCCACCATGTTCAGATGACTGAAGGAAAACGTTCTATCATCCAGCAGCTGTTTCAGGAATGCAATATCGAATCAGCTCAGGATATCCAGGACACTCTGAAAGATCTTCTCGGCGGAACCAGTGACAGCCTTCGGCAGCAGAACCTGAGTTACTGTAGTCAATTCCAGCGCTGCATCGTCCACCAAGTACGGAACACCCTGAAATATGTGGCAGGCAAGTCAAGGGTAAATGAGCGCTGGACTTACGCCAGTGCCCTTGACTTGCCACCGCGGTTTTGTTAGTAATTAACCAAGACGTTGGATGGCAGACAGTGAATGAATATTGTGTTCGGGAACGCGTGGATCCCTGTACGCTCGATTTTAGCCAGGACCTCCGGTTGCTTCTGAAAGGGATGGACGCGATTTCGCGGGAGGATGCGGAACTATGAAAAAGGTTGTATGTGCAGTTATTCTTGTCGTTATTGCCCTGTTTCTTGTGAAGACCTGCGCCGTCTGGACATACGAGGCAACTGTAAGCGGACATAATGCGCCCATTACAGTCAAAGTATCCATGACCGGAGGCCGGATCAAAAATGTGGAGGTCACGAAAGATTCCGAGACCACCGGCGTCGGAAAAAAAGCAATTGAGATAATAACCCGGAGGATCGTGGAAGAACAGTCCCTTTCCGTGGATACCGTGACCGGCGCTTCCATCACCAGCCGTGCCATCCTTGCCGCTGCGGAACAGGCAATGCAGGGGGGAAAGGTCAGGACAGAACGCTTTAAAAATAATACAGAGGCACGTCAGACAGAGGATGAATCACTGACTGCGGATGTGATCGTGGTGGGCGGCGGAGGCGCAGGACTTGCTGCAGCGGTCTCTGCGGAGCAGCACGATGCCCGGGTCCTGGTTCTGGAAAAGCTTGACATCCTCGGAGGGTCCACAAACGTCTCCGAAGGAGCCTTGAACGCGGTGGACCCGAAACGCCAGAAGCCGCAGGGGATCGAAGACTCCGTTGAGAAATTCATCGATCAGACCTGGCACGGCGGGCATGAAAAAGGCGATATGGAGCTCATCCGCTATCTGTGCGGAAACTCCATGGAGAGTATAAAATGGCTGGAGGATCTTGGCGCCGTTTTTAAGGATACCGTAAGCACCGCCACCGGTGCACTGTTCCCCAGGAGCCATTATCCCGCAACTCCCTCCGGGAACAGCTATGTCCGGGTCTTTGAAGATTACGTCTCTTCTCATGAGGACCTGACTGTGCGGACCGGTGTGGAGGTCCATTCCCTTACAGTGGAGAAGGGCAGGATCACCGGCGTTTCCGGGGTGAAGAAGGACGGCGGCACTGTTACGGCATCAGCCCCCTGCGTCATCCTCGCCACCGGAGGCTTCGGCGCGAACAAAGAGATGCTGAAGAAATACAACACAGGCGTGTGGGCCCATGTGGACCTGACAGCTCTTGGCTGCACCAATATGGTAAACTGCGCTACGGGGGCGGGAATAGAAATGGCGGCCGCTATCGGAGCGGACGTCACGGGTATGAGCGATATCCAGGTACATCCCTGCGGAACTCCCGGCACCGGCCTCATGGAAAACATCCGTACCAGCGGGAGAAACCGGATCTTCGTGAACAAGGAAGGCTCCCGTTTTGTAAATGAAGGCGCCGCGAGAGATGTACTGGCCCAGGCAGTCCTGGACCAGGAGGATCAGACATTCTGGATCGTGGTCAATACCGTGCGGTATCCTTCGCGGGACTGGGTGGACGAGAATGGCTCCACCATCGCGGACATGGTTTCGCAGGGTAAGGTCTTTGAAGGCAGAACCCTGGAAGAACTTGCGGAAAAAACGGGCATGAAGGCGGAAAACCTTACTGCCTCTGTCAGCGGCTACAACGCTGTGGTGCGCGGAGAAAAAGAGGACGACTTCGGATTCAGGGCGGACAACCCGGCAGATGTCGAAATGACAGAAGGACCCTGGTATGCCTGCCGGAAAGTTCCCACCGTTCACCATACCATGGGCGGACTGAAGATCAATACGGACACAGAGGTACTGGACACCAGCGGCAGTCCCATTCCCGGTCTGTATGCCGCAGGAGAAGTCACCGGAGGGATCCACGGAAGCAACCGCCTCGGAGGCAACGCCATCGCGGATATCATGACCTTTGGCAAGAAGGCCGGAGAAATGGCTGCCTCCTACAGTGCGGAATATTAAGATGATGAAATAGGACTTCCCGGCGGATTTTCGGACAAACTATGAAATCTAAAAGAGGCGGTAAATCACCGCCGCAGCAATGGGATAGCCGATAAACGCAAGGATCACCATACTGACCAGCGCCATCAACCCTCCGTACTTAAACATCACTTTTGTATCCACCCAGCCGGTTCCGGCAACCACTGCCATAGGCATAGTGGACGGCGGTGTCGCAAAGGCGTAGGATGCCGCCGCGCCGATAACGGAAGCAAGAGCGATCATATTCACATTACCCATAGCCAGCGCAATGGGTGCAGAAATGGTGAAGAACACCGTGGCACAGACCGTATTGGAAGAGAAGTTGGTCAGGATGACACAGAGAACAGCGATCACCAGGATGAACATCTTTTCATCCACACCGGCCACCATAGGAGAAACGGTGTTGATCAGGTAATCGGAAATTCCGACCTTGTCCAGCACCAGGGCACCGCTCAGCTCCAGTACTGCCGCGTTGAAGATCAGCGCGCTCCACGGCACACCATGTGTCGCAGCATCTTTATAATCCATGATGGACTTGCCGTCAACCCGGATAATGCACATGAGGATGATTGCCACCATCACCGGCACGGAGTTGCCCAGGCTGGAGATATATCCGCCAAAGGTCGGGAAAATGTTCTTTAAAAAGCCCTGAAGGATCCAGATCACAATGACTATGCCGAAAAGACCGGACGCGATCTTTTCCTGCCTGGACATGGGCGGCAATTCCTCGCGGAGACGGGATGCATCATAGCTCTGAAGACGGCTTAAACCATTTTTTGTTATCCGGGTGCCGGAACACTGCATTACCTGCATATTGGCGCCAGGGATATTCCGGCGATGTCTTATATCTCTTTTTGATATAATCATAAACGGTCTGACGATCCATCACACTATTCCTCAAATTCAGAAAGATTAATTGCCGGCGGCACGTTTCCCTGTCTCATCTCCGTTGGTACCATGAATCAATTACATAATGGCCTTCATTATTCATTTCGTCAATGTAAAACCCGGAAATGTTATCAAATCGTTATCACTGCTGATAACAATAATAACAGGCACCATGAAGAATGCCTGCTATTACAACACACTGTGATTCAGTTGATTGTTATCCGTCAAGCCTTTCAACAATTCAGCGCTTTGACCATGACCCGCTCGTTTAATACTTCATACCCGTATTTCCGATACAGATCATGTGCATCTCTTGTGATCAGTATCCCGCGAAGACCGGCATACTCCGGCAGTGATTCTATGTATGATACCAGTGCCGTTCCAAGCCCCATGTGCTGACAGGATGTATCAATAATAACATCACACAGGTAGTAAGTCGTGGCGTAGTCACTGATAACTCTTGCAAAACCGGCAAGCTTTTTTTCATCATCAAGATATACGCCATAGCACGAAGAATTGTCCATGGACTTCCTTATCTGTTCGACTGAACGTTTATCTGCCCAGTACGTCATTCTAAGGAGCCTGACAACTTCATCGAGATTCATTTTTTCTGATCCGTCAATGATTCGGTATTTCATGCTTGTCTCCCCATTTCTCATAAAGATTGATATGACAGATTATACACGGTTACACGACGATCCTTATTTTCTTCCACAGCATTTTTTATACTTTTTTCCGCTTCCGCAAGGGCATGGATCATTGGGATAGATTTTCTTCGTTCTGACTTCCGGCTCTCCAGAAATTCCATTTGGAAATAATGCAGCAGGAATATCTGCTGCCGCTGCATCTGCATCCACATTCAGACCCAT
Organism: Stomatobaculum sp.; assembly: GCA_017449925.1. The sequence goes on from JAFSYO010000124.1 coordinate 79,784, forward strand.
TGCCTGTATACTGTCACGCCCCTGTTCCAAAAGGTCAGCGGCAAGACTGCTCATCGGTATGATCGTCGTCGGCTGTTTTCCGCCCCCGGCTGCTGCGTGTGTACGCATCTCGACCGGTTTGTGTCCTTTCAGATCAAACATTCTTGTGTTGTTATTGACCTGCATGAATATAGAGGCAAAGATATGTACCTGCCTTTCGGATTCGAAGATAATCTCTTTTTCATTAAGATAATCTATATAATCCGAAAGCATCCCCCCGGTAGTCAGACAAAAAAAGGCCTCCCTGCACATCTCTCTGCACAGATCTTCTTCGCAGTGCATATGGTCCCTGAAAAAGCGGTGCAGATCATCATATACCGGTTCCCCGGAAGGATATCCATCTGCGGATATGGTAAGGATCTCTTCTTTTGTCGGGATATAATAGTCTTCTCCCCGCTGAGCGGACTCGATCTTTTTATAAATATCGTTTTTCAAAGCTGGCTTATCGATCACCTTTTCGCCGATCAGCGTACACGGATTCAGATCATCCGGTATTTCCCTGTAAACTGACAGAAACGTCTCATAGTCCGCAGAAATACTTTTCTCCCGTTTATATAACCGATACAGCACCCTGACCGGCCCAACCACATAAAGTGTCCTGAACGCATTGAGGCAGTGGATCATCCACTTCGACTTTTTGTGATACTCACGGTAACCATCCGCCCGGAGTGCTTCATAGACAGGCTTTACATCAGAAGGTACCCGCATATCTCCGTTCTTATATTCTAAAATATAGCAAAGGGAACTGATCGTTTCGAGCAGAACTCTTTCATCATCCGATGGAGTGAAACAGTCTTTTAAAAGCGCAGTTTCAAATGCATCCAGGCTTTCTTCCTCTGCGTCCAGAAGACGGTACTTCATCACAGCAGGCTTCAGCAATTCTTTCGCTACTGCTGCGGCAAGCCTGTCCTTTGTCCCTTTGCCTGGCTTAAAGCCTGCTTCTTCCGCGATCTCCAGAATATCTCTTTTTGAATAAGCCTTCAGCTGGTCGACCAGCATATCTTCCTCTGTGCGCCTGATGTCTCCCCTGGTGATCATCGGCCATTTCTTATCTTGCAGCCCCTGCAGATAACTTTCCATATTTGTCCGGAACTCTTCTGCCGCTTCTCTGCACTCTTTTTCAGATGCTTTTATTTCCTGTGTTTTATCATCAAAACCGACCTTATCACGAAGTACACTGATGTTCTTCTCGAAAACCGATTTCAGTTGTTCAGCAAATTCCTGCATCATGACCTGGCCTGACTGGCTGTAATGTGTTCTGCGGTCTTCAGGCTTTTTGCATATGACCAGGCCCTGGTCTTTTTTCATCTGGTCCTTCAGTTCTTCCAGGCAGAGATAGTCCGGTGACTCAGTCTCGCAAAACGCATATTCTTCCTGCAGAGTTTCATTGATCTTATATGGAGATGTCCACAGATCTTCTTTTGATACTTCTTTCAGGATCACAGGACATTCCAGTTCCTTCGCGTTTTTGTCATTTTTTCTCCTGATCCCGGCCCCTGTTTTCTCAATTTCAACACGATACTCAGGATACTGACTTCCGGAATCACGCAGTCGGAAGGTAAACCAGGGTTCATTTTGAAACCAGGAATTGACAAAAGTATCCGGTGCGTGAAGATAGTTATAATAATAATTATGAATAGAATCATTCTCCTCATGCCACTCTATGATCCGGTCTTTCTTTCCGAAAAACTCGAATTCGAACTGATCGGAGGCCGGAAGTTCAAGCACGGTTTCCAGAAGAAGCGCCATCTGGGCAAAAGTAATATTGGCAGGCACCAGTATCCTTCTCCAGACCGGGGGCTTAACTCCTTTTCTGATAGCTTTGACCTGATAGAACATATTTCTTCTTCTCCTTACCATCTGAATTTGTACTCTTCTTTTTTTCGGAAAAATATGAATGAGGGATATACCAGAACTCCGGAATAACTGATAACAATAATAGCAGACACCTTGAAGAATGTCTGCTATTGCAACACACTGTGATTCAGTTGATGGTATAACGAATCATTAAAACTCACATTTTAATTATTCCAGCTCCACAAGTTATTGCTTGTATTAAACTTATTTGCTTAGTTTCCTTCTGCTATTCTGTCGTTTTTTCTATAAAAACGACTGATTCCCAAAGGTTCTACAGGTTTTTAGTATCAGATCATCTCCTGCCTGTTCTGCCTTTTGTAAAGGAACCGTCTGACTTCCATAATTCTGTGTTCCAAAACCACATAGTACACGACGAAGTTTTTCACATAGATGGCATAGTATGGATTCTCTCGATCCCTCGTTGACGGATATGGTTCGAACGACTCTGCACGAGTGGATCTTTCGAGAATTGCTTTTTCAACAGCATCGAGCAGATCCGCTGCCGCCTGTGGATTATGCAGTTTCCTCTCGATATAGGTCAACGCCTTCCGCAGGTCATCATAAAACAGAGGAAGATACTGTAACTCATACTGTTTGTTAATCATTCAGCTGTTTCCTTAGTGCCGTAAATACTTCTTCGTGTGACATGCGTCCGGAATTGGTCTCAGCAAAATGATCCGCTTCATCAAGCGCATCTTCTGTGTAATCTACCAGTTTTGAATAAGCCTCAATACTCATTACCACCATGCTGCCATACCCATTCTTGGTAAGATATACCGGAGCACCTCTTTTTACATCATTTTCAATCTCTGTAAACTTATATCTCAAATCGGAAACAGGTCTTATATTAATCATTATCTCCATCCTTATCATCATTTAATCATCATAATAGTATCAAAATAATGATATCGCTTGCATTTAAATATGTAAAGACCTGGGCATGCTCCCAGTTCGACAAAGGCATACCGGTCCTAAATGTTTTTGTTTAACTCATATTCTTAATAATCCTCATACTTTGCCCTACATATCAATGAACAGGGAGCTTAGTTATCCAGATATGCCCTATTGAAAAAGATGTATCAACATTTAATACAACAGAAATTACTGCTGCCGTTGCATCAGTATCCAAGTTCAGGCCCATTGCTTTTTATACTGTCGCGCCTCTGATCAACAAGATCTGCGGCAGGCTTGCTAAGCCGGCTTATCGGCACGATCATCATCGTACGGCTCCCAGCGCCCGATGTGATGAATTGAAAAAGACGAAACGCCTGATCAGACAGCGCTCCGTCTTTATTAAAACCTTTTCATGCAAAACCGTTGATTATCTTTTTTTCAGCTGCCTTGCGACCACGGGATACAAGGCGAACAGCAGGATGACCACCACGATAATAATGGAAATGGGACGGGTCAGGAAATAATTCCAGAGCCCTCCCTTCGGCCCTGCCATAATAAGCGCGCGGCGGAAATTGGCTTCCAGAATATTGGCCAGCACTACACCCAGCACCAGAGGAGCCGGTTCAAACTCAAAAATCTTCATAAGGTATCCAATCAGCCCGAACACTAGCATGATGATGACTTCATACAGATTATTACTGAGGGCATATGTGCCGATGCAGGCCAGCGCCACGATGATGGGAGAGAGAACCGAGTTCGGGACCAGACATACCTTTGCCATCTGGCGGGCCATGGAAACTCCGATCACCCCCATCAGCAGGTTTGCAAAGAGAAAGCCCAGGAAAATCGCATATGTCGTCACAGCCTTCCCGGTCGTGAAAAGCTCCGCTCCGGGCTGCAGTCCGTGCATGATCAGTGCCCCATACAGAATCGCTGTCACGGGGCTTCCCGGAATTCCAAGAGTAAACAGAGGAATCATAGCGCCTCCGCAGGCAGCGTTGTTAGCCGCCTCAGATGCCGCGATTCCGACCTTGGAACCGTGTCCGAACTCAGAGGGATCACGGGACGTCTGCTTCGCGATACTGTAACTGATCCACGCTGCGATGGAAGCGCCTGCCGCGGGAATAAAGCCGATGAAGGCACCGATCACGGAACTGCGTAGCATCGTAGGAGCCAGCAGGCGGGTATTCCCTTTACTCCAGCGTTTTCCCTGAAGTCCTGCCGTAGGATCTTCCACAATAGTGTTGCCGTTGCCGGAACGAAGGCGATCCACTAGCACCAGGACCTGGGAAATCGAGAAGAGGCCAATCAGTACAGGTGTGGAATCAAAGCCGTCCTCAAGCCACAGCTTTCCGAAGGTAAATCTGGAAACGCCGGAAATGGAGTCCATGCCCACGCAGCCGATCAGCAGTCCCAGGAGAGCTGAAAAAATACCCTTTGTCTGGTTGTCCCCGGTAAGGCCGGATACCACCAGGATACCGAAACAGGCCACCAGAAAATACTCCAGTACAGAAAACATCATACTGATACGGCCGAGCATCGGGGCAAACATGATAAGGCAGAGGGCACCGATAACCCCACCTACAACCGAGCCCACCGTTACGACAGATATGGCCTCCATACCGTGGCCTTTTTTGGTAAGTTCATATCCATCCATGGTGGTGGCTGCCGAAGCGGCAGTTCCCGGCGTATGGCAGAGAACCGCTGTGATGGATCCTCCGTATACTCCGGTGGTGTACATCGAGGTCATCATAACCAGAGCTGCCACAGGTGACATCGAAAATGAAATCGGCAGCAACAGAGCAATGCCGACCGAAGGTCCAAGTCCCGGAATGATTCCGATGACCATTCCGCCAATTACTCCGATCAGGAGTCCCAGAATCACTTCAGGAGACGCAAAGGAAGCCAGCGCAGTCGTAAAATATCCGATCATTTCAGCCTTCCTCCCTTCAGACGTAGCGGAAAAACATTCCGAAAATGCCAACCTTGTAAATCGGAAGTTTCAGGAGCATAACAAAAACCACATAGCAGATCACCGTATAAAGAACCGTAATCACCAGATTGATCTTCCAGGATTTCAGTTTCAAGTGCTTCATGGAGAGAAACAGAAAGACCGGAGTCGCAACCCAGTAACTCAGCAGGTAGAACGCACCGAAGTAAAGGAAAATATACAACATATAACGGAACGCATATTTACTGTCTTTTACAGTCAGCGCATAGTGGTAGTCCCCTTTTTCCTCTTTTGTCTTTCTCATTCCCTTGACAAGAATCAACACGGAACAGACCGTCATCATCACTGTCAGGGCAACCGGGAGGATCTTAGCCTCACCCTTTATGCCTCTTGCTACCATAAGTGCCCAAAGACTGAACACCAGAAGGATCGAACCGACCCAGACATCACGATGTGTTTTACTCGCCATCTGCTTTCCTTTCCGCCGCATCTAACTTCCTGTCCCTGCCGAAGGCCCTTAAAGCCCCCGGCAGGCGCATGTGTCAATTACTGATTCCAGACCGCTTCGCGGTCCACAAGCTGGCTCTTCAGCAGCTCCTTGTACTCCTCGCTGGAGGTGTTGTCCAGCTGAAGTCCCAGGGCTTCCATTTCGCTCTTATACTCCTCATCCTCCATTGCCTTCAGAAGGGCTTCCGTCATGAAGTCCACCTTTTCCTGGTCAACGCCGGCCGGGTAGAAATAGCCGCGGCAGGCAAAGGCCCTGAGGCTTGCTCCGGTTGCTTCTTCAACAGTGGGAACATCCGGAAGGAAGGGAGAACGCTCCTTGTTGAATACGCAGAGACACTTCATCTGTCCGTCCTTAATATAACTGTTGATATCGGAAATGTCTGCGAAGAATACGTCAGTATCTTTGGAAAGGAACATACTCCTGGAATCCGAAGCGCCGTCCACAGGAATCACAACGATCTGAGTTCCGAAGTTCTTATTGAAGAATTCAGCCTTGGTGGCCTCGCCATCGGTGATGCCGGTCGCCTGGGCAGAGATCATGACCGGGTTTTCCTTCGCATAGGCAATAAAGCTGTCAATGTCGGTAAATCTATCCTCATCCCCGCGGATCGCCAGAACGCCGTTGTCGATCACCTGATTGACCAGCGGCTGGATGTTGTCCAGGGTGTACTCTCTGGGATTCTCCGGGTCAATGGCGCCAAACACAAAGTTGTGATTCACAAGGCCTAATGTGTAACCATCACTGTAGTTTCCGGTGATCAGGTCCGTCCAAGCGACCCATCCTCCGGAACCAGTCTTATTTTCAACCACTACATTCACACCGAGAACCTTCGCCAGGGATTTCGCCATGGTACGGGCTCCGATATCCGTCCCGCCGCCTGCTGAGAAGGGACAGACCAGGGTCACAGTATCCGTGGGAAAATCCTCCTTCGCAGCTTCCTGTGCCGCAGAGGTTCCCGCTGGAGGAGCCTCTGTGGCGGCTGCCGTCGTGGCTGCCGCTGCAGTAGTCTCCGCCGGTTTGGATCCGCCGCAGGCCGCAAGGCTGAACGCTGCCGCCACTGCTGTCAGAATTGCAAGAGTCTTTTTCATAACCTACCTCCTTTTATTAAACTCCGGAAAACTCCGGATAGTTAACTATTGATGCTCCGGGAATCCGGTGCATGTTCAGGCCGTCATCGCTCCATCATAATATTGAGGATCTCCAAGTCTGTGGACTTCATACCTACACGGCCCATACGGCCTATGCTGGAGATCGTGTCCTCCACGTTCTCTTTTACCATTCCTTCTCCAGGCTGGAAGGTGGAGTTGTGCACCCCCATCTTCATCCCTAAAAGGGCTGTCTGAAGGGCCGTTGAAATTTTGGCTGCGCAGGAGGATTTTGCTCCGTCGCAGACCATGCCGCCCACAGTAGCTATTGTATTGGTGATGGTATCCCGGAGTACTGAAACCGGATGGTCCAGAAGATAGCAGATCCCGCAGGCCGCACCACATGCCGCGCTCACCACGCCGCAATATGCAGACAGGCTGCCGATGTAGTTTTTCTGGTGGACCGCTGTCAGGTTCGCCACCGCCAGGGACTTCAGGAGCTTTTCCCTTGAAACTCCTTCCTGTTCCGCGTAAATCACCACAGGGACGCTGACCGTGATCCCCTGGTTGCCGCTTCCGGAATTGATGACTACCGGCATGGGACACCCGTTCATTCTCGCATCACTCCCGGCGGCCGCCCATGCTCTCGCTTTGAGTCCCACCGTTGGGTGATCATTTCCCTCTATCAGGATCCGTCCCACCTGGGCACCGTAGGGAGTTTTCAGGCCTTCTTCACAGATTGCCATGTTGCAGCTGATTTGCGGCCCGATGATGGGTTCAAGATCTTCCGCGGACGCGGCGTCTGCGAAAGCAAGAATACTGTCTACTGTTAGAAGGGACTTGTCACCGTGCTCCTTTTTTTCTGCTTCACTCTCCGCTTCCTTCCGGAAAAGGATTTCGCCGTCCTTCTCAATGCGGGTGATGTTCCTGTGAGTGCCCTGGATCTCCACCAGGGCGGAGTGCTTTCCTCTCGTCAGCTCCACCACAATATAAAGCGTGGCTACATTTTCGATCAGGCGGCAGGTACAGAATTTTTCCCGAAGAAGCTTCCGGACCTTTTCCCTGTCGTTCTCCGTAATGCCATCCAGGACAGCAAGCTCCTGGTCCGCTTTTCCTCCGACTATCCCGAGGACTGCTGCCACGTCGATTCCTTTCATCCCTCCGGAATTCGGCACTGTCACGCCCATCACGTTTTTCACGATATTGCCGCTGCAGGAGCAGATGCAGTGTTCCGGCATCTCCCCAAGCACATCCCTCGCCCTGGCTGCGGCAAAGGCAATCGCAATCGGCTCCGTGCATCCAAGAGCCACAATAAGCTCCGAGCGCAGTATGTTGAGATGATTCTGATACAGAGAAGCTTCCATATTTTCTCCTTTTTATGAAACAGATTGTCCGGCTTCCGCCGACTGTGGTACAGTAACCCTGACAGACCCATAAACCCTGAAAAACGGACTGGAGTATACATGAATTTTCTGAATCTTAGGTATTTTACGGTTGTTGCAGAAGAAGGCAGCATTACAGCAGCTTCCAGGAAGCTCTTTCTTTCCCAGCAGTCCCTCAGCAGGCATATTGCGAAGCTGGAAAAAGAATATGGTGTGGTTCTCCTGAACCGGACCCAGCCGCTCACACTGACTGAAGCCGGTCAGGTTCTGTATCATGACGCCAAAGCACTCCTTCACCAGAAATCACAGACCGAAACGGCGCTGCAGGACATCCGGGATTTTCGTCAAGGAAGCCTGACCATCGGTATCACGCTCACCCGAGGAGCCGTGATCCTTCCGGAGATCCTTCCGGAATTCCATGCCAACTTTCCCCAGATCCGCGTAAATCTGAAGGAGGGAACCACACGCCAGATCAACAAGGCACTCTATGACGGCGAGTCTGACTTTAATATCGGCTTTTCCCTGAACGATCCGGAACATATTCTGGAAGAATTTCTCTACACAGAACATCTGATCGTTGTGTTTCCAAGGATCCTTCTTCCACTTCTTTCTCTGCAGGGAGACCAGGCTCTGCTGCCGGGCAGTCTTCAGAAACTTGATCTCTTTGCAGGCTGCCCTTTCCTCAGGATGACCAGCGGGAACTGGCTCCGCTCCATCTTTGACACCTGCTGCGCAGATAACGGAATTGAACCGGAAATCGTTCTGGAAACCTCCAGCATGGTGTCCCTTGTATCTCTCTGCGTTTCCGGTCTTGGCGCCATACTCCTTCCGGAAACTTTTGTAGAGCACGGGACCCTTTTTCACGGACACGCCTCCGAACAGGAGGATGTGATTCTGTTCCGGCTGGATTATCCGGCCGGGGACCGGGATGTGACCATAAATCTGCTGAAAGGCCGCTATCTTCCCCAGGGGGCCCGGGAACTGATTCGGATCGCCCGCCGATGCCTTAAGGTCTAGTAACGGATCTTCCCCTCCACCTGATCCTTTGTATTACGGATAAAGCGGAGCATCTCCTCATCCAACGGGTAGCGTATAACGCATCCGGGTGTCAGAATCAGGTTCCTGCCATCTGTAATCCGGAGGCACTTAAAAATCTGATTCCGGATTTCGTTGTGTCTGCAGGAAGTGATATCCATCCGGTTCAACCCGCCCATCAGGCACTTCCCGGAAAGGAGGGCTGCTTCATCCACCGACGGAAGAGACTCCCATGCGTGCCAGTTAAAGCAGTGCACCGGATAATCCTTCAGAAGATCAAACATGATGTCTGTTCCGTGGGCGTGGATGGTATTCATCCATCCGCCGGAAGCCGCTTTCAGGACTCTGCAGTCATAAGGAACACCGAATTCCTGATACTCCTCCGTATTCATGAAGCTGTATGTGCTGCTCTGGGAGGCGAAAAACACCCCATCCGCTCCATGTTCTATAGCCGCTGCCGCTACCTTGCAGGTTGTCTCTGTAATGACATCCAGAGCGCTGTGAAGCGCATCCTTCTGTCCCGCATCCAGATACGAACGAATGGTATTTCCGGAAAGCTTGTTTGCTATGGTCACCGGGCTGAAGACTGTAAAGATCACTGGAACATCATCATCTCTTACCTGCCTCAGAACCAGGTCCAGGCCTCTTAACTCCCTGGCTAGACTCCCCTTTTCCACGGAGCATGGCTGCAGATTCCTCCAGTCTTCCACGGAATGGATCGGGGTCTTCGTTACCCTGGCCACGCCTCCAAGGGGAATCTGGGAATAATCGATGACGCAGCCGAAGTCTTCAATAGCGTACATCCCATTATTCATGGTCTTGATAAAATCCAAGTCATATTTCCGGAAAAAGCGGACTGTCTCGTCTGCAAGTTTCTCCGGATCCAAGTCAATCCCGGGCAGATGTGTCCAGAACGCATAAGGCAGTTTGTCCGGACGCTGGCCATTAACAGCAGCCCGGATTCTCTCTCTCTTTGTCATACTAAACCTCCTTATCCTGGTTTTGAGTATATGAGATCGAGAAACACTTGTCTAACACGTTTTCCTGTAATATCCACAACCTAATGATTGTATGTTGTCTCAGGTATATGAGTGCAAGTCCCGCTAGCAACGTTTCATCATAAAAAAACCTTACGCCATAACGTGAGTTACAGCACAAGGCTTCTGGTTTTACTAATATTATACCTATTCCCATTTATAATCATGTCTTTTCCCTAGTTGGACAGCGTAAAGCCGTTGACAGTTGAAGATAAAGAACCTTCCCCCTGATACAGATTAAACGATGTGTCTAATTGTGGTCTTTTGTTTCTCCGTCTGTATCTGTCAGTCAAATCGCCTCCGATATCGATTCCTCTTGCGTTCTGATTCCTTGACTGTAGAAAACCGTCAAAAGTCCTTTGACGTCAACCTGCCTTTGACTGTTTTTCCAACAGATTGCCTCTGGAAATTACACTACATCGCCCTGCCAGGGGACTTGCCTGATTCTCAGTACAGTACCTTGCGCAAGGCGATGTTATTGAAAAGAAATCATTTCAATTCATCTCCACGCAGTATATTATCTATACAAAATTGTTTAATAATGGAGGCTTTCTATGGCTGTCGGTGATCGAATCAAGCGCGCCCGGAATTTCCGTGGCCTGACACAAAGGGAACTGGGCATTGCCGCCGGACTCGACGAACGAAGCGCCGATATCCGTATCGCGCAATATGAGAGCGGGACCCGCACCCCGAAGGAGGACCTGCTCCGCAGGATCGCCGAGGTGCTGGATGTCAATTACCGTTCCCTGTATGAACCGACACTCTATGCGGCAGAAGACATCATGTATTCCCTTTTTGAACTGGACGAATACTATCCCCACACTTCCCAGTATGAGATCACCGATACCTCGGATCCGGATTCTCCGGAAATACATATGGCACTCAGCTTCCGCAATCATCTCCTTGACGGCTTCCTGAAGGAGTGGCAGCTCCGAAAGCAGCAGCTGGCCGATGGCGAGATCACGCAGGAAGAGTACCTGGAATGGAAGCTGAACTGGCCCCAGACGGCTGACGGGTGCGGAAAACATACGCCGGGCCGCCGGTGGCGCAAGTCTGAATAAAAAAAAGAGACAAATAAAAAACACCCTCTGAAAACTTGTGGTTTCCAGAGGGCATTTTCATGTCTCTGTATGATGACAAACGGCTGATACAGTATCAAAACAGTATCATTTTCCGTCTGTGACCCCGGAAGTTGGCTTAAAATAAGGCCTTTTCAGAATCCCGGAATTATTCCAGCTCGATCGTTCCCGGTGGTTTGCTCGTGATGTCGTACATGACGCGGTTCACGTGCCGCACCTCGTTAATAATGCGGCTGGTGATCTTCTGGAGCAGCGGCCACGGGATCTCCGCGCTCTCCGCCGTCATGAAGTCGATGGTCTTCACGGCGCGGAGGCACACGGCATAATCGTAGGTGCGCTCGTCTCCCATGACGCCCACGGAGCGCATGTTGGTGAGAGCCGCGAAGTACTGGTTCAGCTCCCGGTCCAGTCCTGCCGCCGCAACTTCCTCCCGGAAGATCGCGTCCGCGTCCTGCACCATCTTCACCTTCTCCTCCGTCACCTCGCCGATGATGCGGATGCCGAGGCCCGGTCCCGGGAAGGGCTGGCGGAATACCAGCTTCTCAGGAATGCCCAGCTCCAGTCCCACCTTGCGGACTTCGTCCTTGAAAAGGGCCCTGAGGGGTTCGATGATCTCCTTGAAATCCACGTGATCCGGCAGTCCTCCCACGTTGTGGTGGGACTTGATCACCGCGCTTTCTCCGCCGAGGCCGCTCTCCACCACGTCAGGGTAGATGGTCCCCTGGGCCAGGAAGTCCACGGCGCCGATCTTCTTTGCTTCCGCCTCAAAGACGCGGATGAACTCCTCGCCGATGATGTGGCGCTTTGCCTCGGGCTCGCTGACGCCCGCCAGTTTATCGTAGAAATGCTTCTTTGCGTCCACATGGACATAGTTCAGCTGATAGGGGCCGGAGGGACCGAAGACCGCGTCCACCTCCTCCGCCTCGTTCTTCCGGAGCAGGCCGTGGTCCACGAACACGCAGGTCAGCTGCTCCCCGATGGCTTTCGACAGGAGGACTGCCGCCACGGAGGAGTCCACGCCGCCGGAGAGTCCCAGGAGCACTCTTCCGCTGCCGACCTTTTCCCGGATCCTCTCGATGGTGCTGCGGGCGAAGGCGTCCATTTTCCAGCTGCCGCTGCAGCCGCAGATGTCCCGGACAAAGTTGCCCAGGATCCTGGAGCCCTCCGCCGTGTGCAGGACCTCCGGATGGAACTGAATCGCGTAGAGTCCCTTCTGCCGGTCCTCGCAGACCGCCACAGGGCAGTTCAGCGAATGGGCCGCCACGGTGAAGCCCGGCGCCATGCGGGAGATATAGTCAAAATGGCTCATCCAGACGATGGTGCGCTCCGGCACTCCCTTCAGCAGGGGAGAATCCGCGGCGTCCACCTGGATCTCCGTCCTTCCGTACTCCCGGAAAGCGGCCCTGGCCACATTGCCCCCCAGGACCCACTGCATCAGCTGTGCGCCGTAGCAGAGTCCCAGAACCGGGATCCCGAGGGCGAACAGCTCCGGGGCGCAGGAGGCGGCGCCTTCTTCATAGCAGCTCGCCGGACCTCCGGTCAGGATGATGCCCTTCGGCGCCATCTCCCGGATCTTCTCCAGAGGGGTACGATAGGAATAGATCTCGCAGTAGACGTTGTTCTCCCTGACCCGGCGCGCCACCAGCTGGTTGTACTGTCCGCCGAAATCAATGACGATGATTTTTTCCTGGTTCTGAACTTCCATAGTCTGTTCTCCTTTACAGGAATCTCCTCAGATACTGCCCGGTCCAGGAGTGCGGGATAGCTGCCACCTGCTCCGGCGTTCCTTCGGCGATGACGGTGCCTCCGCCGTCTCCGCCTTCCGGTCCCATGTCGATAATATAATCGGCGGTCTTGATGACGTCAAGATTGTGTTCGATCACCACGACGGAATTCCCGTTGTCGGAGAGGCGCCGCAGGATCTCCACCAGCTTGTGGACGTCTGCGAAATGGAGACCGGTTGTGGGCTCGTCCAGGATGTACATGGTCCTGCCGGTGCCTCGTCTGGAGAGTTCCGTCGCCAGCTTGATGCGCTGGGCCTCGCCGCCGGAGAGCTCCGTGCTGGGTTGGCCCAGACGGATGTAGGAAAGTCCCACATCGTAAAGGGTCTGGATCTTTCTCAGGACACTGGGCACGTTCTTAAAGAACTCCACAGCCTCCTCCACCGTCATATTCAGGACGTCATAGATGGACTTCCCCTTGTACTTCACCTCCAAGGTCTCGCGGTTGTACCGCTTTCCGCGGCACACTTCGCATGGCACGTAGACGTCCGGGAGGAAATGCATTTCGATCTTGATGATGCCGTCGCCGGAGCAGGCTTCGCAGCGTCCGCCCTTCACGTTGAAGCTGAAGCGCCCTTTGGAGTAGCCCCGTGCCTTGGCGTCCGCCGTGGCCGCGAACAGGTCGCGGATCATGTCGAAAACACCGGTATAGGTGGCCGGGTTGGAGCGGGGCGTCCTTCCGATGGGGGACTGGTCGATGGCGATGACCTTATCCAGCTTCTCCAGGCCCTCGATCTCCCGGAAGGCCCCGGGGATGGTATGGGCCCGGTTCAGTTTTTTCGCAAGATACTTATACAGGATCTCGTTTACCAGGGAGGATTTTCCGGAACCGGACACGCCGGTCACGCAGGTCATGACCCCCAGTGGGAACTGCACGTCGATGTTCTTCAGATTGTGCTCCGCTGCGCCCCGGACCGTAAGCCACCCGGAAGGCTCTCTTCTGGTCTCCGGCACCGGGATCTTCAGTTCGCCTGCCAGGTATTTTCCCGTGATGCTGACGGGGTTCTTCATGAGATCCTCCGCGGTGCCTTCCGCCACGATCTCACCGCCGTGTTCTCCTGCCTCGGGCCCCAGGTCCACGATCCAGTCGGCGCTCCGCATCGTATCTTCGTCGTGCTCCACGACGATCACGGAGTTTCCCAGGTCCCGGAGATGCTTCAGGGTCCCCAGGAGCTTGTCGTTGTCCCTCTGGTGCAGGCCGATGCTGGGCTCGTCCAGGATGTAGGCGACACCCACCAAGCCGGAGCCGATCTGGGTGGCGAGGCGGATCCGCTGGGCCTCTCCGCCGGAAAGTGTCCCCGTGGCCCGGCTCAGGGACAGATAATCCAGTCCCACGTTGATCAGGAAACTGACCCTGTTCCGGATCTCCTTCAGGATCTGCTCTCCGATGAGTTTCTGGGTATCGGTGAGCTCCAGCCGGTCCATCCAGGTCCGGAAGTTCGTGATGGACATATCCGTGGCGTCGTAGATGTTCCGGTCTCCCACAGTCACGGCCAGGCTGGACTGCTTCAGCCTCTTCCCGCCGCACTGCTTGCAGGGGGTGATGCGCATGTAAGATTCGTACTCCGCCTTCTGGCTCTCGGAGAAAGTCTCCTTGTAGCGGCGGTTCTCGTTCTCGATCAGTCCCTCAAAGGGCACATCGTAGACGCCCTCGCCTCTCTGGCTCTTGTAGCGGACCTTGATCACCTCTCCATTGGTACCGTGGACCAGAATATCCTGGATCTTCTTCGGGTAGTCCTTAAAGGGCGTGTCCAGGTTGAAGCCGTAGTGCTCCGCCAGGGCGTGGAGCACGGCGTTGGAAAAACTGCCTTTCTGGGAAGAGGAAGCCCAGCCGGGAGCGATGATGGCTCCCTCGTTGATGGAAAGGGACATGTCCGGGATCATAAGGTCCAGGTCAAACTCCATCTTGTAGCCAAGGCCGAGACAGTCCGGGCAGGCGCCGTAGGGATTGTTGAAAGAAAAGCTGCGGGGCTCCACCTCCTCCACGGAGATGCCGCAGTCCGGACAGGCGTAGCTTTGGGAGAAGTTGATCTCCTGCCCGCCGATCACATCCACCGCGGCGATGCCGCCGGTCAGCGCCAGGGCGCTTTCCAGAGAGTCCGTCAGACGTTTCTGGATGCCCTCCCGCACCACCAGGCGGTCCACCACCACCTCGACGGTGTGCTTCAGGTTCTTGTCCAGGGCGATCTCCTCCGACAGTTCGTAGAGGCTTCCGTCCACCCGGACCCTCACGTAGCCGCTCTTCTTCGCCTGGGCCAGGACCTTCTCATGGCGTCCTTTCTTTCCCCGGACCACCGGGGCCAGGATCTGGAACCTGGTCTTTTCCGGCAGCGCCAGGATCTGGTCCACCATCTGGTCGATGGACTGCCGGGTGATGGGCTTTCCGCAGTTCGGGCAGTGGGGAATGCCGATCCTGGCGTACAGAAGACGCATGTAGTCGTAGATCTCCGTCACCGTACCCACGGTGGAGCGAGGGTTCCGGTTCGTGCTCTTCTGGTCGATGGAGATCGCGGGGGAAAGCCCCTCAATGCTCTCCACCTCCGGTTTTTCCATGCGTCCCAGGAACATGCGGGCATAGGAAGAAAGGGACTCCATATAGCGCCGCTGCCCCTCCGCGTAGATCGTATCAAAAGCAAGGCTCGACTTGCCCGAGCCCGAAAGACCGGTGAGCACCACCAGTTCGTTTCTTGGAATATTCAAAGAGACATGCTTCAGGTTGTGTTCCGAAGCGCCCCGTATCTTTATGTACTGTTTCGGCATACGCCGTCCTCCGTCCGCGCTATTCACGCCATCCGCGCCCCGCTGATGCCGCGGCGGCGCTTTCTGGTCTCCGAACTTCTGTTCGAAAATCAGTATAGCACAGAATCCTTTCTATGGCAAATACAACACGCAGCCACGCATGGCAGCGCAAGTGACTTAAGGCGCTCCCCGGAAGCAGCTTCACAGCGCCTTCGGCACCGCCCCGTCCTCGATGGGACAAGCGTAGCCCTCTTTAGTCCGTCTCAGGAATTCTTCCCTTGCCGCCTGAAGAAGTTCCGGTTTCTCAAAGAGGTCGATGGCGGCGCAGGCCAGCACTTTTCCAGCTGTCAGAAGGGCCTTGCGGCCGATGCTGCCGCCCCCGGAGGAGACGTTCTGCCAGCTGTGTCCCGGAGCGCCGCTCACGAAGGCCGCCGTGTGGATCTGGGCCGTGGGCGTCTGCCAGCTCACATCACCTACATCCGTGGACCCCGCCTGGAAAGCCGTGGTATGGTACAGGGGCACCAGGAAATCATTGATCCCCTTTTCGCCATTCCTGCTGAGCTTTGCCGTCTGCTCCGCGATCTCCGGATCCAGAGATGCCGCGAATCCCGGTGCTGTTTCTGTAGGACAGGTCTTCGCCAGCCGGTCCGCGAAATCGAGCTCCTGCGCCGTATAAGAAGGAAGCCCGACCTCCCTGAAATTCTCGAAAAGCAGCTCCTCCAGTACAAAGTTCGGCACCAGCTCCGCGGTGCCGTCGATGAACTCCCGCTCCATCGTCGTCTCCGTCATGAGGGCGGCCCCTTCGGCGATCCGGTCCACCCGGCGCTGCAGCTTCACCGCATCCCTTACCTTCGCGGCCCGGACCATATAGAGCACTGCCGCGTGGTCCTGCACCACATTCGGGGACACCCCGCCGGTGTCCGTAATGGCGTAGTGGACTCTGCAGTCTGAGCTCATGTGCTCCCGCAGATACTGCACCCCGGTGTTCATCAGCTCCACCGCGTCCAGGGCGCTCCGCCCATGCTCCGGATCTCCCGCCGCGTGGGCAGCGACGCCCCGGAACCGGTACAGCACCTGAATGCAGGCGTTGTTGGTGCCGCTCACCACCTCGTTCGCGTCCTTCGGATGCCAGGTCAGCGCCGCGTCCAATTCCTCCCAGAGACGGTCCCTTCCAAAGAAAGCCTTCGCCGCGCCGCCCTCTTCCCCGGGGCAGCCGAAAAAGACCACCGTGCCGGGACGGCCGCTCCTTTCAAGATAGTCTTTCACCGCGAAAGCCGCCGCCAGAGAACCCGCCCCCAGCATATTGTGGCCGCAGCCGTGGCCCGGCCCTCCCGGTACCACCGCCTTCTGCTCCGTGCAGTCCTTCTCCTGGCTCATCCCGTCCAGGGCATCGTACTCCCCCAGGATCCCGATCACCGGCCTGCCGCTGCCGAAGCTCCCCCGCACCGCAGTCTTAATGCCGCCGAAGCTCTCCGTCACCTCAAAGCCGTTTTCCCTGAGGACACGGCCATACAGCTCCGCCGCATAAAACTCCTTCAGCGAAAGCTCCGGATGCGCCCAGATCTCGTCGCTCACATCTGTAAACAGCTTCCTTTCGCGGTCGATGTATTCCACCGCAGCCCGCTTCTCCCTGTTCTCCATATCTCTCCTTCTTCCGTTTTCCCTTCCGTGCAGTGTGCGGAGCAGATATTCCAAGGAACGCCGCTCCTGTAAGGGAAAACGGACCCCTGTCTCGCAGCGAAACAGAGGTCCGGTTCTACACACAGTTTTCTTATGTCACAGCACCTTGGCCAGGAAATCCTTCAAGCGGTCGCTCTGGGGATTCCCGAAGATCTGGTCCGGGGTGCCCTCCTCAATGATCTTGCCCGATTCCATGAAGACCACGCGGTTTCCCACCTCCCGGGCAAAGCCCATCTCATGGGTCACGCAGACCATGGTCATGCCTTCCTTTGCAAGGGCCTTCATTACTTCCAGCACCTCGCCGACCATCTCCGGGTCCAGGGCGGATGTGGGCTCGTCAAAGAGCATCACTTCAGGATTCATGCAGAGCGCGCGGACGATGGCCACACGCTGCTTCTGTCCGCCGGAAAGCTGCACCGGAAATGCGCTGGCGCGGTCCTCCAGGCCTACCCGCTTCAGCAGGTTCCTCGCCCGCTCCTCCGCGGTGCCCTTATCTTCTTTCTTCACGATAAGGGGAGCGATGGTCAAATTCTCCAGGATGGTCTTGTGGGGGAACAGGTTGAAGTGCTGGAACACCATTCCCATCTTCTGGCGGAATTTGTCCAGGTCGATGTTTTCTTTGCAGATGTCCGTCCCGTCGAATACGATGGAACCTTCGGTGGGCTCCTCCAGCAGGTTCAGGCTGCGGAGGAAAGTGGACTTTCCGCTGCCGGAAGGTCCGATGACCACCATGACGTCTCCCTTGTTGATATCGATGTCGATCCCGTCCAGAGCGCGGATGCGCCCGCCGTTATAATGCTTTTTCAAACCGCTGACCTTGATCAGCACATTATCGCCTGTCACTTACGCGCATCCTCCTTTCAAAGTACTGGATGATCTTGGAAGTCGGGAAGCAGAGGCAGAAATACAGGAACGTCGCGAGGATCAGGGGTTCCGCGATCAGGAAGGACGCGGACTGCACTGATTTCACGTTGAACATGATATCCTGCACGCCGATGGTATAGCAGACAGAACTCTCCTTGATGATGGTGACGAATTCGTTTGCCACCGCGGGAAGGATGTTCTTGATCGCCTGGGGAAGAACGATGAAACGCATAGTCTGCCCCTTGCTCATGCCGAGGCTCCGCGCCGCTTCCGTCTGTCCCTGGTCCACACCCTCGATGCCGCCTCTGATAACGTCCGACATATATCCGCCGGAGTTCAGGGCCAGGGCCACTGCACCGGGCAGGAAGCGCTCGAACTGGATAAACCCGAAGAACGTGAACTTCGGCAGGGTGATCATGCCGAACACCACGTAGTAGACGAGGAACATCTGCACCAGCATAGGCGTGCAACGCACGAACTGCACGTAGGCGCCGGCGATCAGCCTGATCGGGTTGAACATGGACATCTTTTCATACCGGACCTTTTTGTCCGGATCGTCTGTCTTCTTCTTTGCCAGGCTCCGGAGCGGACGCACGTCCGAAAGCAGCATCAGCGCCAGGCCGAAGGCCAGGAAGAAACCGAAGAACACGGTGGTGACAGACAGGAGGATCGTCACGAGGAGTCCCTGCCTGAACAGCGTCCCGTAACGAAGGACCTTTTCCAAGGAAGCAAAGCTTGCAGCCATCCTGTTACCATACCTTTCCTGAAGATTGAATCGATAAAAAGTGAGAGACCCCTCAGAAAATGGATCTCTGAGGGGTCTTGATTATCAGGTCTGATGCGCGGCCGATCCGAAGAACCGCTCTTTTCAAAGTTGGAACCTGACTCTGGGGAACCGGATTACTGCTGGATCTTTCCTTCCGCGTCCAGCTGGCCCTCGTAGACATTGCCCTCGTCGGATGCCAGGTCGCCGGCTTCCGCGATGTAGTCTGCCATGGTGCCGTCAGCAAGAGCGTTGGCGATGACTTCGTTCACTGCCTTCAGCATCGCTTCGTTGCCCTTCTGGATCGCGATGGCGGAACCCTCAGCATCATAGGGAACTTCCCAGGCGATGCAAAGTTCCGGATAGTTCTTCGCATACTGTTCCGCAACTGCGGTCTCGATGAACGCACCCTCCAGCTTGCCGGTGACCAGCTCGCTGACGATGTCCGTCACCTTCGCGAGGCCGATGATGTTCGCGTCGGGGGTATTCTCTTGGGCCAGGCCGTACTGAATGGAACCGTTCTGCGCGCCTACCGGAAGGCCCTTGAAATCATCGTAGCTGGTGTACTTGTCCTTGTTGTCCTTGTGCACGCAGAAGCTCTGGCCGCCCAGATAGTAGATATCGGAGAAGTCGAACACTTCCTTGCGCTCCGGGCTCGGGCTGAAGCCGGAAATTCCGAGGTCGATGTTTCCGTTCTGCAGCTCCATCAGGATGCCGTCGAAGTCTATCGGGATGATCTGGAGCTCCAGACCCAGGTCATCGGCAATTCTCTTTGCCAGAGCCACGTCAAAACCGGAAAGCTCCGGCTCGCCGCTCTCGCTCACGTGATAGAACTCATAGGGAGCGAAGTCCGGGCTGGTTCCCACTGTAAGCTTGCCGGGAACGACTGTGGTCAGCTCCGCTGCCGGAGCCTCTTCCTTCTTCTCCTCTGCCTTTGTCTCTTCGGCCTTGGTCTCTTCCTTCTTTTCCTCTGCCTTTGTCTCTTCAGCCTTGGTCTCCGCTGCCGGAGCTGCTGTGGTGGTGGTGCTGCTGCTTCCGCCGCAGGCCGCCAGCATCGCAGTCATTGCAGCTGCAAGAATGGCACTCAGAATCTTTTTGCTCATAAATATGCTCCTCCCGTTGATAAAAATACAAAATTATAACATTGAACAATTATAGCGCAATACAATCCATCCTACAAGCGGAAGGGTCACTGTTTTTTTAGCAGTTCCAGAGCCTTTTCCAGCTGGGCGTCCTTCTCTCCGTTCAGCGTGTCTCCTTCTTCCGCCTTGATCTCCACGTCCGGAGCGATGCCTGTCCCGTGGAGGTCAAAGCCGTCCGGCGTGTAGTAATGCTGCGTGGTGACCTTCACCGCGGAGCCGTCTCCCAGGGGGATCACGAACTGGACGATCCCCTTTCCGAAGGTCTGGGTGCCCACCAGCTGCGCCCGTCCGAAGTCTTTATAAGCGCCTGCGAAGATCTCGGAGCAGGAGGCGGAGTTGCCGTTCACCAGGAGGACGGTGGGAATATTCACATCGTGTCCATCCTTCGAGTAGTACTTTTCTCCGACGCCGCTTCTTCCCGCCGTATAGACCAGCAGTCCGTCCGGAAGCATGTAATCCAGCATCTCCACACAAGTCTGCACGATCCCGCCGGGGTTGTTCCTCAGGTCGATGATGAGTCGTTTCATGCCCTGCTCCTGAAGCGCTGTCACCGCCTCCTTGAACTGGTCCGCAGTGACCATTTCGAATTCGGAGATCTGGATGTAGCCGGTGTCATTGTCCTTCATCTCGTATTCTACCGTCGGCACATCGATGCTGCGGCGCGTCACCTTCATGGTGATCTCTTCCAGCTTGTCGCCGCGGAGCACTGTGATCTCCACGTCCGTGCCTTCCTCGCCCCGGATGTAGGTGGTGACAAAATAGTCCAGATCCTGGCCGGTGATCTCCTTCCCGTCTACCTTGTAGAGGATGTCGTCATTCTTCAGGCCTGCCTCTTCCGCGGGAGAGCCTTTGAACACCTTGATGATGGTGCAGATCCCCGTATCCGGGTTCTGCTGGAGAAGAGCTCCAATGCCGGAATAGGTCCCCGAGGAGTCCTCCGTCAGTTTTTTGTATTCCTCCTCCGTGTAATACACAGAATAAGGATCGCCGAGTCCTTCCATCATGCCCGCGTAGATACTGTTCTCAACCGCTTCCGGGTCCTCGTCGAACAGGTAGTTCTTGTTGATGACCTTCTGCAGAAGACGGATCTTGCCGTCGATCTTGTCGTAATCAAGATCTTTTGGATTCGGCGCGGCTTCGACGTTCTCCACCGTGATCTCGCCGTGGGTGCCGGCTGCGCCGTCCTCGAAGCCGTCGTAATCACGAAGGAGGGAAAATACCACAAAGCCGGCGGTCACGATGCCCAGCAGCAGCATCAGAAGAACGCCTGCAATAAAACCGATCCAGAAACCGCCCTTCTTTTTGGCCTTGGGCATACTCTGCATTTCGTTGTTCATTTCGTCCATAACTGTTTTCCTTTACGCCGTATCACGGGCTCACATATTTCAGCGGATTCAGGTAGGAACCGCCGGAACGGATCGCAAAGTGCAGATGCGGTCCTGTGGAAACACCGGTGGAGCCGACTTTTCCGATGGTCTGTCCCGCTTTTACCGTCTGTCCCTCACTGCAGTTGATCTTGGAGCAGTGCATGTAAAGCGTGTAGATCCCGCCGCCGTGACTGATCATGATCATATTGCCCGAAGCGCCGCTGTAGCCGGCTGACACCACTTCACCCGATGCCGCAGCTACGATATTGGTTCCGGTCGCGGCGCCGATGTCGACGCCGTTGTGATAGGTGCTGGCGCCCTTGGTGGGCGAGCTTCTCTTGCCGAAGGGAGAGGTGATCCTCCCGCTGGCGGGACAGGGCCAGATAAAGTGGATGGATCCAAGATCCTTCGCCGCTGCCTGTTTCTGGGACGCGGCCTTTGCGGCGGCTTCCGCTTCCCGCTTTCTTCTCGCCTCTTCTTCGGCCCTTTTCCGCTCTTCTTCCTCGCGCTTTTTGATCGTCGCTTCGATGGAGCGGATCTGCTCCTCCTGGGCGGCCAGCTGGGAATCATACGCACTGATCTCGCTCTGCGCATCGGAGATCTGGCTCTTGTACTTTGCAAGCTCCGTCCGTTTCTCGGACATCAGCGCCTTGACAGACTCCTGCTTCGCAGTTTCATCCTGCTGGAGCACCTGAAGTTCCGCCTTTTCCTCTTCCAGTTCTGACCTCTTGACCTCGATCGTCTCTACCGCAGCCTCGTAAACGTCCAGCTGGGCGCGGTCATAACTCGAGATCTTGTCGACATATTCCGCGCGGTTAAAGAAATCCGCCAGGTTTCCTGAAGTGAGCAGGAGATCCAGGAACCCTGTCTCTCCCTTCTCATACATGTATTTGATCCGGAGTTTCATGTCGTCGAACTGTTTGTCGGCAGTCTCTTCCGCCTCCTTCAGCTCCCCTTTGGTCACGTCCAGCTGTTCTTCCTTTTCGACGATCTCTCCGTTCAGGCGCTCGATCTCTCCTTCGATGGTCTCCAGGTTCTTATCCAGTTTTTCAAGATAGACCGTGACATCGTTTTTCAGCGTATTTAGCTCCGAGATCATGTTCTGCGTCCGCTTTTTTTCTTCCTGCAGCTTCTTTTTTGCCTCTGCAGCGGCGTCCAGCTTCTGTTTTTCCTCCTTCGTCGCCGCGGCATAGACAGGTTCAGAATACCGCGCCGGAATGGAAGCAAACCCCAGAAACACCGCGAGGACAAAGCAGGCTTTTTGGATCTTTCTCATAGAACCTCCTCAGACCTTCAGCTGTTTCCGAATCGTAAAGAAGCTGACAAAAAAGCCGATCCCGATTCCCAGTCCTAAAGAAGCGGCCGCCATGGAAGGAAACAGTTCTTCCAGAGGAAGGAAGCGGAAAATGTCGGACAGCATGTTAAAGCGTTCCATCAGATAAGCCGCGACCTTCCGGTACACAAGGGAGACGACAGCCAGGGGAAGCAGCGCTCCCACAAGGCCGATCACGGTCCCCTCGATCACGAAGGGCGCCCGGATCATGCCGTTCGTGGCGCCGATCAGCCTCATGATGCGGTTCTCGGTTTTCCGGAATGCCGCCGCCACCGTGATCGTATTGCTGATAAGGAACACCGCCACCATCAAAAGGATCAGGATGATGCCGCCGGACAGGAGCGTAATGACGCGGTTGATGCGCATCAGGCTGGTCACGGCACTCCTGGAATAATTCACCTGCCGCACACCCTCCAGGGTGTTAAGCCACTGGACAAAGCCGTCCTGCTGACTGATCTCATTCAGAAGGATATTGTAAGAAGCGCTTCCCGCCAGGGGATTGTCCTGTTCGAACCCTGCCGCCAGCTCCTCCTTGCCTGCGAAGTACTCGTTCTTGAAAGTCTCCCAGGCTTCCTCCGCCGAGATAAATGTGATCTCCCGGATCTCCGGACGGGCGGCGATTTCTTCTCCGATCTTCCGGATCTCCCCTTCAGAAAGAGATTCCTGGAACAGGACAGTGATGCCGACGTTGGACTCGGCGTTCTTCACTACGTAGTCCAGATTCTTCACTATACAAAAGAACATGCAGAGCAGAAAAATACAGGCGGATACCGTCGCCATGCTGGCGAGGGAGAACCGGAGGTTCCGCGTGATGTTTTTCAGTCCCTGCTTCAGGCAGTAACCTATTGTACTGAAATTCATAACTGTAACTGCTCCCTGTCGCTTTTCAGCATACCTTTGTCCAGAACGATCACGCGCTTGCCCATCTTCTGCACGATCTCCCTGGAGTGGGTGATGACCAGCACCGTTGTGCCGCCTCGGTTGATCTCTTCCAGCAGCTCCATAATCTCATCCGCCGTCTTCGCGTCCAGATTGCCGGTGGGCTCGTCCGCCAGAAGAAGCTTCGGACGGTTCACCAGCGCCCTGGCGATGGCGACTCTCTGCTGCTCTCCGCCGGACAGCTCGCTGACATTTGCCTTGTACTTGGAGGAAAGACCTACCATGGTCAGCATTTCAGGGACCGTTTCCCGGATCTCCCGTCCGGTCTTTCCGATGACCCGCTGGGCAAAGGCCACATTCTCATAGACATTCAAATGGCGCAGCAGCCGGAAATCCTGAAACACCACGCCGATGGTACGGCGGAATTTCGGGATCTGACTCCTGCGCATCTCATTCAGGGAAATATCGTTCACGATCAGCGATCCGGAGGTGGGCTCCGTCTCTTTCATCAGGAGCCTGACCAGCGTGGACTTGCCTGCTCCTGACCGCCCCATGATAAAAACAAATTCCCCGTCATCAATGTGAAGGCTCACGTTCTTCAGCGCCCGTGAGCCCCGCTCATATACTTTACTGACGTCATTCAGTTCAATCATCAGTAATCTATCGTCTCCATATACTTCATATATTTCACGACCATCAGGGCGATCTTAAAGGTAATGGCGTCCTCGAACACCCGGAGGTCAAGCCCTGTGGTCTTCTGCAGCTTATCCAGGCGGTACACCAGCGTATTTCTGTGGATGTAGAGCTGGCGGGAAGTTTCAGACACATTCAGGCTGTTCTCAAAGAACTTGTTGATGGTCTGC
The DNA here is from genome assembly GCA_017449925.1 of Stomatobaculum sp. The sequence continues at coordinate 104,062 of JAFSYO010000124.1, forward strand.
AGCGTCTCCTCGTCGAAGTCGTCCGGATTCTTGCCTTCGAAGATCTCGCGGATGAACATTCTGCACAGCGGAATGGGAAGCTGGTAGATCAGTCTTCCGATCCCCAGACGGTTGTAGGCCACGATCTCCTGTCCGCTGTAGAAGATCTTTCCGACATCCAGCGCCATCTTCGCTTCTTTGTATGAGCGGGAGACCTCTTTGATCTCGTTGATGATGGTGCCGTAAGCGATGTTGACATTCGCGATGTCCGCGGCGTGAAGGCTGTTCAGGATCTCGGATGCTGTGCGGTCCAGGTCCTCATATCCTTCCCCGTCCCTGAGCTCTCTCACAAAAATGATGTTCCTGCCGTCCACAGCCGTGACAAAGTCGCGGCTCTTTCCCGTGAAGAACCCGCGCACCGTCTCCAGGACATTGACGTCCCGGTCGTTTTTCGTCTCGATGATGAATACCGCCCTGCGGACATCCGTCTCGATGTGAAGCTTCTTCGCGCGGTTGTAGATATCCACCAGCAGAAGGTTGTCCAGCAGAAGATTCTTGACAAAGTTGTCCTTGTCAAAACGCTCCTTGTAGGCAGTCAGAAGGTTCTGCACCTGGAAGGCAGCCAGTTTGCCCACCATGTAAACATCTTCGCTCGCCCCCTGCGCCAGGAGCACGAATTCCAGCTGTCCTTCGTCGAAGATCTTGAAGAACTGACATCCGTTTACCACCTGGGAGTCCGCCGGAGACTCTGTAAATGCAAAAGCAGCCGCTTCATAGGCTTCCGCCCCCTGAAACGTCGTCGCCAGGACCTTTCCGTCCGTATCGGTAATGCAGAGTTCAATGCGTGTAATGCCCTTCAGCCCGTCCAGTGTCGTCTGCAGTATCTGGTTTGAGATCATGATGTTCTCCTTTGCCAAATGATGAACGCGCATTATGCGGTTACCATAATATCATAAGGCAATCTCACGGTGATATCAAGCAATTTGTTGAAAATGCCGTTTTTTTTATGTGCATTTTTCACATTTCTACTCAAAAAAATTGTGAGATTTATCAAAGGGGCTTAATCCTGATTCCGGACAGTGCGGATCTCCGTGTCTGTCACAGTGATCTTCCCTTCCCGGAGAAGGCGGCCCGCCGCCCGCTTGAAAGCGTTCTTCGAAAGGCCGAAAGCCCTTTTCAGCTCTTCCGGGCTGCTTCCGTCCCCGTAGGGAAGCGCACCGCCGGCCTGCTCCAGGCGCTCCAGAAGAAGGGCAGCATCGTCCCCCATCTGCCGGAAGGCTTTCCGCCGCGGACTGAGATCCAGTTTTCCGTCCGGCCGTACTCTCAGCACCCTGGCTGTGACCTCCTGCCCCACCTGATATGTTTCATAGACCTCTGCCGCAGGGATCAGCCCGAAGTACCTGTCTTCCACCGCGACAAAAACACCCATGTCGCGGACCTCATAGACGGTCCCGCTCACTTCCTGGTCCTTCTCGATCCCTTCCGCCGTTTTCAGCCACCGGTAAACACGCATCGTCGCAGCAAGCCGTCCGCTTCTGTCGACATAGAGCGCTGCCAGCACCTCCTGGCCCGGAGCTACTTCCCCTTCCATCTCCCGGAACGGCAGCAGGACGTCCCGCTCCAGTCCCAGGTCCAGGAAAGCCCCGATCTTCGTCACCTGCCGCACTTTCAGCTTCCCGGTCTCTCCCACCGTAAGCTTCGGCTTCCGCGTGGTCGCGATGGGCCGGTCATTGCTGTCTTTATAAAGAAATACTTCCACAGCGTCGCCCTCCGCGGCGCCTTCCGGCATCTGCTTCCGCGGAAGCAGGACTGTATCCGCCCCTTCTGTATCTCCGGGCGCCGCAAGGAAAGCTCCGAAATCCCGGATGCGTACAATATGAAGTGTCGTTATTCTGCCGATCTCCATTTTAAGATCTCCCTTCTCTGTTTTCAGCTCGACAGAACCTTTGGTTCTGTATACCTCGCAAAAGTGCTCCTCACAACCAGTTGTTCTAAGCTCTTACTTCGCTTACGCTCGTAATCGCTAAGAACACTGGTATGGAACGCACGTACGGCTCGACAGAACCTTTGGTTCTGTATACCTCGCCTAGTGCTCCTCACAACGAAAAGACCGGAATCCCGACTGGGATTCCGGTCAAGCGCTGGGCTAGAAGGATTCGAACCTTCACAATGACGGAGTCAGAGTCCGTTGCCTTACCATTTGGCGATAGCCCAATCACAACAACGAATGCATTATATCCTTTCGAAAGCGGAATGTCAACTGTTAAAAAAACAATTATTTTCCGCCGGGATATCCGCAGCAGGGCTGACCGGATTCGAACCGGTGGGATGAAGGAGTCAAAGTCCTTTGCCTTACCGCTTGGCGACAGCCCTATGTGCAGGATCAGTAAAACGTTCCCGCGCAAAGCCTACTATAAATGACCCGGCCGGAAAACGCAAGTACGTCTGCTTTTGTTTCTCCGTTGTTTTACCGTTGTTTTACCCTTGTTTTTTGTCTCTAAACAAGGTAATCTTTTTATATAAGGAGGGACGTCGTTTTTTTTCTAAAAGAATATGGCGTTCCGTTTTTTTCACATTTTTACAGGAGGGACTGCTTATGGAAATGTATTTCGCAATCGGCTTTATCGGCGCGCTCGTCGCCCTGGGCTTTGCACAGAGCAGAAGAAGTTCTGTCATGGCCTGCTCCGAGGGAAATGAGCGAATGCAGAAGATCGCCCAGGCGATCAGGGACGGCGCTGACGCCTATCTGAAGGCGCAGTACAGCACTGTCGCAAAGATCTTCGCCATCGTATTCGTGATTCTGCTGGCTATGGCCTTCGGCACCGGCGGGAACATGCTCTCCACCTTCACCCCCTTTGCCTTCCTGACCGGCGGCATCTTCTCCATGCTGGCAGGATACATCGGCATGAAGATCTCCACCAACGCCAACGCCCGCACGGCTAACGCCGCTTCCGAAAGCCTGAACAACGGCCTCCGGGTGGCCTTCGCCTCCGGTTCTGTCATGGGATTTACCGTCGTAGGCCTGGGCATGCTGGACATCTCCATCTGGTTCTTCCTGCTCCGTTTTGTGTTCGGCATCAGTGATCCTCTGGAGCTCGGAAACATCATGGTCATGAACGGCATGGGCGCTTCCTTCATGGCGCTGTTCGCCCGTGTGGGCGGCGGCATCTACACCACGGCTGCCGATGTAGGCGCGGACCTGGTGGGCAAGGTGGAAGCCGGCATCCCGGAGGATGATCCCCGGAACCCGGCGA
>JAFSYO010000125.1 GCA_017449925.1 Stomatobaculum sp.
ACCTGACCCAGATGACCTTCGGCTTCTCCCGTGACGACTCCGGAAAGTTCCTGAACGCTTACTACGATGCGAAGATCTTCGAGAACGATCCCTTCGCGAAGCTGGATCAGGACGGCGTCGGCAAACTGATGAAGATGGCCATCGAACTGGGCAAGCCCGTGAATCCGAAGCTCCACATCGGTATCTGCGGCGAGCACGGCGGAGATCCGTCCTCCGTGGAATTCTGCCACAAGATCGGCCTGGACTATGTGTCCTGCAGCCCGTTCCGCGTCCCGGTCGCAAGACTGGCAGCGGCTCAGGCAGCCATCGCAGACAAGAAGTGATGAACTGAAACTGCATACCGCACTTATTGAGGCCCCCCGGCAGCTGCCGGGGGGCTTTTTTCGATGCAGTCCTTCTGCGGACGATGTCTTCTGTTCGATGATTTCGATGGCTGTGATCAAAACAAATAAAGCCAAAAGACATGCAGAAAAAGGTATGCTAAAATTGCAGATCCTTTATTGACAAGGCGGGAAAGAAGACTATACTGTGGTGAGGCTCTTAAGGAGCGTGGAAAATCAGCGGTAAATGATTGAAATATTTGATGAATCGTCTGAATTCGGCGGATCCATCCGGGGGAGTTTTATGATCATTTTTTTCTTTCTTCTGTGGCTGATCCTGAACGGAAGGGTCACCGCGGAGCTCATTCTTCTGGGCATTCCGGTCTCTGCCCTTGTGCTGTTTCTTGCGAACCGGGCGGTGGGCTATACCGTAAAGACCGACATCCGGATCATGCGGAACCTTCCGGTATTCTTTCTCTATACGCTGAACCTTGTGGCAGAGATTCTGAAAGCCTCTGCCGCAGTGATGGGCGTGGTGCTTGATCCGTCGAAAAAACCGGAGCCGGTGATCGTGGAGTTCCACTCCGGTCTGAAAACGGAGATGCAGAACGTCCTGCTGGCAAATTCCATCACTCTGACTCCGGGAACCTATACGCTGTTCCAGGAAGGAGACCATTTCGTAATCCACTGCCTGAAAAGAGAGTATGGGGAAGGATTGGAAGGATCGAGCTTCGTGAAATATTTGAGGCTGCTGGACGGAGGTGAGGAAAAATGAGCCTGCAGGAAGCGTATCACATCCTTTACAGTGCGGTGCTGACCGCGCTGGCGTTCCTGATCGGAATGGTCCTTCTTTCCGCGGCGCTGAAGAAGACTGTGACAGACAGGATCCTGTGCGTCAACATGCTGGGGACTATGGTCATCGCCTCCATCGCGGTGCTGTCACGGCAGCTGGAAGAAGCGTATCTGCTGGACGTGGGTCTTATCTACACTATGATCAGTTTCATCGCGGTGCTGATGCTGGCCCTGACCTTTATTCCTCCGAAGCCGGAGCGGCGCGTGTTTGAAGAGGAAGAGAAAACAGCGGAAAAGAAGGGAGATACTTTATGACAGCGGAATGGATCCGGTTCTGGATCACAGCGGCCTGTCTTACGGCGGGTCTTTGCGGCTTCGGGTGCGCGGTGCTGGGCGTTTACCGCTTCGGTTTTGTGATGAACCGGATGCACGCCGCCGGGATCGGCGACACCTTCGGCCTGTTCTTTACGGCCCTCGGCCTCGCGGTGTCCTCCGGCGCCTTGTCCGAGACGCTGAAGCTCCTGCTTCTGGTGGTGTTTATGTGGTTTTCCTCTCCGGTCTCGACCCATTTCCTGGGACAGGCGGAGTACTATACAAACCCGCATCTGTACCGGAAGGTGGACAGAACGGGAGAAGAAGAGGAGGAGCGGGGATGAGTATATCGGACCTTCTGACGGGAGTGCTTCTGGTCCTCCTGATCCTGTGCGCAGTCTGCGTGAACCTGACCTCAAGCCTTCTGCAGGCTTCCGTTCTCTTTATGGCCTACAGCTCCGTAATGTGCATCATCTGGATCCTCATCGAATCCCCGGACCTCGCCATCACCGAGGCTGCCGTCGGGGCCGGCATCAGCGGCACCCTTTTCCTGATGACCCTGAGAAAGATCCACGCGGTGGACCGGGAGCGGAAGGCAGAGGAGGAACAGTCATGAGCGGCAGATTTCTTAACTGGCTGGACGGAGAGGAGGAGCTGCTGGAGCATCTTGCCGACGGGGCAGAGACGCCCGACGCAAGCCGGGAAGAGAGAAAGCACCTGGTCAGCGGACTGAAGGAAGAGGTGGATCACTCCGCCCGGGGGCAGAAAGTGATCCGCATGGAGCGGAAGCTGTTTTACAGATTTTACGCGGTGATCGCGGTCCTCAGCTGTCTCTGCCTGCTGGGTGTGCTCCTTTTCGTAGTGGCTTATCTTCCGGAATTCGGCACGGAAAATCCCCGTACCCTTCCGGTGGTGGAGCGCTACGTGACGAGAGGACTTGAGGAGACCGGCGCGGTGAATATCGTCAGCGGCATGATCCTCGACTACCGGGCTTTTGACACTCTGGGAGAATCCCATGTGCTTTTCACAGCGCTGATCTGCGTCACGATCCTTTTAAGGGTGGACCGGAAAAACATGCGGACCGAATACGAAGACTATCATCTCGTCCGGGAGGAGCGCTACCACGAGATCAGCGGGGACAGC
>JAFSYO010000126.1 GCA_017449925.1 Stomatobaculum sp.
CGTATTTATTGGACTTTATAAAATTTGTACCCCTGTTTTGATGAAAACAGGGGTACAAGATTCAAAATTCTTCCTGAAAACGCCCACGAAGCCCTCCCCGAAGCCGAAAACCGGGAGTAAAAGGGCTTCTGAAGGGTACAGATTCTAAAAAAGCAGGAAAATACGCCCAAATCCGTCTTTCAGAAGCTGCTGATCTCGTCCTCGGTGTCGTCGGGGCGGATGGACAGGATCTTCAGGTCATAGCTTCCGGCTTCCGCCTTCACGGTCACTGTGTCGCCCACTTTATGGCGGAGGAGTGCCTTCCCCATGGGGGATTCGATGGAGATCCGGTTCTCGATGGAGTCCGCCCGGATGGGCGTCACGATCTTGAAGCTGTCGGTCTCATCGTCCTCCACAAACAGCACTTCCACCACCTTGTTGAGTCCAACGTCATCTTCTTTGGAGCTGTCGTCGATGACTGTGGCGTATTTTAGCATGCGCTCCAGATATCCGATGCGGCTCTCGTTCCGGTTCTTCTCCCGCTTTGCCGCGTAGTATTCAAAATTCTCGCTCAGGTCCCCCTGGGCCCTGGCTTCCTTCACCGCTTCGATCAGCTCCGGCCTGAGATCCAGCTTTCTGTGGTCGATCTCCTCCTGGATCTTTGCGATATCGGCTTTTGTCAGTTTCTCTCCCATAACATATTCTCTCTTCTCAAAAAGGGAGGACCGCCGCCCGGCTCCGGTCGGCAGTCCTTCCTGATGTATTGCGCCTTTCCCGGCGCAGTTGTCTCTTTTTTACCTGGCTTCTCAGCTGTTCAGCAGCAGCAGGCAGAAGACCAGTGTGAACAAGGCGACGGTCTCGGCGATACCGATGACGATGAAGTAGTTCGCGGTACCTTTTCCGGTCGCTCCGAGCGCATCGGCGGAAGCCGCTGCGATCTTGCCCTGGAACAGAGCGGAGAGGCCGATGGCGATGCCGCCGAAGATCCCGCAGCCGAGAGCCATTCCGGCATCACAGTTGGCGCTTCTGATAAAGTTCATCAGAAGGAAGCCGTAGATCGTCTGGGTAAGGGGTGCACCGGTAAAAGCGATCATGATGAAGGGTGCGGGCTTTCCGGCCGCGTAGCACTTTTTCCATGCACCAACAGAAGACATACCGGCAAATCCGGCACCGAAAGCTGATCCAGCAGCAGATAAACCAAGAGCAGCAGCCATACCAACAAATGCAAGATTCATAACAACTCTCCTCTTTTTAAAAAATGTATCAATTTACCTTTTTAAACGGCTCATAGGGAACGCCTGTCCACTCCAGGCCGGCCTGGCCGGAGAACTCGAGGACGTTCAGACGCACTCCGTGAACCACAACAGACAGGAAGCACATTACGATATTCAGTGCATGACCTACCAGCACCACCACAACTCCGACGATCATCATCGGTCCGTGCATGCCTGCCGCGATTCCGTTAAAGCTCTGGGAGATTGCGACGCCGGCCATGCCGACTGCGAACAGTCTGATGTAACTCATCACGTTACCGAAGCAGCTGATCGTGTTGAGGAACTGCGTAAACGCGCCGCCAAGCCCTGCCTTCAGGCCTTCCCCGAAGGATTTGTCCGGCGACATTCCGCCGAAAAGCACCACGAGGATAAACGCGATGCCGATCAGGGTGAATACCGGCTTGAGGTCAATGTCCTCATGGATCACCAGATTCAGCGCCAGCAGGTACATCGCGATGACCGCGATGGTCCAGCCGGCATCCGCTACCCAGGAAAGATCCTTTTCAGGCATCTTCTTCTTGATGGCCAGGATGGAACCCAGCGCCATCTGCACAGCGCCGATCGAGAAGGAGAACTTCATGATCGCGTTCTGGGAGTCATTGGCCGTAAGGCCGAAGTACTCCGGATAGGTCGCTATGCTGGGGAATACCAGCGCCTTCAGGAACGGTACCTTCATGGCACTTTCCATGCCGAACCAGGTTCCTGTCAGCGCTCCCCATATGACCGTCGCGATGGACAGTACATAGAGGAGGAAGGTCACATTGGTGATCTTTTTCTGTTTGACGTGCAGCACGATGGTTCCAAGCAGGATCAGGACGCCGTAGCCGCCGTCTCCGATGATCATCGCGAAGAACAGCGTGAAGAACAGGAAGAACCACAGTGAGATGTCCTGCTCCCTGTATCCCGGCAGGATGCCGAGGATATCAAACACCGGCTTGATGAGCCCGGAGACCTTGTTGTATTTCACCTTGGTGGGGATATGCTCGTCTTCTTCCGAGACATCTTCCACCGCCCACGCGAGACTCTTTTCTGCCGCCGCTGCCTTGAACTTGTCCATATCGGCTTCCGGGATATAGCCGGAGAGCCAGACAAAGTCTTCATCAGACTGGGCGGTGTTGCCGGCTGCGGAAAAGTTCATCCGGTTCTGGAGCTTCAGCATCTGGTCATCGAAGCTCGCCCCATAGACCGAGGCTGCCTTCAGTGTTTCTTCGCACTCTGCGATACCCTTCCTGCTGGCTTCGATCTGCTCCTTCAGCTCAGAAGCACTGTGCTCCGGAAGCATGAACTCCGTTGCCGGGATCTCGGGAGGAAGTGTTCCGAAGACCGCCACCGTATCCATCTTATCGACGGGGGCCAGGCGGATCAGCCGGATATTCTCATCGTTCACGGCATCCTGGAATTCTTTGCTTCCCATTCTGTAAAAGTGGAGATCAAAGCCTTCGTTCTTCAGAGCCTTCACATCTTCCGGCGAGAAATCTCCCCATGCCGAAATCCTGTCAAGCTCCGTATTGGCCGCGCCGATCGCCTGGTTGAGAGATTCTTTTTTCTCAATGGCATCCAGCACGCCCCGGTACATCTTTTCAAATTCGCTGTCACTGAGGACTCCGGCTTTCTTCTCCTTCGCCTTCGTATCAGCGTATTCATTCAGTACGTTCGACGCCTTTGAGAGCGCCTGGAACTCTTCGTTCAGTTCCCGGGACGCACTTTGCTTTTCCGCGAGATGCAGGAGCCCCATTTCTCTGAGATCCTTCAGCATCTCTTCTTTCCCGGAGGCAGACGCGACGATGTGAAGCATTTTCATTTTTTCAATCATCGTTATACCTCCACCAGCTTCTTCTTTGCGATCTTGCCGCGGACAACGGCCGCTGTCTGCTGGTCTCCGATAAATACCTGGATCACGCGGATATTCTCCTTCGCCTCAGGTATTTTGACCTTCTCAAAGAGGTTCACTCTCTGAGATGTCGTCCGGAGCTCAGCTTCCAGAAGCTGCACCTGCTTGCGGAGCGTCGAGACCAGAGCGTCCAGTCTGGCGATCCCGCGAAGCTTGTAAACGGCTGTGTCGACCCAGAGCGGGTATTCGTCTACGTTGTAATCGATATCCTTGAAGGTCAGTTCCTCAAAGGCCGGGATCTTGACGCCGGCGATGTTCTCCTCTTTGGTGACCACCCTGTCCGGCTGGACCAGCTTGTCGAGCCGGAGTTCTTCATCAAAGATCTCGTTTTCTCCGAATACAGCTACCCAATCGTCCAAGTCGCCGATCATCTGAAGACGCTCTTCTTCTTTCTGTGCAAGATCTGCGCGTATCTTCATGATCACGGTCTGCAGCTGCTGCTTTTTCAGCTGCAGGGTCGGAAGATAGCGTTCGAACTGCTTCAAGTTGTCCTTCTGCTTCTTCAGCTCATTCTTAGTAAGTTTGATAGCCATAGACACGCTCCTTCTTTACTCCAAGGCATCTTTATCCGGCCATCTCTCCTTGAGCAGACTTGTCTTCATTCCGGTCTCGTTAGGCTTGAAGCATTCAGCGAGGATCTGCCATCCAAGATCAAGAGCTTCTTCCAGCGGAATATTCACACGGAGGTCCATCATCTTCGTCTCGAACAGTTCGCCATATTTCAGGAGCTTGTCGTCCCACTCACTCATCAGGAAGCCCATGGCTTTTTTCTCAAGGCTCTCCTTATACTGGGCATACAGGCGGATCATGCCGTCCATCAGGGCACGGTGATCGTCTCTTGTCTTGCCGTTGACGTTCTGTTTCAGACGGGACAGGGATCCGAAGGGCTCGATGTGGCCGTTCTTCAGATAATACTGTCCCTCGGTGATGTATCCTGTGTTGTCCGGGACCGGATGGGTGACATCATCGCCGGGCATGGTGGTGACGCCGAGGATCGTGATGGATCCTGCGCCTTCGATATCCACCGCCTTCTCGTACCTGGAAGCAAGGCAGCTGTAAAGATCGCCCGGGTAGCCTCGGTTGGAGGGCACCTGCTCCATCGTGATCGCCATTTCCTTCTGGGCATCGGCGAAGTTCGTCATGTCGGTCAGCAGCACCAGCACTCTCTTTCCGGTCAGGGCGAACTGCTCCGCCACAGCCAGGGACATATCCGGCACCAGTGTGCATTCCACGGTGGGATCCGCCGCGGTGTGGATGAACATGACCGTGTGGCTCATGGCGCCGCCCTTCTCCAGGGTGTCGCGGAATTCCATGTAGTCGTCATATTTCAG
>JAFSYO010000127.1 GCA_017449925.1 Stomatobaculum sp.
GGGGCAAATACGTCCACAGGGTCGGAAGGAACTCCAAATGGTCCAGGATCCTCTGGAACGGCAGGAAGCTCTATGCCGCTTCAGATTATCTGTCGCCCTATCCACCGGAGACATCAGCAGAGGAAAAAGAATCTGCCGCAGCGGAGTCCGGGGAAGCAGCTACGGAGACAGGATCTGAGGAAGCAGAGTCTCCTGAAGAAGAAAGGAACGAGGAGCAATGAAGGCGCTTGTGGCTATGAGCGGCGGTGTGGACAGCAGCGTCGCGGCGCTTCTGACAAAGGAAAAGGGACTGGAAGTCATCGGCTGCACCATGAAACTGTACAGCAACGAAGAGATCGCGGCGCCGGAAGGGAAGACCTGCTGTTCTCTGGATGATGCGGAGGATGCCCGGAGCGTCGCCCGGCGTCTGGAGATCCCCTTTTATGTTTTCAATTATCAGGATGCCTTCCGGGAGCAGGTCATAAGCCCCTTCGTAAAAAGCTATGAGGCGGGAAGAACACCGAATCCCTGCATCGACTGCAACCGCTGCCTTAAATTCGGGGCGCTGTACCGCCGGGCTGAGGAACTGGGCTGCGAACGGATCGTGACCGGCCACTATGTCCGGATCACGGAAGAAAACGGCGCTTTTCATCTTCGGAAAGGGGCGGATGCTTCCAAGGACCAGAGCTATGTGTTGTACATGCTCACCCAGGAGCAGCTTTCCCATACTCTTTTTCCGCTGGGGGAGTTTCAGAAGAACGAAGCAAGGCGTCTGGCAGAGGAGCACGGGCTGGTGACGGCCCGGAAAAAGGAAAGCCAGGATATCTGCTTTGTGCCTGACGGAGACTATGCCTCTGCGATCCGGCGTTTCAGCGGAGAAGAAAGCCGCCCGGGCGATTTCGTGGATCTATATGGACAGGTTCTGGGGAGGCACAAGGGGATCATTCACTATACTCTGGGACAGCGCAGAGGACTGGGGATCAGCGCCGCGTCGCCGCTTTACGTGGTGCGGATCGACCCGGCATCCAATACCGTGGTCCTGGGAAGCAATGAGGACCTGTTCACCAGGGAGCTGGAGGTCCCGGGATTTCACTGGATCGCCGGAAAAGCGCCTGGAAAAGAAGTGCGCTGCCGGGTCAAGGTGCGCTACCGTCACACGGAGCAGCCGGCGGTGGTGCAGGTGCTGGAAGGAAATAAAGTAAGGATCGTGTTCGACGAACCGCAGCGGGCCATCACGCCGGGCCAGTCCGCCGTCGCCTATGACGGCGATGAGGTGCTGGGCGGAGGAGTCATTCTCCCGGTCACGATGGAGTCTTGAAGTGCAGACAGCATTGCGTGGAATTCTGGGGCAGGAAAAAGAAAGGAGCAGCCATGAACAAGGCAGAGCAGGAAAAGTGGCTTCAGCTGGAAAAGGGTCTGATGAACCTGGAGCAGAACAGCGGGGATCTTTCACCGGAAGAACTGAGGGAGGCAGCAGCAGAGATGAAGGCCGAAGGGGAAGACCTGCGGGAAATGATGGAACAGTCTCTGGAAAAGATGACAGAGAGCGCCCGCTTCGGCGCGAAGGGAGAAGCCCTGGAAGAGGAGAGCTCCATTCTGGAAGATACGCTGGACCTTCTGGATGAGCTGCTGGATCTGCTGGAGGAAGGCTCCGGAGCTGATATGGAAGATGCCGCCGCGATCCTTTCGGAAGCCGCGGAATATATGGGGGATGTGCTTCAATAATGGACAGACAGCAACAAAGACGCCTGTTCCTGTCGTTTCTGGACGGGAGCGGGCACATTTTTTTACTGGGGATTGCCGCCGCGCTGCTGATGACAGTCTGCGATATGCTGGTGCCTCAGATCATCAGGGCTGCAGTGGACCAGAGGCTGTGGAACGGTAGGACTGCGGCGCTTCTGATCGGCGTCGCGGCGCTGGGAGCTTTGTTCCGCTGGTCCTCCGCTTACGCCAATGCCCGGGCGGGGGAGACTCTGGTAAAGACCATGCGGGACCGGCTGTACAGTCATATTGCGAGGCTGCCTTTTTCCTGGCATGCCTCCCATTCCACCGGGGACATTCTGCAGCGCTGCACCAGCGACGTCAACATGATCAAGGAATTCTGTTCGGAGCAGCTCTACAACCTGGTCCGGATCATTCTGATGATCGTCCTGGCCCTGGGGTTCATGTTTTCCATGAACGTGCGGCTGACGCTGGCAGTGCTGCTTTTTGTCCCTCTGATCGTAGGGTATTCCGTATTCTTCCTGTTCCGCGTCCGGGACCAGTTCCAGAAGTGCGATGAAAATGAAGGTTTGCTTTCCGCCATCGCCCAGGAGAACCTTACCGGCGTCCGGGTGGTCCGGGCCTTCGGACAGGAGGCGGCGGAGGAACGGAAGTTCCGCGCGCAGAACGACGTCTACACAGACCTCTGGATGAAACTCTGCGGATACCTGGCCTGGTTCTGGGCCTTCGGCGATCTGTCCAGCGGGCTGCAGATGCTCACAGTGGTCCTGTACGGCGCCTGGCTCTGTGTCCGGGGAGAGCTGACAGTGGGAGGATATATTGCTTTTATTTCCTACACGAACATGCTGATCTGGCCGATCCGCGCTTTGGGCCGCATGATCTCGGAGATGAGTAAGTCGGAGGTGTCCCTGAACCGTATCGGGGAGATCCTTTCTTCAGAGCCGGAGAAGATAGAGCAAAAAGATGCCGGCGCCGCAGCGGAAGCGGGGAAAGCCGGAAGATCGGACACGGAAACGGGGAAAGCAGGCATGTCCGGAACAACAGCCCCGGAGATCGAATTTCGTCACGTGAGTATTTCCTTCGGGAAAAAAGAAGTCCTGAAGGATGTCAGCTTACGGGTCCCCTCCGGTTCCGTCATCGGGATCCTGGGGAGCACAGGAAGCGGAAAGTCCACGCTGATGGAGCTGCTTCCGCGTCTTTATGAGCTGGAAGAGGGCAGCGGCAGCATCCTGATGGACGGGCGGGACATCCGCACCATGTCCCTGAAGGAGCTGAGATCCGTCGTCGGCATCGTACTGCAGGAGCCCTTCCTTTTCAGCAGTACGATCGCGGGCAATATCAGGATCACCGGAGAAATTCCGGATGAAGTCTTTGACAGTGCCGTGCAGACGGCGTGTCTTTCAAAGATGAGAGAGGAGTTTCCTGAGGGCTATGCCACCAAGGTGGGAGAGCGGGGCGTCACCCTGTCCGGAGGACAGAAACAGCGCATCGCCATCGCCCGCATGCTGACGGAGCAGAAGCCGGTCATGATCTTCGACGACGCTCTTTCCGCCGTGGACGCGGAGACGGACAGCCGGATCCGCAGCGCTCTCGGGGAGGCGGTCCGGGGAGCCACGGTCTTTCTGGTATCCCACCGCGTCTCCACTCTGATGCGGGCCGACCGGATCTACGTGATGCACGAGGGGCGCGTCGAGGAGTCCGGGACTCATGAGGAACTGATGGAGAAGAACGGAAGATACGCCAGGATCTGCCGCCTCCAGTCCCTTCCCGAGGAGGAAGGAGGTGCGGCCTCATGACAGAGAACAAAACCGCTGCAGAAGCGGCTGTGAAGACCGTGAAAAAAGGAAAGAGCGGGAATACGAAACTTGCGTGGTTCGGCCTGAAGTTTCTTGCCCCCTGGATCCGTCCCTACCGGATGACCCTGTTCCTGATGGTGGTGCCGGGGATCCTGGGCGGGCTGGTGGATATCATTCTCCCCTTTTTCCCGGACTATGCTATACGGAATTTCATCGGAAAGAATTCCACGGAGGGTATGGGGAGCTTTACAGCGGCCTATCTTCTGGTACTGCTGTTCCAGATCCTGATGAACGGCATCTCCGCCTACAAGGCCTGCGGGATGGAGATGTATGTGGGCAGAGACCTGAAGAACGAAGCATTCCACCGGCTCCAGGTTTTATCAGTCTCCTTTTACAACCAGAACAGCGTCGGCTACCTGCACGCGAGGGTGATGAGCGACACGGACCGCATCGGGACGCTCCTTTCCTGGAACCTGATGGAAGGCATCTGGTACGGGTCGTATCTGATCGGCGCCTCCGCGGTGATGCTGCGGCTCCGGCCTGACCTTGCGCTCTTCGTGCTGCTGCTGATCCCGCTGACGGCCGCTTTCTCCGCGGTGTTTCAGAAACATCTCATAAGACTGGGACGGCTGATCCGGGAGATCAACGGCAGGCTCACCGGTGATTTTAACGAAGGAATCACCGGCGCCATGACGGTGAAGACCCTCGGGATCGAAGAGAAGATGGACAAGCGCTTTTTCACGGAATCCGGGGAAATGCGCCGGGCAGCTGTCACCAGCGGCCATCTCAGGGGCCTGTTCCTGTCCCTGATCTCCTTTTCCGGCTTCACGGCCCTGGCCCTGGTGCTGTGGAAGGGCGGAAGGCTGACGGAGCAGGGGCTGATGGAACTGGGCACCCTCTCGGTGTTCATGTCCTACGCCCTTGGCATCATGGACCCGGTGCGCTGGGTGGTGAAGGTGATCTCGGACCTGATCACCGTGCAGGTGAACATCGAGCGCTTCGCCTCCCTGGTGACGGCGGAGACGGATGTAAAGGACACGGAAGAAGTGATCCGGAAGTACGGGGACTCCTTCGCGCCGAAACCGGAAAACTGGGAAAGCGTCAGAGGAGACGTGCAGTTCGACGATGTGACCTTCCGGTATCCCGACGGCAGCGTGAACGTGCTGGAGCATTTTGACCTGAAGGTGCCCAAAGGCTCCATGGTGGCCATCGTGGGCGAGACCGGCGCCGGCAAGTCCACTCTGGTGAACCTGGTGTGCCGTTTCTTTGAACCTACGGAGGGACGGGTGCTTCTGGACGGACGCGACCTCAGGGAGCGGAGCCAGCACTGGCTGCACAGCCATATCGGCTACGTTCTGCAGACGCCCCACCTGTTCTCGGGGACAGTCCTGGACAACCTCCGCTTCGGAAGACCTGAAGCGACCATGGAAACCGTACAGGAGGCAGTCCGGCGGGTCCACGCGGAAGATGTGATCGAACGGCTGGAAGATGGCTACGAAACAGATGTGGGAGAGGGCGGAGGACGCCTCTCCGCCGGAGAGCGGCAGCTTGTCTCCTTCGCCAGGGCCCTGGTGGCTGACCCCGAGATCTTTGTGCTGGACGAAGCCACTTCCTCCGTGGATACAGAGACGGAGCAGATGATCCAGAGAGCCCTGACGGAAGTTCTGAAGGACAGGACTTCTTTTGTGATCGCCCACCGTCTTTCCACCATCCGGAAAGCTGACATGATCCTGGTGGTCCACGACGGAAAGATCACGGAGCGCGGGACCCACCGGGAACTCATGGCGAAACGAGGCAGCTACTACCGCCTGTACGCTCGCCAGTACGAGACAGAAGCGGTGTAAGTTCCGCAGGAGAGTCCTGAAGGTGAGCACGGCGTCCGCTGACATTCGGATTGATTTGTGGTATGATATCTTTTAATGATTTTCTGCCCTGACAGGGCAATAGTATTTTGTCGGAGGAAAAAGCTATGAGCGAGAAAAAATACGGAATCAATACCAGGTGCGTGCAGGCGGGATATACGCCTGGAAACGGAGAGCCGAGACAGATCCCCATCATCCAGTCCACGACCTTTAAATATGACACCAGCGAGGACATGGGCAAGCTGTTCGACCTGGAGGCTTCCGGATACTTTTATACAAGACTGCAGAACCCCACCAACGACTATGTGGCGGCGAAGATCGCGGACCTGGAGGGCGGAACTGCCGGGATGCTGACCTCCTCCGGACAGGCGGCGAATTTCTTCTCGCTGTTCAATATCTGTGAGTGCGGGAGCCACATCGTTTCCAGTTCTTCGATCTACGGCGGAACCTTCAATTTGATCTCCGTGACCATGAAGAAGATGGGGATCGACGTGACCTTTGTGTCTCCGGACGCTTCGGAGGAAGAACTGAACGCGGCGTTCCGGGAGAACACCCGGGCTGTGTTCGGCGAGACCATCGCGAACCCGGCACTCACGGTCCTGGACATTGAGAAGTTCGCGAAAGTGGCCCATGCCCACGGAGTGCCGCTGATCGTGGACAATACCTTCCCGACACCGGTGAACTGCCGTCCCATCGAATGGGGCGCTGATATCGTCACCCATTCCACCACCAAGTACATGGACGGTCACGGCTCAGGAGTGGGCGGCGCCATCGTCGATTCCGGAAAGTTCGACTGGATGGCCCATGCGGACAAGTTCCCGGGGCTCTGCACGCCGGACGATTCTTACCACGGCATCACCTACGCGGAGAAGTTCGGACTGGGCGGCGCCTTTATCACCAAGGCCACTGCACAGCTGATGCGCGACTTCGGCAGCATCCAGTCCCCGCAGAACGCGTTCCTTCTTAACCTGGGTCTGGAGTCCCTGCATGTCCGCATGCCGCGGCACTGCGAGAACGGACAGGCGGTCGCCGAGTTCCTGAAGGACCGTCCGGAAGTGGAAAGCGTCACTTTCTCGGGACTTCCGGGGGACAAGTACTATGAGATCGCCCAAAACTACCTGCCCAACGGCGGCTGCGGCGTTGTGTCCTTCGTTCTGAAGGGCGGCAGGGCTGCGGCAGAAAAGTTCATGAAGAATCTGAAGCTGGCGGCGATCGAGACCCATGTGGCGGATGCCCGCACCTGCTGCCTGAATCCCGCCACCTCCACCCACCGTCAGATGACGGAGGAGCAGCTGGAAGCCGCCGGCATTCCGGCCGGGATGGTGCGTATGTCCTGCGGACTGGAGGACAAGGAGGACCTGATCGCTGACTTAAAGCAGGCGCTGGAAGCGATCTGAAGATCCACGGAAAAGAATTTAGGGTGTGTTGAATAATCCACTTTCGAAACAAAAGCATCTCCGGGAATATGGTAATTCGTCCTTTCTTCATGTAAAATATAATTATTAAGCGACCCGAGTCAGATATGGTGAACAGATACTGAATAATACCGGCACAGGAGGAGCGTTCCATGAATTTTGTGTATATTTCCCCGCAGTTCCCGCGGACATACTGGAATTTCTGCGACAGGCTTCACAAAAGCGGCGTCAATGTACTTGGTATCGGGGACGCGCCGTTTGATACACTGGAAGAAGAGCTGAAGGCAGCACTGACGGAGTATTACATGGTCGACAACATGGAGGACTATGACCAGGTGTTCCGCGCGGTGGCGTTCTTCTCCTTCAAGTACGGAAAGATCGACTGGATCGAATCCAACAACGAGTACTGGCTGGCGCAGGACGCAAAGCTCCGCACGGATTTCAATATCCGCACCGGTGTCCAGGCGGACGAGGTCAGTCATTTCCGGTCGAAATCCGAAATGAAGCTTTATTTCCGCATCGCTGGCGTTCCTTCCCCGCGGCAGATCAAGGTGACGAACCTCGAAGCCGCCAATGCCTTTGTCTCCACCGTGGGATTTCCTGTGATCATCAAGCCGGACATCGGAAGAGGCGGATCGGATACCTTCAAGATCTCCGACGAGGAGGAGATGAAGCAGTTCTTCGTGAAGAAGCCGAAGGATCCCTATGTGATAGAAGAGTTCGTGGAGGGAGATATCTGCTCTTACGACGCTATCATCGATTCCGCCGGAGAGCCTCTGTTCGAGTCAAAGACCACCTGGCCTTCCCTGCAGGACGCAGTCAGCGAACAGAAGGAGCTGTACTTTTACGTCGTTGCCGGTATTCCGGAGCAGATGAAGCGCTACGGCCGCGCGGCCTGCAAGGCCTTCGGCGTGAAGAGCCGCTTCGTGCACCTGGAGTTCTGCCACCTGAAGAAGTCGAAGGAAGGCGTGGGAGAAGCCGGTGATTACGTGATCCTGGAAGTGAACATGCGCCCGGCAGAAGGATATCTCGGAGATATGACTAACTGGGCACACGGCACGGACGTCTATCAGATCTGGGCGGATATGATCACCATCGACACCAACGTTACCTCCAGCCCCAAGGGCGACCAGTTCTGCGTCTTCGCCAGCCGGAGAGACCAGTTCAAGTATGCCCATACCCATGAGGAGATCCTGAAGAAATACGGCAGAGCCGTCATGATGCAGGAGCGGGTGCCGGAGTTCAATGTCCACGCCATGGGCAACCAGATGTATATCGTCAAAGTACCGGACAAAGCCGCCGTGCTGGAATTCGTGGACTTCGTCCACAAACACGCGGAAGAGTAAAAATACAAATAACGACCCCCTGTCCCTCAATCTGAGAGGCAGGGGGTCATTTAAGTATTGGCAGTATAAGAAGGACGCGTATCCTCAGGACAGCGTTCCCTCTGTCGGTTTCACTTCGCAGCATTCGGACGCCGCTTTGGGCTCCATGAAACCATGGGGTCGCCGTCGCGGCGCCGCGCTGCTTGTGAAACTCTCCGACGGGAACGATATTGTCCTTCGGGTACGCGTCCTTCGTTATTCCAGTTATGCCTTTTCCTGAGATTCTTCTTCCTTCAACGCTGCCTGGGCGGTGGCCAGCATGAGCTTGATGCGGTTCAGCTGGTTCACTTCAGAGGCGCCGGGATCGTAGTCCACGGCGATGATATTGGCCTTCGGATAGGCGCGGCGCAGTTCCTTGATGACACCTTTGCCCACCACATGGTTCGGAAGGCATCCGAAGGGCTGCGTGCAGACGATATTGTTGGTGCCGCCTTCGATCAGCTCCAGCATCTCGCCGGTGAGGAACCATCCTTCACCAGTCATATTTCCGAGGGATACAAAGTGTTCTGCCATTTCTGCCATATGACGGATATCGCCGGGAGCATCGAAATGCTTCGAGGCGAGGAGCGCCTTTCTGGCATCGGCACGGAACCAGTCCATCAGGCGGATTCCTTCATTGCAGAGGAATGCCTGATACCGGGAGAACCCGAGGTGCTCGGATTTGAAATTCAGGTTGTAAAAGCTGTAGTACATGAAATCCAGAAGATCCGGAACCACAGCTTCAGCCCCTTCCCGCTCTAAAAGATCCACGATGTGGTTGTTCGCCAGCGGGGAGAACTTGACCAGGATCTCGCCGACCACGCCGACCTTCGGCTTTTTCACACCGGTGCGGGGCAGTTCGTCGAATTCCCGGATCATGGCCCGCAGGATCCTGCCGTACTCGGACATGTCCGGAGAGCGGCGGGAGACGGCCCGGATACAGATCTTATTCCATTTCCGGTACAGGCGGTCGGCACTGCCGGCTTTCTGCTCGTAGGGGCGGGTGGCGTAGAGGCAGCGCATCAGCACGTCCCCGTAGACCGCACCCTGGATGACCTTGACCGCCATGGGCAGGGTGATCTTAAAGCCGGGGTTCTGCTCCATATTTCCCACATTGATCGAAATGACCGGGATCTGCTCCATGCCGGCTTTGGCCAGGGCGCGCCTGATGAAGCCGATATAGTTGGAAGCGCGGCAGCCGCCGCCGGTCTGACTCATGAAAATGGCGGTCCGGTCCAGGTCGTAATTGCCTGAATGGAGAGCCTCCATGATCTGGCCGATGGTGCAGAGCGACGGATAGCAGGCGTCGTTGTTTACGTACTTCAGGCCCATATCGATGGCGGCGCGGTTGTCGTTGGTGAGCAGCACCACATTGTAGCCGAAAGCGCTGATGGCCGGAGCAAGGAAATCAAAGTGGATCGGGGACATCTGCGGACACAGGATGGTGTAGCCTTTGTTCTTCATCTCCCGCGTAAAGAATACGCGGTCGTAGGCAGAGGTCCGGATGGTCCGCTGGAAATGCTTTTTATCCCTGACGCGGAGCGCGGCGATCAGCGATCGGATGCGGATCCGGGCGGCGCCCAGGTTATTCACCTCGTCGATCTTCAGCACGGTATAGATCTTTCCGGAGCCGGTCAGGATATCCTGGACCTGGTCGGTGGTCACTGCGTCCAGGCCGCAGCCAAAGGAATTCAGCTGGACCAGATCAAGAACGTCCGTGGTCTTTACATAGGAAGCCGCGGCGTAGAGCCGGGAATGATACATCCACTGGTCAGAGACGATCACCGGACGTTCCACAGTGCCGAGATGGGACACGGAATCCTCGGTGAGAACTGCCAGACCATAGCCTGTGATCAGGTCCGGGATGCCGTGGTGGATCTCAGGATCCACATGGTAAGGCCGGCCTGCCAGGACGATCCCGTGACGGTTGTTGTCGATGCACCATTTGATGGCTTTCTCGCCCTCGTCCTCAATATCCTGCTTTGCCTTCAGAAGCTCCGCCCATCCTGCATGGGCCGCGGCGCGGACCTCCGAGGGTCCGATGGAGAACTCCTTCTGCATGATCTTTACCAGCTGTCCTGTGAGGATCTGCTCGTTGGTGAAGGACATGAAGGGATTCAGGAAGCGGATGTTCCGCTCCGTGATCTCCTCCACGTTGTTCTTGATATTCTCCGCATAGGAGGTGACGATGGGGCAGTTGTAGTGGTTTCCTGCATCCGGCTGCTCGTTCCTCTCGTAGGGGACGCAGGGGTAGAAGATGGTGCGGATGCCGTTCCGGATAAGCCAGGTGACATGACCGTGGGCGATCTTCGCCGGATAGCACTCCGATTCGCTGGGAATCGATTCGATGCCCAGTTCATACAGCTGCCGGCTGGATACGGGAGAGAGGACCACGCGGAAGCCGAGTTCCCGGAAGAAGACTGCCCAGAAGGGGAAGTCCTCATACATATTCAGGACTCTCGGGATACCGATCACGCCGCGGGGGGCTTCTTCCTCCGGAAGCGGCTCAATGCCGAAGATACGGCGGAACTTGTATTCAAAAAGGTTTGGAACGTCTTTGCTTTTCCGGTCCAGACCCAGACCGCGCTCGCAGCGGTTTCCTGAAATATAGCGGCGTCCTCCGCCGAACTGGTTGATGGTCAGCACGCAGTGGTTGTTGCAGCCTTTGCAGCGGGTCATGGAGGTGCGGTACTCCAGGGCGGCGATCCGGTCCAGGGAAAGCATTGAGGTCTTCCTGCCTTCCCAGCGTTCTCTGGCGATCAGGGCTGCGCCGAAGGCGCCCATGATTCCGGCGATATCCGGGCGGATGCACTCGCATTCCGCGATGCGTTCAAAAGCGCGGAGCACCGCGTCGTTGTAAAAAGTTCCTCCCTGAACGACGATGTGGGCCCCGAGACTGGAGGCATCGGAGATCTTGATGACTTTGAAAAGAGCGTTTTTAATGACCGAGTATGCGAGACCGGCGGAAATATCCGCCACTGTTGCTCCCTCTTTCTGTGCCTGCTTCACGTTGGAGTTCATGAAGACCGTGCAGCGGGTCCCCAGGTCCACGGGATTCTGAGCGTAAAGAGCTTCTTTTGCAAAATCCTGGACGGTCACGCCGAGAGATTTTGCGAAGGTCTCGATAAAGGATCCGCAGCCGGAAGAACAGGCCTCGTTCAGTTGGACGGAATCCACGGTCTGATCCTTGATGCGGATGCATTTCATGTCCTGGCCGCCGATGTCCAGGATGCAGTCCACCGACGGTTCAAAGAAGGCGGCAGCATAGTAGTGGGAGATGGTTTCCACCTCGCCCTCGTCCAGCATGAATGCGGCTTTCAGGAGGGCCTCGCCGTAGCCGGTGGAGCAGGACCAGACGATCTCGGCCTCCGGGTTCATCAGTTCCCTGACTTCCTTCAGGGCGCGAATAGAGACTGCCAGAGGCGATCCTTCATTGTTGGCGTAAAACCGGTACAGCAGAGTGCCGTCTTCGCCTACCAGGGCGATCTTCGTGGTGGTGGAGCCGGCATCGATCCCCAGGAAAAGTTTTCCGGTATAGCTTCCGAAGTCACCCTTCCGGACTGCGTGACCGTCGTGCCGTTCGCAGAATGCCGCGTATTCCTCCGGATCCCGGAAAAGGGGCTGAAGACGCTGGATCTCGTGATCCATGGATACGCCCTGTTTCAGGGTGGCGATGAGATCCGAAGTCAGAACAGTCGCCCCATCCTCAGCGGACATGGCGGCGCCGATGGCCGCAAAGAGGTGAGAGTTCTCCGGGGCGATGATGTATTCGCCCTCCAGCTTCAATGTCCGGATAAAGGCATTCCGGAGTTCCGACAGGAAATGGAGCGGCCCGCCCAGAAAAGCGACGTGACCGCGGATCGGCTTGCCGCAGGCAAGACCGGAGATCGTCTGATTCACCACAGCCTGGAAAATAGAGGCGGCCAGGTCCTCCCTGGTGGCCCCTTCGTTGATCAGAGGCTGGATGTCAGTTTTGGCGAAGACACCGCAGCGTGCGGCTATAGGATAGATGGCTTTGTATCCTTTGGCGTACTCATTCAGCTCCGCGGCATCCATCTGCAGAAGAGAAGCCATCTGGTCGATAAAAGACCCGGTGCCGCCCGCGCAGATGCCGTTCATCCGCTGGTCGATGCCTCCGGTAAAGTAGATGATCTTTGCGTCCTCGCCGCCCAGCTCGATGGCCACGTCCGTCAGCGGGGCATAGTGTTTTAAGGCTGTGGCGACTGCCACAACCTCCTGGACAAAGGGGATCCGCAGATGCTTCGCGAGGGTAAGGCCGCCGGAGCCGGTGATGCGGGGGCGGACGTCGACAGGCCCGAGCTCCTGTTCCGCTTTTTCCAGAAGGCCGGAAAGAGTCTCCTGGATATTGGCAAAATGCCGTTCGTAATCGGAAAAGAGCAGCGCGCCGCTTTCATCCCGGATCGCTATTTTAACTGTAGTGGAACCGATGTCGATTCCAAGATTCTTCATCATAATGAAACACACTCCATAAAAACTGGTCAATACCCCTTACTTTAACATAAAGGAGGGGGAAGTTCAACGAAGGGGCGGGAAGCTGAACAGGCTGTTAACCCCGGCAGTTGACAAAAACGGGGTATCGTTCATATACTGATGGTGCTGAAAAAGATACGATATCTGCCGGAAGGAGTTTTCATGACTTTTTTTGACCGTTTGCAGAAACGTTTCGGGCGCTTCGCGATCCCGGGACTGATGCGGTATTTCTCTATCCTTTACGCTGCCGGTTTTGTCATCAGCATCGGAAACCGGGCGGCTTTCGAACTTTTGTACCTGAATCCGGCGCTGATCCTGCGGGGCCAGGTCTGGCGCCTCGTTACGTGGCTCATCTATCCGCCGAGCAGCAGTATGATCTTCGGCCTTCTGATGCTGCTTATTTATTATTCGCTGGGCACCACTCTTGAGAACGTATGGGGGACGTTCCGCTTTAATGTCTTTATGTTTTCCGGAGTCCTGTTCCATATTCTCGCCGCTTTCATCCTTTGGAGACTCGGCATGCCGACGCTCATTACGCCGGAGAACCTGAACCTTTCGATCTTACTGGCTTTTGCCCTCAGCTTCCCGGAGATGACATTTTATCTTTATTTCGTTATACCGCTGAAGGCGAAGTATCTTGCCATTTTTTACGGTGTTATGGAGGCCTACGCTTTTATTACCGGGGGGATCGCAGAGAAGATCACCATCGGCGTGTGCCTCCTGAATCTTCTCCTCTTTTTTGCCTGGTCGGGAACCCTCAGGCGCTTTTCACCGAAGGAAGTTAAGAGGAGGGCTGAATACAGGAAAGCCGCGGAGGGCGGCAGGAACAGCGCGGAAGAAAGGAAGATCGTCCCCGTGGGACGGCAGGAGAGCGGCGTGAAG
Organism: Stomatobaculum sp.; assembly: GCA_017449925.1. Next base: position 13,512 of record JAFSYO010000127.1, read on the forward strand.
AATGCGCGCCACAGGTGCGCTGTCTGCGGACGGACTGAACTGGATGCCCCGGAACTCGAATTCCGCTACTGTTCAAAGTGCGCGGGTGATTACGAATACTGCACAGAGCATCTGTACACCCATACCCACGTGACGGAGGAGAACACGGAAGAAGATAACTGAAAGAAGGTATCGCTGACGGCCCGCCGCGGCGGACCATTGAATAATAGAAAGGCAGCAAAGGTATTTTTATGGAGAAGAAAGCATTTCTGACACTGGAACAGGCACAGAGCATTGCCGCAAAATGGCCCACTCCCTGGCACATCTACGATGAGCGGGGCATCCGGGAAAATGCGGAGAAGGTCCGCCAGGCTTTTTCCTGGAACAAAGGGTTCCGGGAGTACTTCGCGGTGAAGGCGACCCCGAATCCCTTCATTCTGAAGATCCTGAAGGAATATGGCTGCGGCACGGACTGCTCCTCCGATACGGAACTTATGATGAGCGAAGCCTGCGGCTTTTCCGGTCATGAGATCATGTTCTCCTCCAACGATACGCCGCCGCAGGAGTTCGCGATGGCTGACCGGCTGGGCGCGATCATCAACCTGGACGACATCACCCATATTGCCTGCGTGGAGCAGGTGCTGGGGAAACTGCCTGAGACTATGAGCTGCCGCTACAACCCCGGCGGTGTGTTCGAAATGTCCAACGGCATCATGGACAATCCCGGGGATTCCAAATACGGCATGACGCCGGAACAGATCACCGAGGCGTACCGTATCATGATGGGAAAGGGAGTAAAGCACTTCGGAATCCACGCTTTCCTTGCCAGCAATACCGTCACCAACGAATATTATCCAAAGCTTGCAGGCATCCTGTTCCGGGAGGCCGTGCGGCTGAAGCAGGAGACCGGCGCGGACATCCGTTTCATCAACCTGTCGGGCGGTGTGGGCATCCCCTACCGGCCGGAGCAGGAACCCAATGACATTCTTGCCATCGGAGAAGGAGTCCGCAAGGTCTATGAGGAGATCCTGGTCCCGGCGGGCATGGGAGACGTGGCGATCTACACAGAGATGGGCCGCTTTATGCTGGGCCCCTACGGCGCACTGGTCACCCGGGCCGTCCATGAGAAGCGGATCTACAAGCACTACATCGGCACGGACGCCTGCGCCTGCAACCTGATGCGTCCCGCCATGTACGGCGCCTATCACCACATCACGGTGCTGGGAAAAGAAAATGCCCCGGAGACGGAGCTGTACGACGTGACAGGTTCTCTCTGCGAGAACAACGACAAATTCGCGGTGGACCGGATGCTTCCGGAGATCAGCATGGGAGATTATCTCTTTATCCATGACGCCGGAGCCCACGGCTACGCCATGGGATACAACTACAACGGAAAGCTCCGCAGCGCGGAACTTCTCCTTAAGACTGATGGAAGCGTAGAGATGATCCGCCGGGCCGAGACCCCCGCAGACTACTTTGCCACATTTGATTTCTGCAGTCTGATGGACAAGTATCTGGACCGTAAATAAGGGCGCTGAAAATATAACCGGAATTAAGAATGTCATAAGAATTCATTCAAAGTATCTTCACGCTTTTTCTATGGGGCCATGATATAGTTTTACTAACAGAAAACGTAAATCGGATTACGCCCTTTCTACTCTTTTTGAAACCATCCCTGATAAAGCCCTCCGGCCTCTCCCCGGAGGGTTTTTTCATGCCTTCCTTACAAATTCACCCGCCAGTACAGGGCAATATATATATACCGCACGCTGCTGGAAAGTTCTGATATGTAATGACAATTGTCAAGTAGCAACTTAACAGGAATCATCACGTTTTATTTTTGCCGAAGGCATTTTAAAAGAGCTTTAGGGTA
>JAFSYO010000128.1 GCA_017449925.1 Stomatobaculum sp.
CGGAAGGTGATCTCCATGACATCGATCCCGCCGGCGAGCATTGCGCGTGCGGTCGGGACCGCGTCCTCTGCCTTGTCCAGAACGACGACGGGAACGATGCCCGCGGCCGCCAGTCTGCTTAATACATCCATGTTAGAACACTCCTTTTCAAAACTGATATAAACTTGCACTTTATGAAATGATTCGCTATAATTCTGTCGGAAGCATTGGCTCTGCCATGATTCCCGACTGATTGATGCAGGGAGGAAAACAGATGACCCGAAACCAGGAAGCCTTTCAGAAACTCGAAGCGCTTTATCAGGACAATGCCATCCGCGACCGGAAGTATTATCCGGATTTCCGCCGCGGCTGGAACGCGCTGCTGGAGCCTGCGAGTGTGAGCGAAGAGGAATACTTCCCTCTCGATTCCGATTCCGTTGTGGTGATTCACTGCGACTACGGCGGGCTGGATTATGATTTTCACCTGAATCAGGCGAAGATGGCCGACTGGTATGATCAGGAAATCAGGCGCGGCAAACGCCTTGTCTTCGTGCCCAAGCGTTTCAAACGCAGCCGCAGCGGCCGGCTCAGTTTTCATGAGTCCGTCTGCCACAGCCATCCGGAGTTTCCCGAAACCGCGCTCCCGGAATCGGATCGGAACATCATGGCCTGCGCCATGCCCGGTCTTCCGCCGGAGCTCCACATCGTCTATGGCAACAAGTGGATTGAAAAGCGGCTCAGCCCGCTGCTGCAGAGCTCCCTTCCCCTCTTTCTGATCCAGACGGACTTTGTTCCCGCCTTTCTCGCCTCTCCCTTCGAGGTCTGTCTCTATCTCTATCTGATGGACTACTGCATCATCAAGGAGGATTATCAGAAGGTAAAGGATGAGGATCTGCGAAACTTTCTGCACATCTTCCGGCCTTCGCCCATGCTGAAGATCAAGGGTCTGCTCTGACCCAGTGCTTATCTCATATCCGGGATGTCAATGATGTTCATTCCCTCTTACAGCCACCCGCGTCAGCGGGTGCCTGTGCCTTTGAGGAAGACTTATCTCATATTGGGATGTCGATGTTGTCCGTTCTCCTCTTACAGCCACCCGCGTCAGCGGGTGGCTGTGCTTTTGAGGGATGCTTATCTCATGTCCGGGATATCGATGTTGTCCATGTCATCGAACGCCTGGTTTTCACCGCCCATGGCCCAGATAAAGGTATAGGCGGCGGTGCCGGCTCCGGCATGGATTGACCAGGAGGGAGAGATCACCGCGTCGTAGTTCTGCATCACGATGTGGCGGGTCTCCTGCGGCTGGCCCATCATGTGGAAGACCACGTTGCCTTCCGGAATGTTGAAGTAGGTGTAGACCTCCATCCTGCGCTCATGGGTATGCGCGGGCATGGTGTTCCAGATGCTGCCTTCGGCCAGCTGGGTCAGGCCCATGCTGAGCTGGCAGGTCTCCAGCACGTCCGGATGGATGAACTGGTTGATGACACGCTTGTTGCAGGTTTTCGCGTCTCCGCAGGGGCGCTTGTTCGCGTCGGCAAAGGACAGGAAGGTCGTCTTGCAGGCCTTGTGGGCCGGAGCGGAAACGAGGTAGAAACGCGCCGGATTCTCCGGGTCCTTGCTGCCGAAGCAGACTTTTTTGGTTCCCTTCGTGATGTAGAGGCAGTCTTCGAAGCCGAGCTCGAAGCGCTCCTCATCCGCCTGGATGAAGCCCGGGCCGCCCAGGTTGAAGACGCCGGCTTCCCGGCGTTCCAGGAAGTATTCGGTGCCGAAGTTGGCCCAGACGTCGATGCCCTTGTCAATCGGGAGAACCTCATGCACCGGCATGATGCCGAGGACGACCATGCGGTCGACATGGGAATAGGTAGCCTGGACGGTGTCCGGCTGATAGAGGCCGGTGATCAGGAACTCCCTGCGAAGCTCCTCAGTGGTATAGCGCTTGACATCATTGGGTCCGGTGGAATAACGGATGTCCATAATTTGTTATCTCCTTTTGGTTCGCAAACGTGGAAAGTAAACGGACGGGAACGGGGTAACCCGCCCCGTCCGCTGCAATGAAACAGATGGATTTCAATCAGGCCAGATGAAGTGCGTTGGGGATCGCCATGGTGAACCACGGCACATAGGTCACAAGC
>JAFSYO010000129.1 GCA_017449925.1 Stomatobaculum sp.
AACGGATCCACTGCCAGCGAAGGACGGTGGGGACCAGGATTGCAAACCAGTGCGGACTGGAAGCTGCTCGGCAGTGGCTGGGACACACAGATCTGCAGACTACACTTCGCTATATCTACTCCAACGAGACCCTGGATACCCTGCGCGGCTTTTCTGAATCGACCTCTGCGATCCGTGTACTCGACTTCGACAAAGGACCGGAAAAGAACGCAGTATGAGGCTGATACAAACCGATACAAACATTTTGCCCATTAATAGACAGGTGTCAATTTCTCAGGGCATCAAAAAACCTCGGAAAACCGCCATTTTCCGAGGTTTTATGAAGAAAAAACTGAGGGTGGGTACAGGGACTTGAAGTGATCTCAGTTTAACTGCGCCGCGTGGTTAAGCCATTTTTCGCGTCTGATCCGCAGTGATATAAACATGATATAAACAATCCCGAGAAAGGAGGCGCCGTTGATATCCCCTTTTTCTCATCACGTCAGCTCCATGTAGCTTCCCAGATATTCACAGCGCTCACACAGTCCGCTGATCTCTCCGATCATCCCGGAAAAGTTCTTTTCCGCGGCGCTTTTCTCAACGTCAAAATAATAGACGCAATTATAATTCTCTTCTGGAAGCGGACATCCCTCAGTTTTTAAAAGGTTTGTTCCGAAACTGTCAAAGCATGACAGAAGCTTATTAAGTACCCCGGGGGCGCGGGAGGCCATGACCATGATGCTGCTGCGGTCCGACCCGGGATAGATTTCCAGATCTCCGGAAATGCAGATGAACCTGGTATGATTGCTGCCCTGGTCCTGTACGCATTCTTCCAGGCAGGAAAGGCCGTAAAGACCCGCACATCTGACAGAGGATAAAGCAGCCAGGTCACTTCTTCCTGACTTGGAGACCAGGCGCGCGGCGACTGCTGTGTTTTCACAGGCCGCGATCCGGACATCTCCCAGACCCTTTAAATAATCCGCGCACTGACGGATGGCCTGCTCATGGGAAACCACTTCCCTGATACAGGTTTTTTCTGTCCCCGGCAGGGCCAGAAGACAGTGATCCACCTTCACTCGTACTGACCTCACAATGTAGAACCGATATGTCATCATAAGGTCATAAACCTGACGGACAGATCCTGCAGTGCTGTTCTCAACCGGGAGCACGCCGTAGCGGCACTCTCCCTCTTCGACAGCGGAAAACACCTCTTCAAAGGTCTTATAGAACCTGATTTCCGGAAAAGAAAACATCCTCTCGCAGGCCATCTGGGAATAAGCTCCCTCGATGCCCTGACATGCGACCGCCGCCCGGTCCGGAAACATCTTCGGCGTATTCTCTATCGCCTCCCCGATCCTCTCCCTGAGGAACCGCTCCACCTGCAATTCGACGCGGCAGGCTTCTTTTCTCGCTCTCTTAAGGTCCATAACGATTCCTTCCGTTTCTTTTCAGCGGCAAAAAGCGGCAGCCGTGCCTGTAATACAATCAGCACAGCTGCCGCGCCTGGAGGAGGCTGCAAGTTTATCGGCTGAAAAGCGTTTCTGTTTACTCGACGCCGTGTTTTTTAAAGTATGCTTTTGCGTCCTCAATGCAGCGCTTCGCGTGGCCTTCCCAGCCGAGTTCTTCGATCCGCTTCAGGTTCGGAAGCTCAATGGAGAGCGGCAGGCCCGGAAGGGCGCTGACCATGCCGGCGATATCCATCGCGCCCTCCCCCGGATAGTACCTTGCTTCCCGGGCGGTATACAGCATCAGGTCATCTTTGATGTTATCAAGAACCGGATCTCCATCCGGACCGGCCGGACCGTCGCAGAGATGAATGAAATTGAAATACTTCTTATCGGTCCTTGCCAGCTCCGCTCCCGTGACACCGGCTCTTCCGGCGTGAAGCGTATCTACCATAATGAAGAGATTGTCCGCGCCTACCTGGTCCACCAGGGTGATGGCTTCCTGCAGATTCCTGACGCCCGCCCAGGGAAGGAATTCCACATTGTACTTCAGTCCATAGCGCTTCGCCATTTCGGCGATCTTCCCGACCTGTTCAACATAATAAGCTTTGTCCCTGGTCCAGATGCTTCCCAGTACGTCCGTTCCTCCGAGCTCAGCAGCCTTTTCGAAGGCAGGCTCATACTCGTCGATATCCAGATCCGGGCGGACCCTTGCCAGCTCAATGTCCATCAGCGGCATATCGTATTCCTTCAGCGCCGCTTTCGTAGCTTCGAAAAGCTCGCTGTCCTTATGGAGAAGGAACTCCGGTTCTCCGGGGAGGTGCATGGGAATGGTGCGGAGACTCACGCTGTCGTAGCCCGTCTCCCTGGCGATCTTGATCTGTCTGACCGGATCGACACCCGGAAGTGTCAGATATGCAAGGGAATATTTTCTGCTCATGTCATTTCCTCCTGTTATATGTTTGTCGCTGTTGCTTACCTCTTTGCGTGTTGCTTATGAAAAGTATTTCGCCTTCACTTCTTCCGCCGGCATATCTTTTCCGGTCCAGAGCTTAAAAGAAGCAGCGCCCTGGTAAAGGAGCATGTACATGCCGTTGAAGGTCTTCAGTCCTGCTTCCCGGGCCATCCTGAGGAGTTCTGTCTCCTTCGGTTCATAAATGACGTCCGAGACCACCAGGCCCTCGTGGAAATAGGATGCGTCCGGGATCAGGCATCCGGGAATGCGCTTCATGCCCACCGGGGTCGTGTTCAGAAGCAGGTCGGCTCCGGCGATGCAGCTCTTCAGGGTCTCAAGGTCCTTGATGTCATGCAGGGCCACCTTGCAGGAGGTCTGCTCGTTCAGCTGTGCCACGATTCCCTCCACTCTGGGCCAGAAAGCGTCCTTCGCGTTGAAGACATCAATAGAAGCAAGGCCGTCCATGGCCGCCTGCACCAGGATCGCGGTCCCGGCGCCGCCCGCGCCGAGCTGGACCATCTTTTTCCCCTCAAGCTCCACACCCGCGTCCTTCGCGGCCATCATGTAGCCCACGCCGTCCGTGGTGTGCCCGATCAGCTTTCCGTTCTCATTTACCACGGTATTCACCGCGCCGCCGATCTTTGCCGCCGGGGACAGCTCATCGCAGAGTTCCGCCATTTTGTTCTTGTCCGGCATGGTGAGATTGAACCCCCGGACGCCCATCGCCTTCAGGCCGGCGACCGCGGTCTCCAGAGTCTCTGTCCCGACATCAAAGGCCAGATATTCATAATCCAGATCCAGGATCCTGCAGGCCTCATTGTGCATCTCCGGGGAAATGCTGTGCGCTACGGGACTGCCAAGAAGGCAGAGTAAGCCGGTATGTCCTGTCACGTGTCTGCTCATTTTCTTTTCCCCCAATCTCTTTTTTCAGGATGCCAGAGCCTTATGCAGAACACCCATCACATCCCGGAGCTCTTCCGCCGGGATCTGTCCCGGGGCGGAGACCTGGCCGACAGCGCCGAATGTCATGGAAGAGCCGAAGTATTCTCCGCAGAGGCGGCTGATGACGCCGTTCCCCATGCTCATGGTAATGATGGGACGGTCCGCGTATTTTCCGGACATCTCCTGGGTAGCGTCCAGCAGCGTCACCACATCGCCGCAGCTCTTAGGCATCACGGCGATCTTCGGAATATCCGCGCCCAGGTCCTGCATCTTCCTGAGGCGGTACAGGAGGTCTGACTTGTCCGGAGTCTTTCCGAAGTCATGGTTGGACCCCACCACGATCTTGCCTGCAGCATGGATGTTCTCAATGTTCTTCTTCACCACGTCGTCGCCGGAGAAGATCTCCACGTCGATGGCATCAGCGTATCCGGACTGCGCCACCGCTGCGTTCAGCGCGGTATAGCTGTCCATATCGATCTCCTTCTCGCCGCCTTCTTTTTTCGTCCGGAAGGTAAAGAGGATGGGACGCTCTCCCAGGGCGGCGCGCAGCGCCTTCAGTGTCTCCAGCACTTTTTCCGTGTTGAAAACATCCTCATAGAAATCTACTCTCCACTCCACCACATCAAACACGTAATTCTGGAACTCCTTTGCCTTTTCCAGGATCCCCTCCGCAGTCTTCGCGACGATGGGGACAATGATCTTCGGCATGCCTGCGCCGACTTCAAGATTTCTCATCATAACTGTTTTCATTTTGATTCTTCCTTTCCGCGTGGATCCCGCCGTATTCGTCTCAATTATTCTCTGACTTCAAACCCTGCTCCTGCCCTGTTCATCGTTTCGAAGAAACCGGGGAAGGATACCGCTGCGCACTCAGGGTTGCTGATCTTCATTTCTCCGTCCGCGAACAGGCCGCAGACTGCCATCGCCATGGCGACCCGGTGGTCGTCGTGGCTGCTGACGGAAGCTCCGCAGAGCGGCTTGCCGCCGTGTACTGTCATGGAATCCGCCGTGATCTCGATGTCAGCGCCGCAGGCTCCCAGAACCTCCTGCATGACTGCCACGCGGTCCGTTTCCTTAACGCGGACATGGGCCAGGCTGGAGAAATGGGTGTCGCCCTCCGCAAACGCTGCCGCGACGGCCAGGGCCGGCAGGCTGTCAGGGATCAGGTTCATGTCGATGTTCTCAAGGCCGTGAAGTGGCTTTCCGCCGCGGATCGTAAGCTTGTGTCCCTCCAGGTCCTTCTCGATATCAGCTCCCATCTGGATAAGGATGTCCACCACGGCCTTGTCGCCCTGGGCGTCCTCAAAATCAACATCCGTGATGGTAAGCTCGGAATCTGTGCAGACTGCCGCCACCAGCGGGAAAGCCACGCCGGACCAGTCCGAAGCCACTAGGCAGTCGCACGCCGTCAGCTTCTGTCCACCCTCTATGTGGTAGCGCTTGTAATCGCTGCTGTTTTCCACGGTGACGCCGAACTTCTTCAGCCAGTCCACCGTCAGCTGCACGTAGAGCGCTTCCAGCGGTTCCTCTACGAGGATGTCCACGCTCTCTCCCTTCGGAAGCAGGGCGGAAGGTGCCAGAACTCCGGAAATGTGCTGGCTGTTGAACCCCGGAAGGTGGCAGGTCCCGCCGTGGAGCGGGCCGTGGATCACCAGCGGCGGGCAGTCGCAGTCCGGACGGGTGTGGAGGCAGTAAGCACCCAGCTCCTTCAGGGCATTGGTCTCATCCCTCCAGGGGCGTCGGCGGATCTGCTCATCTCCCGTGATGACTGCAGCGCCGTCAGTCAGCAGGGTGCAGATGCCGGTGACAAAACTGGTGGTGGTGCCGGAATTCATAGTATCGATCACGTTTTCCGGAACATGGGGCTTTCCATTCAGTCCCTTCACAGTCCAGGTGTTTGCTTCTTCATCAACGGTCACTTCAGCGCCGAAATCTCTCGCTGCCTTCAGCGCGGCAAGGCCGTCCTTCGACGGAAGGGGATTGTGGATCACGGTGGTTCCGTCTGCCAGCATACCGAACAGGATAGCCCGGATCGTGCTGCTCTTGGAGCCCGGGACTGCCAGTGAACCGTGCATGGAACCTCTGCGGGAATATGCGTACATAATCGTTCTCCTTTTCGGGTGACCGGATCATTGTCCGGGGGGAAATAGTTTGATTTTGGGTATAAAAAACAGCGGCGGTCGTCCGCCGTCAGAAAACCGGACGGCCGCTGCTAAAAAGGAAGGCAGGTTTGGGGGCCGGAAACGCATGTTCCAGCCGGGTCAGAATGCTGCTCTGACAGATGAAGATCAGGCTTCGGCTTTACCGGTGATGATCCGGTCCGTGATCCGCTTTACCGCCGGCACATTGGTGATAATGGAGATCAGTGTCAGGACCAGCAGGACCATGGTGATGGGCCTTCCGAACAGGGCGAGGACCACGTTGTCGGTGGAGACCGCCAGGGAAATGGCACGCCGGAAGTTGGAGTCCATCATGTTGCCGAGGACGATTGCCAGGGTCATGGGCGCCACGGAGTAGCCGCGGGACCGCATCAGGAAGCCAAGGATCCCGAAGAAGAACATCAGGCCCACATCAAACAGGCGGTTGTTGCAGGCATAAGCGCCGATAACGCAGAGCAGAGCGACGATGGGCATCAGGATGGTCTTCGGAACATTAATGATCTTGGAAAGGTGGGGCGCCACCAGAAGACCGAGCAGAAGAAGGAACGCGCAGCCGATGAAGCCGCCGCCCAGGATCGCGTAAAAGCTGTCCGCACTGGTGGTCAGGAACATCGGTCCCGGCTGCAGGCCGTGGACGTAGAACACGGACAGGATGATGGCCGTCACCGCGTCGCCCGGCACTGCCAGGGTCAGCATGGGGATCAGCGCGCCGCCGATACAGGCATTGTTGGAGCTCTCAGAGGCGACGATGCCTTCCACCGCGCCCTCGCCGAAGGGTCTGGACGGATTCTTCACGATGTTCTTTGCCTGGGAGTAGGCGATGAATGCTGCCACCGGGCCGCCGGCGCCGGGAAGCGCTCCGACCACTGTTCCGATCAGGCTGTAGTACATGCTGTGGAGGAATTCTTTCAGGATATCCTTCATCTTGACAACCTGGTGGGTGATCTGGTTCACCGTGGCGTCCATCTGTCCGTCAAAGATCACGCTGAGCACCTCGGCAAAGCCGAACATACCGACCAGCGCCGGAACGGTGGAGATACCCGCGTTCAGGTTGCGGATTCCGAAGGTCAGTCTCGGGGTGCCCAGCACGGAGTCCATGCCGATCATGGCGAAGAACAGGCCGAAGACTGCGCTGACAAGACCCTTTGAGAAGCTTTTTGTCGTCAGTCCGCCCACCGTCGCGAGGCCGAAGAGTGCCAGAAGGAAATAATCCATGGGCTGGAACTTCAGGGCGATGGAGGTGATGGGCTTTGCCAGAAGAGCCAGCGCCACCAGACCAAAGACAGATCCGATGAAAGAATAGACAGTTGCGTACTTCAGTGCCTTGAAGGCTTCTCCCTTTTTTGCCAGGGGGTAGCCGTCCAGAGTCGTGACCACGGAAGCCGGAGCTCCGGGGATGTTCAGAAGGATCGCGGAAAGGGCTCCGGAGAACACACCGACCACATACACGCCCATGACTGTTGCCAGAGCGTCATTTGTGGACCAGGTGTAAGTGATGGAGACCAGCAGCGCCGTCGCCATAGAGACGGACAGGCCCGGGATAGATCCAACAAACAGGCCGGCGATGCTGCCCGCTCCGCAGAGGAGGATGAAACGGATGTCCAGGAAATATTTAAGACTCATTAAGATCGCTTCCATTATCTGATTCCTCCTTTATGGCAGACGGACGTTCAGGCCCATGCCGAAGAGCACATAGACCATTCCGGCAGTGATCGCGGAAAGAAGCAGGATCTTCCACCATTTCCGTTCCCCGAGATAGATAAACAGTCCGGCAAGGTACAGGATCGTCGCCGGGATGAAGTGGAGCAGCGGCAGCAGGATGTAGTACAGGATCGAAGCCGCGATGAAGACGACCGCTCCTTTCGGATTCTTTTTCCCGCTGTCCTCTTCAGCCGCTTCCGCAGGACCCGCTTTCATATCCTGGAAAGCGTCTGCAAGAAGGGAAGTGACCAGCAGAAGGCCGAAGACCGAGATCAGTGTCGGGAACAGGAACGGAGAGGTCTTCCACTCCGTGGTATTCCGGTCAAAATGGTGATGATACAGAGAGTAAACCAGAAGCGTGACTGAGCAGGCTCCCACAAACAGAGCGTCCTGGAAATTGGAATTCCTGATCAGACTTTTCTTCCCGGTATTATCCATAAGATAGTCCCCTTTCTTTAAGTGATTCGGGCGGAGCGTTTTGCCGCTCCGCCCGTTTTTTTACTCCTCAGGGCTTCGGAATGTTGTAGTCCTCAGGGCTGTTGACCGTCGCGCCGGCATCATAGAGCATCCAGGACACCACAGACTCCCAGTTCGCGTAGAACTTCTTCGCGTCATCCACAGTCGGATATTTCTCGTAAAGCTTATCGATGCAGTTGTCGGTCATGAACTTGTCGAAATCCGCGTCCTTTACCGCTTCCATGGTCGCGTTCCGGAGCACTTCCTGTACCTCGGCCGGAACATCATTCGCTACCACAAGGCTCAGCGGGCTGTAGGGAATGCTCATCAGATCATCGCTGCCCTCCATGACGGAAGCAAGGGTGGGAACATCCGGATAAGCCGCCAGCGGCTCGGTCGCGCAGACTGCCAGGAGCTTCAGGTCGCCGCTCTTAATGTAGGAAGCGACAGTTGCGTAGTTGGAGTTGGTGAATGCCACCTGGTTTCCGAGGACTGCCGTGATGCCTTCGGAACCGCTGGAGTAGGCTGTCAGGGCCGGCTCATAACCGAACTTGTTCATGATCAGGGCCTGGATGTGACCGGATCCGCCGGGGCCGGTGTAGCTCATCTGGATCTTCCCGGGGTTCGCCTTGATGTCATCGAGCAGTTCCTGGATCGTGTTGTAGGGAGAGTCTTTTCCGACGACCACGACCTTCGGGTCGCTGGCAATGGGGGAGATGGGAGCGAAGTCGTTGTAGCTCATCTCGCTGATGCCCATGACTCTCTGGGTCCCAAGGCTCTCTGCGGTAAGAAGCACCGTGTAGCCATCCGGATCCGCGTCCAGAACTGCCTGGGCGCCCACGGAACCGGATGCGCCGGCCATGTTCTCAACGACGATGGACTGCTTCAGCTGCTTCTCAAGAGCGATGGCCAGCTGACGTCCGACCAGGTCGGTGGTCCCGCCTGCGCCGTAGGGGATGATCATTGTGATCGCCTTCTTCGGATAATCAGTGGAGGCAGCTGCCGGAGCGGCGCTCTCCGAAGAACCGGAATTGGCTGCGGGAGCAGCGGCTGCGGTTGTCTGGGAACTTCCGGAACCTCCGCATGCGGCAAGGCTCAGAGTCATGACTCCTGCAAGCAGGGCAGCAAACATTTTCTTCATAATTCATTCCTTCCTTTCTTTCAGACCTGTGTAGCTGTGTTTTCTCCTTGTTTCTTGTCTTTGATGCTTTGCAGAAAATTTTTTCTATTCCTTTGCTTTTTTACCCGGGTTTTTCTCTGTGAGTTCAATATACAGCATTTGTTTTCTCAAGTCAAGAAATATTTTCTCATCTCATGTCTTTTATCCCATCTTTGGAGAAAACAAACAAACACAGGCCTCTGTTCTTGTGCACATTTTCTTTAATCTTCTCTAATTTGAGAAAATATTTTCTTGTATCCACCGGAAATTCCTGTTATAATTACATATAGAAACGATCATTCTCCCATTTCCCTGAAGCAGGAAGAGATATTTGTGCTCCCAGGATTCCCTCTCACGCTGTCAAGATCCTTCAGGAAAAATTTTTCAGGAAAGGAAAAAAAAGATATGCCTAAGATCACGATCAAAGACGTGGCCCTTAAGGCCGGAGTATCGCTCGCCACCGTCTCACGTGTCATGAACGGGAACCAGAGCGTTGACCCCGAACTGAAGGCCCGCGTCCTGGAAGCAGCCAGAGAACTGAATTACGGATCTGGCAGCCGTTTCCGCGCGCCATCTGCGGCCCCCCGCAGGATCGCGATGATCGTCCCCATGATAGAAAACACTTATTACTCTTCCATCGTCGCCGGCGTGATTGATGTCGCGCAGCAGAACGGTATGGAGATCGCAGTAATGCATACGAAAGCGGATCCTGGTCTGGAAGACAGCTGCTTCCGGCAGGTCCTCGATTCCGGCGTCGACGGCATCATTTTTTCCGGGACCAACGAGAGAAATCCGCTGGATGCCTTCCCGGAGCTCTCCTCAATTCCGATGGTCGTCGCTGCACGGCGGCTCGTGATTCCCGGCATCCCCCACATTTACCACGACAATGTGAACGCAGGTTATATCGCCACAAAATACCTTCTCCGCCTGCACAGAAAAAACATTGCCCTCCTGGTCAACTTCTGGGAGGATAACATCCATGATTATGAGACTTTTTTAAGTGCTTACCACTCTTCAGCCCAGGGAACCTGCACCGCTTTTGACCGCTACACAGGCTACGCCCGGGCCCTGGAGGAGGACGGACTGACAGTCGACCCATCCCTGATCATCTTCAGCGGCTTCAGCCATGAATCCGGCTATGCCAGCGCCCAGACACTGCTGACCAACCCAAGGGAATTCGACGGCGTCCTGGTCTCCAATGACCGATGCGCCACCGGCGTGCTCCGCCTGTTCCGTGAGCAAGGGCTTGATGTTCCCGGCCAGGTATCCCTGATCTGCTTCAACGGCGGTCTTATCGCCAATGTGGTGACCCCGTCCCTCACCATGATCGAGCAGGACAACTATGGTCTCGGAGTACAGGCCGCCGCCCAGCTGATCGAGCTTCTGAACGGCCGCCCGGCGCATGACGTGAAGCTTGACGTCTCTCTCTCCATCAAAGGCTCCACCGCCCTGGCTGTTTGACGCAAAAAGTCCCGGAAACAATGCGTTTCCGGGGCTTATATCTTCTGTAACACTATTTGTTTGTTGTCCTCAGCATGTCATTCCTTGACAGAAGATAAAGGCAATACTGATTCATACTTGTTCCCTCTGCTCTTGCATGTTCCGCAAGAGAACGGTGCAGGCTTCTTGGGATCCGCAGTTTGAACTGCCCTGAGTAGTTTTCGATGGAATCAGGTTCTGCAATTCTGATTCCGTCTTCCAGCGCAGCCTCAAGCCAGACCCGCCTGGCATCTTCCGCGTTGGCAATTACATCGTTCATTGTTTCACCGACAGTAATACATCCAGGCAAGTCCGGATAGCGCGCGACATAACCCCCTTCGTCAGGATCAGGCACGATCTCCAGACGGTAAGGGAGTTTCATGTAATACTCAATTCTCTTCATAGCTCATTTCCTCCTCTACGACCGCTCTGACCATTTCCACATAGATTTTCTTGATCGGCTCATGTTTCGGTATTGTAATCGGGCTTTTTCCTTTTTTGCGAAACGTATAGTGACTGCTTCCACTGCCAGGGGCTTGCATAATATAACCATAACTTTCAAGAACCTTGCGCAGTTCATCAAACCGCATATTCTTATCCAGCGACAATATTCTGGAAAGCAGCTTTTCCCATTTTGACATAGGTCACCTCCCCTCCAGCTATATTATACTTGGTGTCATATATGGTGTCAAATATCTGTTAAGATGACTTTCACCGCCAATTTCTCTCTTCTTACATTGGTAGTCTTCATATTTCTTAAAATCACCCAATTATTTCTCACGTTTCCACAAACCGCAAGTGGACAAAATGACCACTTGCGGCATTTCTGATTATCTTCACGTATTCCGATTCGAACAGATTGATTATTTGGTAAATGATCATTATGACCTTTTACCACAGGTTTCACAAAAGAAGACTTGCGGTTCACCGCAATGTTCATTTCGGGTAATACGTGAACCATGCTGCCGGAGTGTTCATTTTTAACACTCCGGCTGTTTCGATGTCCGGATCAAGTTGTCAAAATGACAACTTGATCCGGACATCAGTATCATTCACTTTTTTCCCGGCAGTTTCTTTCTGACTTAATAGGGCGGGTGGTGTGAACTCCGAGGTCATAAAATTTCTTCTGACGATTCTGTATGATGAAGGAGAGCAGCATTGCGCATTGCGCATTCTACATTTTAACTGTGGCCTGGCAGGGGCCTTAAAAAGACCCGAATCCAATCAAACCGGGTCGTAACGCATCCCTGTAATGATCTTCCGATCATTCTACAATGACAGCGTGAACTGTAATGTGTGCGCCACGGGATCACTGCATAGTGATCCACCAGGCTACTCCATTATTCATGGTCTTTGCTTATGATTAATGACAAGAGATATTTTTCAAAACCGATGGAAGCTGAACACTGTGGTCAAGTCTCCAAAACAACCGGTTCAGCTTTCAGCGGCAGGAGTACAGAGGGCGGAGCCCTTTGTGCGGGGATGCACGGGGCGGCACTCCCCTGCCGGGGTTCAGGGCGAGGAGTCCTGATCGGGTTGAGGGCGAAGCGCCTCAGCAGGTCAAGGGCGGCAGCCATTGCCCAGTCAAGTGGCGTCGCGCCACTTGATACTGGGTATTTCCTACCGCTGAAAACGGCAGGGTGAGCGGCTTCGCCGCCGGATCTTTGAAACTGGTGAAGGGAGGAACAGGAAAAATGGCACTGACACTGACAAGACACAATGGGCGTTCCGGCAGGCATGGCGTCTATAATCCCAAGCATAATGACCGCAGCTTCGATGTGGAGAACAGCACACACATCGACGCGGACCGGGCCAGGGGAAATGTGTATTGGGACTGCCTGCACGGACTGCACGGCCCGGGATCTGACCAGGTCTGCGAAAGCTTTGAGGATGTTGAGAAGCAAGTCTACCATCTCCTCTATCACGAAGCAACAGAGGCACAGAATGAACGCAACATCAAAAACCGGCATCCTGAACGTAACCGCACCCCGGAGGATCTGCTGCAGGATAAGAGGACCTGTCCGGAGGAGACGATCTACCAGATCGGCAGCATGGATGAGACTGTTCCGCCGGAAGTGCTGGCAGAGATCGCAGTCCTTTTCTTCAATGAGCTGAATCGTCGGTACGGCGAACACTTTCACATCCTGGACTGGTCCCTGCACCTGGATGAGGCAACGCCCCACATCCATGAGCGCCATGTTTTTGACTGCGAGGACAGTCATGGATTCCGCTTTCCCCAGCAGGAGAAAGCCCTGGAAAAGATGGGGATCGGACTTCCCGACCCGACGAAACCGAAGGGAAAGAACAACAACCGGAAAATGACTTTTGACAAAATGTGCCGGGAACTGCTCTTCGAGATCTGCGAAAACCATGACCTGTACCTTCAGCGGGAACCGACATCCGGGGGACGGGCCTACATGGAGAAACAGGAATATATCATTGCACAGCAGAAAAAGAAACTCGCGGAAATGGAAGCGGCCCTGGAGGCGGCGACGCTGAAACTGGAAGATGTGGAG
>JAFSYO010000130.1 GCA_017449925.1 Stomatobaculum sp.
CTGCCACGACATCATAGATCGTGCCGTCATCGTCCCGCAGGGCGCGGTTCAGGGGAAGCCCCTCGATCTTTCCGGTGTCGTTCAGGATGAGGCACGCTTTGTCCGCAAAGGGATAAGAAGTCTCAATGAAACCGCCGACCGCTTCCTGCAGGTCCTTAAGTTCCGTGCCGATCTCGACAGGGCGGGGATACCTTTCCGGCTCCACCAGGAGGACCGTAATGGTGTCCTTCTGAACCTCCGTGCTTTCTGCAGAAGGTGATGCCGGAGCACCGGTCTCATAGGCTACGGCCTGTTCCATCACCCTGGACTCGAAGGTCGCCGCCTTCTCGAAGATCCGGGCATCAGCATCGTAGTGGTAGACGCTGTCAGAGAGGAAGTCCGCTTCACTGACTTCATCTGCATTGACACTCCGGACCATCTCCTCCAGCTGGGGACGACGGAGCTCCCCGTTGTCAGGAACAAAAAGGCACTCATGGATGGAGGAAGGCAGGACGAAGAAGTCTCCGCCCAGCTTTTCCGCCGCCTGGTCCATGAACTCCGGGACCTGCACTGCCGCGGCACCGTGGATCCCGCCTTCGACGGATGCAACCCACAGGGGGGACTCGGGCATATCCAGAAAGTCCGAGCTTCCGGTCATTTCCGCCAAAACCTCAGACATGTTCCTGAGGGTCGGGGGGCAATGATCCATCTGGGATGCTACTGCGTCCAGGTGGAGCTGTTCCGGCGTAATGCCGAAGTTCTCCAGCATCTGATTCGTTACAAGGGCGCTGGCACTATGATCCATACTGCTGCTGACGCTGATCCGGTAGACCACCGCGATATCGTCAATGGTCTTATGGGGGATCTGTGCGAGCCTCTCCCGGTTCTGTTCCACCGGGATCACCTGCATCAGGAGCTGTCCCTTTACCTGGTCGTAATCCAGGAAGTGATCTGCATTCACCTTCGGGATATTCCGGATCGCGCTTTCAAGGCTGGAAAGGAATTCGCTCATCACAGCTGCGAGACGCTTCGGGTTCTCCTGTACCTGGTCGAACAGTTTGTGCAGGTTCATCGTCACTGCGGTATTGCTGTTTTCGGGTCTGACAGAGAGCCCCACATAGGATTCTCCCTGCAGCTTTTCCACCTTCTGGGTCCTGATCTCCGCGTCCGGTGCAATGACACGGGCTGCGTCCTTCGCAAAATCAAGAAATTCATCGTAAGTTGCCGGCATCGCCATAGTTCATTTCCTCCTCTTTCAGTCAAAACAGAAGACAGCAGTCTCTCCGCCTTCTCTGGTCTTAATGGTTCTGGTTGCGTTTTCGAAATAGCGCATCGCGGTATAGATCTGCTTCGCGTTGAGGTTCACGACCTCGTACTTGTTGTCATCGACAGCCAAAATCACGGCAGGGGCCTTATAAAAGACCTCTCTTCCACGCTGCAGGGGCTGCTTTTCCGGGATGCTATAGTAGAGACCCTCGACGCCGGGTACCGGCTTCATATCGCAGGTCCTGATCCCGTTGGCAAAAATGTCGTTCATCTCATCATCGCTGATCTCATCCTCCAGTTCATCAATGGTCAGAATCTTGCTGTCGCCTCCGGGGCGGGCAACCAGAACCGTCGGGCCATACTCACTTCCGCACATCTCCCCGTACGGGCAGGCATCGCAGGCATCTTCCGCCTCTTCATCATCTTCTTCGTCATCGTCGTCTCCTGCTCCCATACAGGTCATGAGGAAAGCAGCCCTCATTATCTTTGCTGCGCCGTCGATCAGCATGTCTGCTGCATGACGAAGGATCTCGTGAGCCGTCTCCTCGTCCTCCTCTTCCGCTGTGATGTCCAGCTCGTTCTCCGATACCGGGTCTTCCTGTCTCACTTCTTTCATGTGCCTCTGATAAGCTGCGAGGTCTGCAATCAGGCGGTTCATCTTGTTGGTGTTTTCCATTGAGTTTTTCTCCTTTTTGATTGGAATGGTTTTTGGGGTAAAAGAAAACGCCTCTGAGATTGTTCTCAAAGACGTTATCTGCATAGCTGTTACAGTTTATCGTTCCTGGTTTCTCTGGCGCTTTTTCTTCCACTGATCCAGGAGTTTGATAATGGTGTCCTGCATCTGCCTGGTGGAGTAGGATCTTGGAAAATACTGTCGGAGCTGTTCGCTCTTGAAAGCGACCCGCTCAAGATCTCCCTTTTTCACTTCTCCCAGGATGTCACGCATGGCTTTTTCTGTGCAGGCACCTTCCTGGCTGAGCTTTTTCAGGCGCTGGGCCTGGGAGAGGGATGGTGCCGCCTGTGTATAGTCCATGGCGTCGATCACCCACTGCTGCTCCGTCGGGGTGAGATAAGATAATTCTACCGCGGGATTGAAGGAGATCTGCTTCTGGTCGACCATCTCCAGGAGTTCGGGGATCAGGTTGGTGAGGCGGATGAAACGCTGGACCTGACGACCACTCTCGTCGTTATCTTTTCCAATGATATCTGCAGATTCTAAAATCCCGACAACTTGTCGGGAATTCTCTTTAGATGGTCTGCCAGCCTTCCGCCTTATCGCTTCCATCTTCATCTTGTACGCAAACGCCCGCTCACTTGGCAGGATCCTCTCCCTCTGGAGATTCGAATCCACCATGTGTACCACTGCGGCGTCATCGTCCATATTCCGGACGATGACCGGTACCTCTGTGAATCCTGCGGCTTCCGCCGCGGCAGCCCGGCGGTGACCGGAGATGATCTCATAGGTCCCGTCTTCTTTCGGTCTCGCGATCAGCGGAGTCAGAACGCCGAACTGCGCGATGCTCTCGGTCGTCCTGAGCATTGCCTCATCGTCCACCACCTTAAAAGGATGATCTTTAAAGGGGACAAGGTCTTTCAATGCGATATGCTGAACCTTTTCCACCTGGCCTTCCTCTTCTGCGCTTTTTCCAGGCATTCTGGATCACCCCCTTCCCTCGTATCCGTACATATCATGGTTTACCTTCGCCTGGTAGTACGCGCCCATGGTCGCCGGGGCATTGTACAGGGCCGACAGGAGGTACTGACGTATATTCTTTACCTTGCTGTGGTTCTCACGGAGGCATTCCATCACATAACGGATATGCTCTCCTTTCAGCTTCATCAGCCGCGCCTTTACTGCCTCCGACGGCTTCATCTCCCCTCCCACCAGAATATTTGTCCTGGAGGTACTGCAGACATCGACAAGCAGGTCCAGCAGCCCCTGGACTGTATCCTTTGCATCCGGATAGTCGCTGATCAGGTTCTCCATCTCTATGGACCACCGGAAATAATCCTCAATACTGCTGCGCTCAGCCATCTGATCCTTATCCATGCCGGCTGCATCAGCCGCATCAGAAGAGATAAGGTCAGTATCACTCAACTCAGTATCATTCTTCTCTTTCTTTCTACATCGTGATTTGCACGGTTCCTGAGCCGTGGTTTTCACAGTTCCGGAATCGTGATTTTCACGATTCAGGGGCCGTGATTCCGGGGGACCACCGGGACTTCGGATAAAGTTCTTCACATAGATGAGATTTGGCCTGCACAGGCCCTGCCGTTTCCGTTCGATCAGCCCGGCGCGCTCCAGCTCGTTCATAAGCTTCGTGGCTTTCTGGTCCGCGCAGCCGAGGCTCCTCATGATCTCATCGACAGTGAAGACGATAAACACGCGCCCTTCCTTATCCACCCATCCGTTCCTTGCCGAAAGGTTCATCCGTTCAAGGAGGATCCCGTAAAGGACCTTCGACTCCGTTGAAAGAATCCTGTAGGATTCGTCGGTAAAGAAGACCTTGGGGATCCTGTAGAAAGAGAACTGCTCCGCCTGGGCACCATAAAAGTATTTATGCATGCGCTCTCACCACCTTGTCCTTATACCAGAATTCTTTTTTCAGCGGCTTCTCACGGAAGATGCCTTCCTGTTTCCCGTAGGGGCATAGTGCAAAAAGGCACCTGCGGAAACGGAACCGCGGCTGGAAGTATTCACACCGACAGCACCGGGGCTGTCTCGCGTTCCTGCCGGGGCCCGTCATACCATCCTTCAGCCTCCGGATGTGCTTCTTCCGTTCTTCCAGTACCGTCCCGGCATACTGATCCTCACGCATTTGCAGGTATCTCCCCCTTTCCCAGCACTTTCCTCATACAGAAGCTTACGCAGGGACCGTAGCAACAATTTTCGCAGGGAGATCTTTTCTCAGGAGCTTCCATCAGGAAATAACAGTTTTCCTTCCCAAGGGTGCATCCGACTTTCCTGTTCTTCCACCAGAAACATTCCCTGCAGCTTTTCGGGCGGCTCTTGTGATAACGGACGCCATCGATGATGGCAGATTCTTTCCTCAAACTGTTCTTCCTCCTTTTCCTGTGATAGTGTTTTCCTATGAGACAAAAAAATCCCCGGTCACTGACGTATGCATTCAATGACCGGGGAAGTATATAGATCTATATTTTATGGCTGCAGAACAGGTTTGGCCGGGACATTCCGGCAAAGGCTGGTACAGGCCGCTCCATTCCGTGTGACTGACATGTAACTGCCGGGGGCAGAGATGATGCCTGATTTTCAATCCGGATTTTCAGTCCGGATCTCTGTGGTTCCCGCCGCCTCCAAAGATGGAAAAAATGCCCCATTTCAGTAACAAATCGGGAAAAAAATTCCAAAAACCCCCTCAAGACAACAATTAACTTTGTTAAACCCAGTCAGTCCGTGTCAAACCACGTCAGACCGGGAAGGCATAAAAAAAGCCCCGAAACCGGCTTGATTTCGGGGTTTTTCGCTGTTGAATGGATCTGATCATCTCTTGGAGAACTGGGGCGCTCTTCTCGCGGCTTTGAGGCCGTACTTCTTACGCTCTTTCATTCTCGGGTCTCTGGTGAGGAAGCCAGCCTTCTTCAGGACCGGACGATACTCGCCGTCAACCTGCAGCAGAGCTCTGGAGATGCCGTGGCGGATCGCGCCGGCCTGGCCGGAAACACCGCCGCCGACAACGTTGACCAGAACGTCAAACTTGTCGAGGGTCTCGGTAGCGACGAGGGGCTGACGGACGGTCAGCTTCAGGACCTCGAGGCCAAGATACTCGTCGATATCTCTTTTATTGATGGTAATCTTGCCGGTTCCCGGTACCAGGTAGACTCTGGCAACAGAAGTTTTTCTTCTTCCGGTTCCGTAATATCTCTCACTTGCCATTTTCTATTCGCTCCTTTTTATTAAGCCTGGATTTCAAGAACTTCGGGTTTCTGTGCCTGATGGTTGTGCTCCGGTCCTGCGTAGACGTGGAGCTTCTTGTACATCTGAGCGCCCAGCGGTCCCTTCGGGAGCATTCCCTTGACCGCATTCTCGATCACCTTCTCCGGCTTGTTCTGCTTAAGTTCGCGGAGCGTGGTCTCTCTCATGCCGCCGACATACAGAGAGTGATGTCTGTAGATCTTCTGGTCCAGCTTCTTGCCGGTGACTTTGATCTTGTCAGCGTTGACAACAATAACATAATCGCCGCAGTCAATGTGCGGTGTAAAGATCGGCTTGTTCTTGCCTCTTAAGACGGAAGCGACCTGGGACGCGAGACGTCCGAGGGTGGCTCCCTCCGCATCGACCACATACCATTTTCTCTCAACGGTATCCGGATTCGCCATAAAACTCTTCATGTTTTATCCTCCTGAGTCAGGCACGGGAGCAAAGACCGCGCCGTACAAACTATTATCCTGTGAGGCTCGTGGAATGCTCTCTCCGGGGCTTTGGTGAGGGCAGACCTGTGGCGTCACAGCTAAAGATTATAGCGAAATCCACCCTTCATGTCAACAGGTAAAAATCACTTTTTCATCAAGCCTGCGCCTGCATTCCAGGCCTTTCCGACCTTCTCGCCTGCAACGTAGTAGCCGTGCTGGAACTGGTCGAAGATCAGGGCGTTCAGCTTCGCGGGATCCACCTTGCCGTTCTCCTCGATCACCTTCTCATCAGCCGCGGTGTTGACGATCTTTCCGACGACACAGTAGAAGCTCTCGTTCTCCGCAATCTCTGCCAGCTCGCACTCCATGACCACCGGGAACTCTTCGATCACCGGCGCGTTCACGAAGGTGCTCTTCACTGCGTGATATCCGGTGCGTTCAAACTTGTCCGTCATCTTGTTGCCGGTGGCGATGCCGAAGAAATCAGCCACGTCCATGTGGTCCTTGTCCGCGATGCTGACGGTGAAGGCCTTCGTCTTCAGGATGTTCTGGGTGGTCTTATGCTCCTCGTCGATAAAGAGTGCAATGCGGTCCATGTTGCAGATCATGCCCCAGGCCGCGTTCATCACATTGACCTTTCCGGTCTCATCATACGCTGCTACCATCAGGACCGGCATGGGATACACTGCGGGGACGACACCAAGATTCTTCTTCATAGTAGTTCTCCTTTTCTGTCTGTTGTTCTGTCTGTTTATATGATCCCTCTTTTAAGAAGAAGGTATTTCACAAAATCCTCCCCCAGTGCGCTGAGCCCCGGGGTCTTTCTCCAGGAGATCAGGATGTCCCGCTCCGAGAGCGGATCATCGATCCAGTAGTAGCAGAGGCGCTCCGTGGGTTCCGTGTACCGGAGGATGGTGTCCCGGAAGAAGGCGGCGCCGTTCTGGCTGTTCCGGGCAATGTTGTAGGCGGTCAGCATCTGGTCCAGCCGGAGTCCCGCCTTCACTTCAAATCCTGCCCGGTGGCACATCGCCTCCGCTCTTCTGCAGATATCGTTCTTCTTTTTTAAAAGCAGAAAGGGTTCGTCCTTCAGAAGTCCGAGATCCACTGCCGGCACATCCCCCTTCAGAAAGTCCCGGTCGATGATCGACTCTCTGCTGAGGCGGCAGTCCTTCAGCTTTTCGTTCACAGGAAAGGAAGCAGGTACCGCCAGAAGGATGTATTCCTTCCCGAGGACCGTCGACTCGAAGGCCTCTTCATCCATCTTTTCCACGTCCAGCAGAAGATCGATCTCTCCTCTCCTGAGCCGGCTGTCCGCCTGGTCCACATTGGTCTCCACCATGTCGATCTCGCACTCCGGATTCACTCCATGGTAGCCGCGCAGGATCCCCGGAAGCACATACGTGCAGAAGAAAGAGGAGCTGCCGATGGTCAGGGTTCCGCTGCGCTTCCCCGCCTGCGCCGAAAAGTATTGATCGATCTCGGACTCCAGCCGGTCTATGATCTCCGCCTTTTCGAGATAGAATCTTCCGGCCTTCGTAAGCGTGACCGGGGTGACGGCCCGGTCAAAGAGCGGGACGCCGTGGAGTTCTCTCTCCAGCTTCTTCACTGCCGCGCTGAGGGCCGGCTGGGAGATATAGAGCTTCTGCGCCGCCCTGGAAAAACTCCCCTCCTCCGCGATGGTTCGTACATATTCGTAATATCTGTTCTTCATGGCACCGC
>JAFSYO010000131.1 GCA_017449925.1 Stomatobaculum sp.
AAAGAAGAAAAAGAAGAAAAAGAGAGCCTGTCCGGAAAGAAGAAAAAACCGGAAGAAAGCTGAGAATAACGCCGGCAGGGAGGGCAGAAATGTCCTGCCACTGCCGGCGTGACTGTTGTGAGGAGCGCGAGTTCAGAACAGTAGTTTGTGAGGAGCCTATGACAGAGAACGACGGTATCCGGGTCTTCGGCCCGGAGGACCTGGAGAGGATCCCCAGGAGAAAAGCGGACGCGAACAAGGGGACCTACGGTCATGTGCTGGTGATCGCCGGGTCCGAGGGAATGTGCGGCGCGGCGTATCTCTCCGCGCTGGCGGCCTACCGCACGGGCGCCGGTCTGGTGCGGATACTTACGCCGGAGGCGGACCGGCCCATACTGCAGATTCTGCTTCCGGAGGCCATCGTCAGCACCTACGATCCGGAGGCTGTCGCGGCAGCGGGAGAGGAATGGAAGACCTGTCTGGAGGAAGCTTTGAACTGGGCGGATGTCATCGTCCTGGGACCGGGCCTCGGCAGGAGACCTTATGTGAAACGGCTGGTGGAGGATGTCCTGGAGGCGGCTTTCGTCACCCTGGTGGTGGACGCGGACGCCCTGAACACCATCTCCGAATTCCCGTATCTGACAGGTTATTACACAGAGAATATCATCGTCACCCCCCATGTGGCGGAAATGGCGCGACTGGTGGGAAAGACCGTCCCTGAGGTGGCGGAAAGCCTGAAGGAGACGGCCTGCGGCTACCGGGATGTCCACGGTGTGACCTGCGTCCTGAAATCGGACCGGACGATCATCGCCGGGAATGACGGAAGCGTCACCCGCACGGAGTCCGGGACGCCGGCGCTGGCTAAGGGCGGCACGGGTGATGTTCTGACAGGGATCATCGCCGGGCTGATCTGCCTGGGACTGGGGGAGACAGAGGCAGCCGCCCTGGGGTCCTTCCTTCACGGAATCTGCGGAAGAAGAGCCGCGGAGAAGCTTTCGGTCCACGGCGTTCTGGCCAGGGAGGTCGCGGAGGAGATCCCCGCGGTGATGCGCCTGGTGCCGGGACTCAGTCTGTAAAGCGTTGGGAACGTGGTGCAGATAAAGAAGAAGCAACATAAGGAGTACAGAGAATGGATCAGGGATACAAGAGAGTTTACGCCCAGGTGGACCTGGACGCGGTGACGTTCAACATGCAGTCCATGAGGGACCGCCTTCCCTCGCGGATGAAGATGGCGGCGGTGGTCAAGACTGACGGCTACGGACACGGGGCGGTTCCTGTCGCGATGGCGGCGGATCCCTTTGTTTCTTTTTTGTGCACGGCCTCCCCGGAGGAGGCGCTGAACTTAAGGCTGAACGGCCTGACAAAGCCGGTGCTGGTCCTGGGGCCCGCGGTGGGGGACTCTTATGAAGAAATGGCTGCGGCGGGAATCCGACCGGCGGTCTTCACCAGGGAACACGGAGAGGCGGCGAGCCGCGCGGGAGTGAAGCTCGGCATGGAGATGCCCGTGCACCTCGCTCTGGATACCGGCATGAACCGCATCGGCATGCGGCCCTCAAAGGAGAGTCTTGAACTGGCAGAGCACATCGCGACCCTTCCCGGCGTCCGGATCGAGGGCATGTTCACCCATATGTACCGGGCGGATGAGGAGGACCTCACCTCCGCGAAGGAACAAGTGCAGCTGTACAGGAAATTCCGGGACGCGCTGAAAGAGCGGGGCATCGTGCCGGAGATCTGTCACGTATCTAATTCCGCCGGGATCATGGAGCTTCTCGGCGCGGAGTTCGACATGGCACGCTGCGGCATCACCATGTACGGGATCTATCCTTCCGACGAAGTAAACCGGAAACTTCTGGATATCCGTCCCGTGATGTCCTTAAAGAGCACCGTGTCCTACGTGAAGGAGATCGGTCCGGGGGACGAGGTCAGCTACGGCGGCACCTACCGGGCGGACCGGAAGGTGAAGGTGGCGACGATCCCCGTGGGCTACGGAGACGGATATCCGCGTCTTCTGTCCGGAAAGGGCAGCGTCCTGATCGGCGGGAAAAGAGCTCCGATCCTGGGACGCGTCTGCATGGACCAATTCATGGTGGATGTGACGGACATCCCGGAAGCCCGCATCGGCTGCGAGGTCACGCTGATGGGAAAAGACGGCGCGGAGGAGATCACCACGGAGGAGATCGGATCCCTCAGCGGCAGGTTCCCCTACGAGCTGGTATGTGACATCGGGAAACGGGTCCCCAGGGTCTACCTGAAGAACGGAAAGATCGTCGGGACCAAGGACTATTTTAAAGATATCTACGAGGACTTTGCCCGCTGAGAAGGCGGGAAGAAAGGTGTATATGGACAGTCGATTGCCAGGCGCGGCATGTTTTATTCTGTTTCTCCTGATGGAGACGGCATTTTTCGGCTTCGGCGCGGCGATACAGAATATCAATACTGCAGAACTGGAACGGAAAATGGGAGAAGGGGACAGGAAAGCCGGACAGATTCTCCGGATCGTGAACCGCCCGACTCCCTTCGTGAATTCCATACAGATCATGATCCTTCTGACTGGCTTTGCCGTGGGAGCGATCCTGGTGCCATTGTTCGCCAGGCCGGCAGCGGAGCGGTTCTCTTCCCTGGGAGTCTTTGCGGAGCCGGTCTCGGTGTTCCTGGTGGTCTTCATCGCGGTGGTCATCATGACGGCGGTGGGGGTCGTGTTCCCGAAGCGCCTTGCCATGAGAAAGCCCGAAAAATGGGCCTACAAATGTCTTGGACCGGTCCGGTTCTTTATGGCCGTTTTCCTGCCGATAAGAATACCTGTCAAGATCCTGTCCCGGCTCCTGATGCGGCTGTGCGGCATCGACCCTGACCGCAGGGAGGAGAATGTCACGGAGGAGGATATCATGTCCATGGTCAACGAAGGCCATGTACAGGGCGTCGTGGAAGCTGACGAGGCCGAGATGATCACGAATATCTTCCAGCTGAACGACAAGAACGCGGCGGATATCATGACCCACCGGAGACATGTCACGGGTCTGGACGGCAGCATGCTGCTCCGGGACGCGGTGGATTTTCTCCTGGGAGAAGGGCGGAATTCCCGCTATCCTGTGTACCTGGAGGATATCGACAACATCATCGGCGTCCTGAATCTGAAGGACGCGATGGTCTGTTCCCACAGCGGCAGGTTCGATGACCAGCCTCTTTCAAAGATCCCCGGCCTGCTGAGGGAGGCTCACTTTATCCCCGAGACCAGGACCCTGGACAACCTGTTCCAGGAAATGCAGTCCCGGAAGGTCCACATGATGATCGTGGTGGACGAATACGGACAGACCTCCGGCATTGTCACCATGGAGGACATCCTGGAGGAAATCGTCGGGAATATCGTGGACGAGTACGACAACGAAGAGGAGATGATCACAGCGCTGCCGGACGGCTCCTTTATCATGCGGGGGCTGACTCCCCTGGAGGACGCGGCCGATGCTGCCGGGATCCCCTTTACTGAGGAGGAGAAGGACGAGTTCGACACCCTCAACGGTTTCCTGATCTCCAAGGCGGACCGGATCCCCGCGGACGGGGAGCGGTTCACAGTCCGGGCCCACGGCTACGAGTTCCGGATCCTGAACGTACAGATGAAGATGATACGGTCCGTAAAGGTGAGCTGGGTCGAAGAAGAGGCGGTTGACTGAAAAAAACGCGGGTGATATCATTACAAAGAAGATTTCCCGGGGAAGCCTGAGGTGTCCCGGGACAAACAGTTAAAGGAGTTTCTCATGTCTGGACATTCAAAGTTTGCGAATATTAAGCACAAAAAGGAAAAGAATGACGCTGCGAAGGGAAAGATCTTTACCGTTATCGGCCGCGAGATCGCCGTTGCCGTAAAAGAGGGCGGTCCGGATCCCTCCAACAATTCCCGGCTCCGCGATGTGATCGCGAAAGCCAAGGCCAACAACGTGCCCAATGATACCATCGAGCGCGGCATCAAGAAGGCTTCCGGCG
Source organism: Stomatobaculum sp. (assembly GCA_017449925.1). Next base: position 3,958 of record JAFSYO010000131.1, read on the forward strand.
ACCTGGGAAGCGTCACCTACGAGCAGAACGTATACGAAGGCTACGGCCCGGCGGGCGTGGCCATCATCGTCGAGACCCTGACGGACAACAAGAACCGCACTGCGGCGAACGTGCGCGCTGCTTTTTCCAAGGGCGGCGGGAACGTCGGCGCCCAGGGCTGCGTGTCCTATATGTTCGACCAGAAGGGCCAGATCATCATTGATAAAGAAGAATGCGATATGGATCCGGACGAGCTGATGATGTTCGCCCTGGATTCCGGCGCTGAGGATTTCAGCGACGAAGAGGACAGCTACGAAGTCCTGACTGCTCCGGATGATTTCTCTGCAGTGCGCGAAGCATTTGAAAAAGAAGGGATCCCGATGCTGGACGCTGACGTCCGCATGATCCCCCAGAACTGGGTCACCTTGAAGAGTGAGGAAGACAAGAAGAAAATGCAGCGCATCCTGGACCTTCTGGACGAGGATGATGACGTGCAGGCGGTGTTCCACAGCTGGGACGAGGAATAACAGAGCCGTTCTTCAGCTGCAGCATTAAACAGGTGTTACTGATGATCAGCGGCTGTCCAGGCCGCTGTTTTCATCAGCCTTGAGGAAAGGAGCGGGAGTGGCGGAATTCTTTCACGCCCTGTCGGCGGTATTTCTGATTTTCTGTCTTATGGCGGTGGGTTATGTCTGCGGCTGTTTAAAATGGATGGGCGCAAGTGAAAAGAAATTCATCAGCCGCTTCATTATGAACATCGCGCTCCCGATGAACTGCATCTCCGGCATCCTGAACAATGTGAAGCGGGAGGATCTGAGCGGCATGGCTTCCATGCTTTCGGTCCCGCTGGCGACGGTCCTGGTGATGCTGGTGATCTCTTGGGCCGCTGCGAAAGCGCTGAAGCTTCCGAGGAACCGGGAGGGCGTCTTCATCGCCATGAGCTTCCTGTCCAACACTTTGTTCATTGGACTTCCCATGTCCACCCAGCTCTTCGGCGAGGTGTCTGTGCCCTATGTCATGGCCTACTGGATGGTCAGCACCTGCTTCACCCAGTCGGTGGCCCTTTTGCTGGTGGAGCACGCGGGAGAGGGCGGAGGCGGAGCTTTTTCACCTGTTACCTTTCTTAAGGATATCGTGACGAAACCGCCGATCATCGCGCTGGTCCTGGCATATCTGATGCTTTGGTTCGGATTCCGTCCGCCGGAGCTGTTCATGAGCTTCGCGAAGTACATGAGTCAGACGGTCACGCCCCTGGCGCTGCTGTACTCCGGCTTCATCATGTACGAGCTGGGGCTGAAGAATGTGAGATTCGAGAAGGGACTTCCGGCCATGCTGGTGCTTCGTCTTCTCGTGTCGCCGCTGCTCTGCCTCCTGTTCTGCCTGATCTTCAAGGTGGAAGGACTGGCGAAAAGCGTGTTCATCGTGGAATCGGCTCTGCCGGTGGTGACCCAGATCACGGTCATGGCCGGGCATTACCGCGCGGACGAAAAGTACTCTGCAGCCGGGTCCACCCTTTCCATGTTCGGTATTTTCATCACGATCCCGGTGATCATGGTTCTTCTGCCCTGAGAACGGGGACGGGTTAAAAAACAGCTGACATAAACTTTGGCATCTTGTTCAGAAAAGGAGGTACTTCAATGGACAGCAGGCTTGTTATCACGATTGAACGCGAGTACGGCAGCGGCGGAAGAGTGCTGGGAAAGACTCTTTCCGAACAGCTGGGAATTCCTTATTATGACGATGACATCATCCGCAAGGCTTCGGAGCAGTCCGCCGTGGGCGAGCAGTTCTTCCGGGAGTACGACGAGAAGGCAGGAAAGAACCCCCTGATCTTCGGACAGGCGAAGAACGCGATTGGAAAGCCCCAGGTGGATTCCAAGATCACCAGGCCGGAGAACCTGTTCCGGTTCGAGGCCGAGACTATCCGCCACCTGGCGCTGGAGGGCCCCTGCATCCTCATCGGCCGCTGCTCGGATTTCATTCTGGAGACCGCGGAGTTCGATAACTTTATTTCCCTTTTCGTATACTGCGACCTGCCGGACAAGATCCGCCGCGTCATCAAGGTGGACGGTGTGGATTCCAACGAGGCGATCCGCCGTATCCAGAAGATCAACAAACAGCGGAGAGATTATTACCGCTATTACACCGGCAACAACTGGGGCGATCCGGCGCTTTACGACCTGATGCTGAATACGTCCCACATTACGATTCCCCAGTCGGCGGAACTGGTAAAGCTCTACCTTAAACTGAGGGGTTACGAGCTGTGACCGGAGACGAATAAAAAGGAGACAGATGGACCAGAACACAGAATTTAAGCCGGCGTTTCACCGGAAGAATAAAAAGAGCAATAACGGAAACATGAAGATCGCCGCAGCGGCCGCAGTGGCGGTGGTGCTGCTCGCCGGGGCCGCCCTGTTCGCGAAAAAGGGCGGCGGAGGCGCGGAAGGCCCGGCGGCGACTGCCCAGGCGGAATCCTCCGCGGCGGTGGAGACCCTTTCTCCGGAGGAACTGGCAGCAAAGCAGAAAGAAGAAGAGATCGCGAAGGAGATCGAAAGCTTCGGCGATATCGGCATCGTCCGCGTGGACGGTTACCTGAACATGCACACCGACGGTAACCAGGAGTCGGACATTATCGGAAAGCTGTACGGCGGAAGCGCCTGCGAGATCCTGGACAAGACGGAGGATGGCTGGCTCCACGTCACCTCCGGCGGGATCGAAGGTTACGTCCATCCCGATTACGTGATCACGGGTGAGGAGGCCAGGATGGCCGCCCGGGACGAGATCGTGGTCCGGGCTGTCGTCAACGCAGACAAGCTGTTCATCCGGTCGGAACCTACGACGGAATCCCAGGCCATGGGCAGCGTCCTGCAGAACGAGCGCTATGTGGTCCGGGAAGAGAGGGACGGTTGGGTCCGCATCACCGAGGACGGCTGGGTGAGCGGCGAGTTCGTGACTATCCGCCCGGCCCTGAACGTGGCAAGAAAGCTGGATCTCCGGAGCATGGTCCTGAACATGTATGATAACCTGGGCGTCTCCGAAGTGCAGAACTACCTGAACATCCGGGAGGAGCCGAAGGAAGACGGAGAGATCATCGGAAAGCTGACCAGCAAGGCCGGATGTGACATCCTGGCGACGGAAGGGGAGTGGTACAAGATCCACTCCGGTGACGTCACTGGCTATGTGAAGTCGGAATTCATCGCCACCGGAGAAAAGGCAAAGGAGGAGGCTGTCGCCAACGCCTCCCTGATGGCAATCGTGACCACGGACATCCTGAACGCCCGCTCCGAACCGCAGGAATCCGCGAAGATCTGGACACAGCTCCAGAATAACGAGCGCTTCCCGGTGCTGGCGCAGATGGACGGCTGGGTCAGGATCGAGCTGGACGAAGAGGACGAGGTCTACGTGAAGTCTGAATATGTGGATGTCCGCTACGCCCTGAACGAGGCGGTCCACTTCAGTCCGGCGGAGGAAGCGGCGATGGCGTCCGCGTCCCGGCGCCAGCAGATCGTCAACTATGCGATCCAGTTCCTGGGCAATCCCTATGTCTGGGGCGGGACCAGCCTGACCAACGGCTGCGACTGCTCGGGCTTCACCATGAAGATCATGGAGAATTTCGGCGTGTCCCTGCCGCATTACTCCGGTTCCCAGGCTCAGTGCGGCACCAAGGTGGATTCTTCCTCCATGCGGCCGGGCGACCTGATCTTCTACGGAAACAAGAGCGGCACCATCAACCACGTCAGTATGTACATCGGCAACGGACAGATCGTCCACGCGGCCAGCAGACGTTCCGGCATCAAGATCTCCACCTGGAACTACCGCTCGCCGAAGGCGATCCGCAACGTGCTGGGAGATTAAAACGAACATATATTCGGCCGGATTGGTTGCAATCCGGCCGGATTTTATGTATACTAAAGTGATGCACAAGTCCCGCAAACGGGACTTGAAAAGAATTATCGGAGGCGGTGTTTTGGCATCAAAATCTAGCGGCAGCAAAAGAAAAAAGAATACCGGGACCCGCAGCAGCGCCGCAGGAAGCACCAGGAAGCGGCAGGCTGCGAAAATTGAGAAGAGGACATCCGGGAACAGCGAAATGATATTCAGCGCCGAGGCGGCGGTGGTCTTCTTTTTTGCGCTCTCAATCCTTCTGTTCCTCAGCAATTTCGGCCTCTGCGGCACGGTCGGCGCGTTTCTGAAGAAGCTGCAGACAGGTCTTTTCGGAGTCACGGGTTATCTTCTTCCGCTGTTCATCGCGGCGGCGGGAGTGTTCGGGATCGCGAACCAGGACGATCCCCGGGCCCTCGTCAAGATCCCTGCGGCATTCTTCCTCCTCGTAGCGGCAGGTTCCCTCATCCATCTTTTCGCCGGCCCTGCGCCGGAGAAGGCTGCAGGGGCGAAGGAGCTGTATGAGGCAGGGAGCGGAGGCGGCCTTCTGGGAGGTTCCCTGTGCGGTTTTCTCCGATCGGCCTTCGGGTCCATCGGAGCCTTTCTTGTGCTTGCGGTTATTTTTATCCTGCTTCTGGTGGCCATCACCGAGCGGTCCTTTGTCAGCCTGGTGAAACGGGGAGGAAACAAGGCTTACCGTCAGGCCAGGGAGGATTTTGACCACTACCGTGAGGAACGGAGAGCCCGGGCCCTCCGCCGGATGGAGCAGAGGCAGCTGGAGGAAGAACAGAGGCAAAAGAACATCGATCTTGCGGCTACGGATCTCGCGATGCTTCCGCAGCAGGGACAGCCTGCGGGCCAGCCCTTTGCAGAGCCGGGGATCGATGGGATGCAGGAGCCGGTTTTCCGTGAGTCCCCGGTGCCCGTCTTCAGCGGGACACAGGTACCTGACTATGGCGGATTCCAGAAGCCGGATTACAGCGGTGCCCCGGAACCTGATTTCGGAAGTGCTGCGGAAGGTTATTTCGACGCCCCGCAGCAGCCGGGTTATGATGGAATCCAGGAGAGCGGCGAGGAGGAGTATCCTGTTGCGGCCGGCACAGATTTCCCGGAATTAAAGATAGAGCCGGCACGCAAGACCGAGACGAGGCGCGAGATCGAACTGGAGGACCCGGAGCTTCTGGAAGCTTTCCGGAAGGCGGACGAGGCGCTGGCCAGGAACCGCCGGCAGAGACAGGAGAGTGCTCCGGCAGCGCCGGTCTTTACAATGCCGGAGCTGAAACCGATGCCGGAGCTGAAACCAGTGTCCGTGCCGGATCCGCTGGCGGACGTCCAGGGACTTTCCATTCCGAAACCCCTGGAAATAAAGGAACCTTCGGAAATAAAAGACCCGTCTGTACAGGAACTGTACGAGCCGGAACCGGCTCCTGCTGCAGGGGCTCCCTCCACGGTGAGCTTCAGCGACGACTATGGGGACGAGTATCTTGCATTCCGGCATGACGCTTCTGCAGATGTGGACGACGGCAATCCTTATACAGACGACGAGGAACCGGAGATGCCCTCCGCGGAGGAGATGGCCGCAGCCGGGAGACTGGCCGCCCAGAAGCGTTCCGCCGCTGAAGCTGTGGCCGAGGAGACGGCACGGGAAACAGGGCCGGACCGCAGGGTAGTCACGTCCTCAGGGAAAGTCATCAAAGGAGAGTTCGAACGGACCAGGGAGCGAATGGACAAAGCCCGGGCTGAGACCGAAGCCGGAGAAGTGAAAGCCGCGGCGGAAGCATCGGCTGCGGCGGCGGAAGCCATGCCGGCATACCGCTATCCGCCGGTGGACCTGCTTGAAAAGGGCAAGGTCAATCCGCTGGCGGGTTCCCAGGAGGAGTACCGGAAGACCGCGATGAAGCTGCAGCAGACGCTGCACAATTTCGGAGTGGATGTGACGGTGACCAACATTTCCTGCGGCCCCGTGGTCACGCGGTATGAGCTGCTGCCGGCCCAGGGGGTCAAGGTGAGCAAGATCGTGGGCTTGTCGGATGACATCAAGCTGTCCCTTGCGGCAGCGGATATCCGCATCGAGGCGCCGGTGCCCGGCAAGTCAGTAGTCGGGATAGAGGTCCCGAACAGGGAGACCAACACCGTTTACCTGCGGGAGCTGTTCGAGAGCCCGCAGTTCACAGAAAGCCGCGCGAAGCTTGCCTTCGCGGTGGGAAAAGACATCGGCGGACAGGCAGTGGTGACGGATATCTCGAAGATGCCGCACCTTCTGATCGCCGGAGCCACCGGTTCCGGAAAGTCCGTCTGCATCAATACGCTGATCATGAGCATCCTGTTCCGGTATGATCCGAAGGATGTAAAGCTGATCATGGTGGACCCGAAGGTCGTGGAACTTTCTGTCTACAACGGGATCCCGCATCTCCTGATCCCTGTGGTCACGGATCCGAAGAAGGCCGCCGGCGCCCTGAACTGGGCAGTGGCGGAGATGACGGACCGCTATAAAAAGTTCGAGAAGACCGGAGTCAGGAACCTGAAGGGCTACAACGACAAGATCATGAAGGCAAGAGAGGACGGGACTGTTCCCGAGGAGGAGCTCCCGGCCCTGCTGCCGCAGATCGTCATCATCATCGACGAGCTGGCTGATCTGATGATGGTGGCCAAAGGAGAGGTGGAGGAATCCATCTGCCGTCTGGCGCAGCTGGCAAGAGCTGCGGGACTGCATCTGGTCATCGCGACCCAGAGACCTTCCGTCAACGTCATCACCGGCCTCATCAAGGCGAACATTCCTTCCAGGATCGCTTTTGCGGTCTCTTCCGGCGTGGATTCCAGGACCATCCTGGACAGCTACGGAGCAGAGAAGCTCCTGGGCAAGGGCGACATGCTGTTCTCGCCCCAGGGCGCGCCGCGTCCCATGCGTGTCCAGGGCGCCTTCGTCTCGGACGGGGATGTCCAGAAGGTGGTGGACTACATCAGGGAAGAAGGATTTGAACTGACCTACAGCAAGGAGATCGCGGACCAGATCGTCCGCGGGACAGATACCGCGGCGGCCGATACAGGCTCCTCGAGAGACGAGCTCTTTGCCAACGCGGGACGCTTTATTATCGATAAGAAAAAGGCCTCCATCGGCAACCTGCAGCGTATGTTCAAGATCGGCTTCAACAGGGCTGCGAGGATCATGGACCAGCTGAGCGAAGCGGGAGTCGTGGGCGAAGAGCAGGGCACCAAGCCGAGGGAGATCCTGATGACGGCGGAACAGTTCGAGGAGCTGCTCCGGCAGACACAAAAATAATAAACGGAGAGAAGTCATGAAACTGATCGAAAAAGCGGCTTCAAAAGGATTTCGTTTTACATTGCTCCAGGGAGATCAGGGGGTGGATGTCAGCGACCTCTGCTATGATTCCAGAAAGGCGGGGGAGGGAAGCCTCTTCGTCTGCATGAAGGGGGCGAACTTTGATTCCCACGGGATCATCGGGGAATTAAAAGAAAAGGGCGTGAAGGCAGTCGCAGTGGACCGGGACTGCTCTTTCCCCGAGGGCATCACCGTGATCCGGACGGAGGATTCCAGGGAAGCCCTGGCCGAGCTTTCCGCGGCATGGTTTGATTTCCCCGCGGAGAAGCTTCTCACGGTGGGCGTCACCGGCACCAAGGGAAAGACCACGACGACCCACATGCTGAAGGAGATCCTGGAGAAAAGCGGGAAAAAGACCGGACTGATCGGCACCAACGGCATCACCGTCGGGAAGGTCCACACGCCCACAAAGAACACGACGCCGGAATCCTTTGAGATCCAGAGGGCCTTTGCCGACATGGTGAAGGAGGGCTGCGGCGCCGCTGTGATGGAGGTCTCCAGCCAGGGGCTCATGCTCCACCGGACCGGGGGCATCCTGTTCGACATCGGTATTTTTACCAACATCTCTCCGGACCACATCGGCCCCAACGAGCACGGGAGCTTCGAGGAGTACCTGGGATGGAAGAAATCATTGTTCTCCCAGTGCAGGACCGCACTGATCAGCGCGGACGATGAACACTCGGAGGAAGTTAAAACCGCGGCTGCGGGATGCGGCAGGGTCTGCACCTTCAGCACCTGCAAAGACGCGGATTTCACAGCCTCCGATCTACGATATGTCACGGAGAAGGGTTTCGTGGGCCTTACTTTTACCTTCCGGGGACCGGGAGAAACGGCCGGGGAGACCAGGACGATCCCGGAGGTGCGGGTTGGCATGCCGGGTCATTTTAACGAGGACAACGCTCTGGCGGCACTTTCCGCCGCGGCTCTTCTCGGCGCGGAGGACGAGGTGCTGAGGACGGGGCTGGAAAAGGTCCGGGTGAACGGCAGGATGGAGATCCTGCTCACCCATCCCTTTACTGTCCTGGTGGATTACGCCCACAATGCTGTCAGCATGGAAAGCCTGCTGGACACCCTGCGGGAGTACGATCCGAAGCGGCTGGTGGTGGTTTTCGGATGCGGCGGAAACCGCGCAAAGGACCGGAGATACTCCATGGGAGAGATCGCCGGAAAGAAGGCGGATCTTTCCATCGTCACGGAGGACAACTCCCGGTTCGAGAAGGTGGAAGATATCATCGCGGACATCCTGAGTTATCTGAAACCAACGGGCGGAGTATACATCACGATCCCGGACCGGCGGGAAGCCATCTTCCATGCGATCCGGGAGGCTGAGCCCGGGGACATGATCGCGGTGATCGGGAAAGGACATGAGGATTACCAGGAGATCAACGGCGTCAGGACACATTTCCTGGACCGGGAGGTCGCGGAAGAGGCGATCGCTGCCCGGGGACTCTGAACGCTTTGATTTTGATGCACACGTGTGCGGGTAAAACATACGGAGGAGAAAGTATGAGAGAAATGACGATCGCGGAGATCTGTTCCGCCTGCGGAGGCACGCTGCTCTCCGGAGATGCCGAGACCAGGGTGACCTATTTCAGCATTGATTCCCGCGATGTTCCGGAGGGGACCTTCTTTGTCCCGCTGATCGGAGAGCGCGTGGACGCCCACAAATTCCTGGGGGACGTGCGGGAGAAAGGTGCCCTGGGCGCCTTTACCTCGGAAGGGAATCCCTTCGCCGGGGAGGCCGGAGACACCGGGAAAAAGGAGATGGCACTGATCGCGGTGCCGGATACCGTGAAGGCCCTGCAGGATGTCGGCGCCCTGGTGCGGGAACAGCTTCAGATCCCGATCGCGGCGGTCACAGGAAGCGTGGGCAAGACCACGACCCGGGAGCTTACGGCGGCGGCTTTCTCCGCGAAATACCGCACCTTTAAGACGCCGAATAACAACAACGGACAGCTGGGTGTGCCGCTTACCATGATGAAGATCGGCGAAGAGGACCAGTTCGCCGTCATCGAGATGGGAATGAGTATTCCCGGAGAAATGACAAAGATCAGCAAAGTCGCGAGGCCTGACGCGGTGGTGTTTACCAACGTGGGGGACGCCCACATAGAGCAGCTGGGAAGCAGGGAGAACATCCTCCGGGAGAAGCTCCACATTCAGGATTACATGCCGGAGGGATCCGTGATGTTCCTGAACGGGGACGATCCGCTCCTCCGGAACTGCACCCTGCGGGAAGGTTTCCGGAAGGTCCTTTACGGAACCACGCCGGACTGCGATTTCTATGCGGAGGATATCCGGCTGGAGAACGGCTGCGCCCTCTTTACGGCGGTGACGCCGGAGGGAAAAGTCCCCGTAGCCCTTGGAGTCTACGGAGAGCACCAGGTGCTGAACGCCATGGCGGCCCTGACCGCTGCGGTATGGTTCGGCGCCGACCCGAAGAAAGCCGCGGAGAAGATGGGAGAGTTCCGGGGCTACAAGCATCGTCAGCAGATTATTGTGAACAACGGTCTGGTGATCGTGGACGACAGCTACAACGCGAGTCCTGTTTCCATGAAGGCCGGACTCGGGATCCTGAAATCCCTCACCCCGGCAGGAAGAAAGATCGCGGTGCTGGGAGATATGAAGGAGCTGGGAGAGGCAGCGGAAGAAATGCACCGGGAAGTCGGGACGTTTCTTGCGGAGCAGAATGCTGCAGACTGGCTGTTCGTCCTGGGCCCCCTCGGGAAGCAGCTGGCGGAGGGAGCCAGGAAGGCAGGTTTCCCCGGGGACAGCATCCTTTGCTTCACGGACCGGGAAGAGCTGGGAAAAGAACTGGAGCGTTTCGCCAAAGAGGGCGACGCGATACTCTTCAAGGCCTCCAACAGCATGAAGCTTTTTGAACTGGCTGACAGAATGGGCGGAAATGCAAAGTAATTATGCCGATGTAATTCTTGATATCACACACGCGAATGTGGATCGGCCCTTCACCTACGCAGTCCCGGAGGGGCTGAAGGACAAGATCCGGCCGGGAATGCCGGTGAAGCTCCCCTTCGGTAACGGGAACCGGGTGAGGACGGGTTATGTGATCGCGCTGCATGAGACAAAGCCGGAGGTCCCCTGGGAGATCAAAACGATCCTGGGACCGGCGGAAAAACAGGTTAGCGCGGAAGCGTCCCTGGTCTCCCTGGCGCTTTGGATGCACGAGCATTACGGCTGCATGCTGAGCCAGGCGCTGAAGACAGTCATGCCGGTGAAAAGCCGGGTGAAAAAGAGAAAGACCGGCGGAACAGCTGCTTCGGAAGGAACTATGGCAACAGCAGCGCCGCCGCTGAATGAAGAGCAGCAGGAGGCGGTCCGGCAGTTCAGGGAGGATCTGGAGGCAGGGCGCAGAAGCACCTTCCTTTTGTTCGGCATCACCGGCAGCGGGAAGACCGAGGTCTACGCGGAGATGATCCGGGAGGTCCTCGCGCAAGGGCGACAGGCCATTCTCCTGATCCCGGAGATCTCTCTGACGTTCCAGACGGTGCGCCGTCTGGAAGGTATTTTCGGGGAGAGAGTCGCCATCATCCACTCCAGACTGACCGGAGGAGAGCGGTATGAGCAGTTCCGCCGGGCTGCGGAGGGAGAGGCGGACATTATGATCGGTCCGCGCTCCGCTGTTTTCGCGCCATTCTCCAGACTGGGGCTGATCGTGGTGGATGAAGAGCACGACGGAGCTTATAAAAGCGATACCGTGCCGCGGTACGACACCAGAGAGGTGGCGGAGAAGCGGGCGGAAATCGCGGGAGCTTCTGTGGTTCTGGGCAGCGCCACGCCCTCCGTCTCCACCTGGGATAAAGTGGAACGGGGGCAGATCAGGCTGCTGCAGCTTAAGAACAGAGCGGTGCCGGGGGCCCGGACAGCCAGGGTCCATGTAGAGGACCTGAGGCAGGAGCTTCTTTTGGGGAACAGGTCTGTGTTCAGCAGGAAGCTCCGGGAGCTCATGGAGGACCGTTTGTCGCGGCAGGAACAGACCATCCTGTTCATGAACCGGAGGGGCTACTCCAATTTTGTGTCCTGCCGTTCCTGCGGGAATGCCATCCGCTGTCCCCACTGCGACGTCACGCTGACGCTGCATGCCGACGGGAATCTGGTGTGCCATTACTGCGGCTACCGGATCCGGCAGCCGGAGCACTGTCCGGACTGCGGTTCCCCCTTCATCGCCGGGTTCGGGACCGGGACCCAGAAACTGGAAGCAATGACGCGGAAGATGTTTCCTTCCGCGAGAGTTTTAAGAATGGATACGGACGCCGTATCTAAAAAGAACAGCGGGAGGGAGATCCTCGGCACCTTCGCCGAAGGCGGCGCGGATATTCTGATCGGAACGCAGATGGTGGTCAAGGGACACGATTTTCCGAAGGTGACCCTGGTGGGCGTCATGGCCGCGGATACGGAACTGTACGTGTCAAGCTACACCAGTGCCGAGAGGACCTTCCAGCTCCTCACCCAGGCCGCGGGCCGCGCGGGAAGGGGAGAGCGTCCGGGAGATGTGGTCATCCAGACCTACCGGCCGGAACACTACGCTGTACGGGCAGCGGCAGCCCAGGATTTCGGACTGTTTGTCAGGAACGAGATGTCGTTCCGGGCGGCGGCGGGATATCCTCCGGCGATGCATCTGCTCACCCTGCAGCTTTCCTCCAAAGACGAACAGCTTCTCGAAAGGGCGGCCGAGATCGTCACAAGGTTACTGCTGAAAGAGGCTGCGCCGGCAAAAGCCCTGGTCATCGGCCCGGTGAACGAAGCTGTATACAAAGTTCACGATTACTTCAGAAAAATAATATATTTAAAACACAGTTCCTATGATATACTTTTGACCATAAAAAACAGGGCGGAAGCGCAGTGCGTAGGGAAATTCCCCGCAGGCGTGTCCGTGCTCTGCGATTTTACCTGAAGAAAGGAGCGCTTTCATATGGCGCTGAGAGAGATCAGAGAGACCGGAGATCCGGTACTGAACAAGATATCGAAAAAGGTGAAGGAGATGACTCCCCGCACGGCGGAGCTGATCGAAGACATGTACGATACCATGCGGGAGGCGAACGGCGTCGGACTGGCCGCTCCCCAGGTGGGGATCTTAAAGCGGATCGTCGTGATGGAAGTGGAAGAGGGAGAGACCTACACCCTGATCAATCCGGAGATCAAGGAGCAGGACGGAGAGCAGACCGGCTATGAGGGCTGCCTCAGTGTCCCGGGAATGACAGGGATCGTCACGCGTCCGGAGCACGTGGTGTGCGAAGCGCTGAATGAAAAGATGGAGCCTTATACCATTGATGCCCACGGTCTTCTGGCGAGATGCATCTGCCATGAGCTGGAGCATCTGGACGGACATCTTTATCCGGAGATCGCGGAGGAAATGATGACCAACGAAGAGCTGGAGCGCCGCGAGGCAGAGATGAAGGAACAGGAAGAACAGGAATGATGAAGATCATCTATATGGGAACCCCGGATTTCGCAGTGGGGCCGCTGGAGGCTCTGCTATCCGGAGGTCACGAAGTCGTCTGCGTCCTGACGCAGGCTGACAAGCCGAAGGGCAGAGGCCATCAGCTTCAGGCGCCTCCGGTCAAGGAAGCTGCCCTGAAGGCAGGGCTCCCGGTCCTTCAGCCCTTGAAAATGAAGGATCCCGCACTCTGGGAGACCCTCCGGGGTTATGGGGCGGATCTGTTCGTGGTGGCGGCCTATGGAAAGATACTCCCTCCGGAGATCCTCTCGATCCCGCCCCAGGGCTGCATCAACATCCACGCCTCGCTTCTTCCCGCCTACCGGGGAGCAGCGCCGATCCAGTGGGCGGTGATCGACGGGCAGAAAGAGACCGGCATCACCACCATGCTGATGGACGCCGGCCTGGACACCGGCGATATCCTGCGGCAGTACCCCGTTCCCATCGCGGAGGACGAGACCGGCGGCAGCCTCTTCGACAAGCTTCAGAAGCTGGGCGGAGAAGCGATTCTTGACACCCTTCAGGGACTGGAGGAAGGAAGCATCACCCCCGTGAAGCAGGGGGAGATGACCACACCCTACGCGTCTATGCTGTCGAAGGAAGCGGGAAATGTGGACTGGACAAAAAGCGCGGAAAAGATTGAGCGCCTGATACGCGGCCTGGACCCCTGGCCGGGAGCTTACAGCTTCCTGAAGGGGAAGATGATCCGGCTGAAGAAAGCGAAGATGGCCCCGGCGGGATTCTGCGGGGCGGCTCAGGACGGAGAAGGTTTTGCTCCGGGCAGTCTCCTTTCCCGGGACGGTGAACTGTATGTTGTGACCGGCAGCAGTCTGCTTCAGATCCTGGAGCTGCAGCCGGAAGGAAAGAAGCCGATGCCGGCGGACGCTTACTTAAGGGGCGCCCGGCTGTCGGAAGGAAGCTGCTTTACACCGCAAAGGTAACTTTTCCGACAGGTATATATTTCTTTTAAAATAACAATCTGGTCCTGACTGAAACGGGACAGAAAGGGGAGAAAAGATGTATTATTACGGATTTGACCCGACTTATATCCTGGTGATCATCGGCATCGTCATCACGATGTGGGCCCAGGCAAAGATGAAGAGTACTTTCATGAAATACTCCCAGGTCCGCAGCCAGACGGGCATGACGGGACAGGAAGTAGCCCGGCGCATTCTGATGGCGAACGGAATCTTTGACGTCACCGTGGAACCGGTGGCAGGACAGCTGACGGACCACTACGACCCGACGAAAAAAGTCGTAAAGCTTTCGGAAGTGATATACAACTCCGGCAGCGTCGCTGCCATCGGCGTGGCGGCCCACGAGTGCGGCCACGCGATCCAGGACAACCAGGAATATCTGCCCCTCAGGCTTCGTTCCGCCATCGTCCCGGTGGCGAACATCGGGTCCACCTTAAGCTGGCCTATGATCCTGATCGGCGTGGTTCTGGCGAGCATGGGATCCGGCTCTGGATACAGCCTGATCTCTATCGGCATCCTGCTGTTCAGCCTTGCAGTCCTGTTTCAGGTGGTGACCCTTCCGGTGGAGTTCGACGCCAGCCGGAGAGCTCTCCAGCAGCTGAACGTCACGGGCATCCTGCCCTCCGGGGAAGCGGCGCAGGCCAAAGCGGTCCTTTCCGCTGCAGCCCTCACCTATGTCGCGGCAGCGGCTTCTTCGATGCTCCAGCTGCTGAGGCTTGTCATTCTTTTCGGAGGCAGACGCCGTGACTGAAGTCAGTGCCCGTTCCATCGCGCTGGAATGCATTCTGCTTACAGCGGAGGAACACCGATTTTCACACACGGTCCTGAATGATGCCAGGGAGAAATATGCCTGGATGTCAGCAGAGGACCGTGCTTTTTTTACGAGGCTGGTCCACGGGACCCTGGAGTACCTGGTGCAGGCGGACAGGATCCTGGAACCTCGCTCCAGCGTAAAGGTGCGGAAGATGAAGCCGGTGATCCGGAACATTCTCCGCATGAGCGTATACCAGCTCCTGTATATGGACCGGGTGCCGGAACGCGCCGTGATCAGTGAAGCAGTGAAGCTGACGGAAAAACGCGGGCTCCGGGGCCTGAAGGGATTTGTCAATGCTGTCCTGCGGCGGGTCGCCGCGGAGCGTGACGGGATCCTGGAGGAACTGAAGAACACGCCGGATCTTTCCTTCCGTTATTCCATGCCGGAGTGGATGGTCCGCCATTTCCTGTCCTTTATGGACCGGGAGACTGCGGAGGAAGTGATGGCTGCCTTTCTCCGGCCGCACCCCACTTACGTACGTTTTCTCCGGAAGGAAGGCCGGCCGGAGGAAGAAGTGCCGCCCGAATACCGGAGAGCGGCCCTTTGTCCTGATGTCTGCTGCCCGAAGGAGGGCGGCGGAGAACGGATGCTGTCGATGCTCCGGTCTGGGGAGGCCTATATCCAGGACCTGAGTTCGGCCCTGGCGGTGCGGGCAGCGGGCCCTGCGTCCGGGGAAACAGTCCTGGACCTCTGCGCCGCTCCCGGCGGGAAAAGTATCGCCGCCGCGGATCTTATGGGGAAGCGGGGCAAGGTGTACAGCTTTGACCTGACGGAAACGAAAACGGAGCTCATCAGGGAAAACGCGGAAAGATGCGGAATGGCCGGGATCATCCGGACAGAGACTTCGGACGCGGAAGTGTTCCGGGAAGACCTGAGGGAAGCAGCGGACCTGGTGATCGCGGATCTGCCCTGTTCCGGACTCGGCGTTCTGGGTCAGAAACCGGATATCCGGCTGAACACACGGCTGGAGGCTCTGAAGACGCTGCCGGCGCTCCAGAGACGAATTTTAAAGAATGCGGCGCAGTATGTGAAACCGGGCGGAAGGCTTCTGTTCAGTACCTGCACCCTGAATCCGGCGGAAAATGAAGAGAACCGGCGTTGGTTCCTGGAGGAAGAACCGGAATTTGTCCCGGCGGACCTGAGAGATCGTCTTCCGGAACTGACGGCCGCGGAGAACGAGGCTGTGATATCCGGAAAGCGGAAGGAATCCGGACTGTCCCGGGGAGAAATGCGGCTGATGCCGGATCTGTACCCCTGCGACGGTTTCTACTTTGCGCTGTTCAAAAAGAAGGCATAATATGACCGATCTGAAATCTATGTCTCTTTCCGAGACGGAAGAGTACCTGAAGCAGCTGGGGGAACCACGCTTCCGGGCGGGCCAGGTCTTTGAATGGATCCAGAAAAAGAGAGCTGTTTCTTTTGAAGAAATGACTAATCTTTCGAAAAGCCTCAGGGAAAAGCTCGGGACGGAGTGTTATATTGAAAATCTGAATATCCTGACTGTGCAGGTGTCGAAGCTCGACGGGACCAGGAAGTATCTGTTCGGGCTCCGGGACGGAAACTGTGTGGAAAGCGTTTTCATGCGCTACCATCACGGCAATTCCGTGTGCATCAGCACCCAGGTGGGCTGCCGGATGGGATGCCGGTTCTGCGCCTCCACAGTGGACGGACTGGAGCGGAACCTGACGGCGGGCGAGATGCTGGATCAGGTGATGCGGATCGAGGCGGAGACCGGAGAGCGGGTCTCCAATGTAGTCCTGATGGGCTCGGGAGAACCCATGGACAACTACGATAACGTGCTGCGGTTCCTGAAGCTGATCAGCGACGAAAAGGGTGTGAACCTGAGCCAGAGAAATCTGACGGTATCCACCTGCGGTATTGTCCCCGGGATCCTGAAGCTCGCCGAAGAGAAGCTGCAGATCACGCTGGCTCTCTCCCTGCACGCGGCGGACGACGAGACCAGGCAGCAGCTCATGCCCATTGCAAAGAAGTATTCCATCCGGGAGGTCCTGGATGCCTGCGGCACTTATTTCGAGAAGACAGGTCGGAGAGTAAGCTACGAATACAGCCTCGTAGCCGGCGTGAACGACACGGAGAAAGAGGCAGAAAAGCTGATCCGCCTTCTCAGGGGAAGAAAAGGCCATGTAAATCTGATTCCCGTAAATCCAGTCGTAGAGCGGAGTTTCAGGGAATCTGCCCCGGCGGAAGTGCTCCGCTTTAAGAATCAGCTTGAAAAGAACGGGATAAATGTTACTATTAGAAGGGAAATGGGCCGTGATATCGACGGCGCCTGCGGACAGCTTCGCAGAAGATACAATAACCGCACGGTGTAACAGGCCCTGCGGGAAACTATAAACAGAAGGAATCATATTATGACAGCTTCGGCAATAACAGATAAAGGGATTGTCCGGGAGCAGAACCAGGATACGGTGTTCAGCAGTACAGTGCCCGTAGGTCCGCTTCCGAATCTTTTTATGGTGGCGGACGGCATGGGCGGTCATCAGGCCGGTGATTACTGCTCCAGGATGCTGATCTCCAGAATCAGGGATGAACTCCTGAACTCCTCCGTCAGAGTCCCCTTAAGGGCCCTTCGGAGCGCTATCCATAAGGCAAATGAAGCTCTTTACGAGGAAGCGCTGGCGGATCCGAAGCTTTCCGGGATGGGAAGCACTCTCACGGCCGCCTTTATAGAAGAAGACACTCTTTATGTGATGAATATCGGCGACAGCCGCCTTTACGTGGCGGATGTCGAGGACATTGTCCCGCGTCAGGTGACCCGGGACCATTCGTATGTGGAGGAAATGGTCAGTGCGGGACTGATGAAGCGCGGCAGCGAGGTATACAACAGAAACAAGAACATCATCACCCGAGCCGTGGGAATCGGGAACAGGCTGGATATCGATGTCTTCGAGGTCCCGATAACGGAGGAGACGGAGATCCTGATCTGCTCCGACGGACTGACCAACATGGTGTCCGACCAGGAGATCGGCTGCATTTTCAGGGAATACGACGACGTACAGCAGGCTGCGGAGGAACTGATCCGGGCGGCCAACGGTCACGGAGGACGGGATAATATTTCCGTCGTTCTGGTACGTCCCCACGGAAAGGGGGCGGCGGTATGATCTTACGTCACGGAGTTTTTCTTCAGAACCGGTATGAGATACTTGAACTGATCGGCAGCGGAGGCATGTCCGAGGTCTACCGGGCCCGCTGCCACAAGCTGAACCGTTTTGTGGCAATCAAACTCCTGAAAAAAGAATTCTGCCAGGACGAGGAGTTCGTGCGGAAGTTCAAAATGGAGGCCCAGGCCGCGGCAGGACTGAACCACCCGAACATCGTCAGCATCTACGACGTCGTGGACGAGGATGACCTGCACTACATCGTAATGGAGCTGGTGGAAGGCATCACCCTGAAGGACTACATTACCAAGAAAGGACACCTGGATATCAAGGAGACCATCGGGATCGCAGTCCAGGTGGCGCAGGGCATCGGAGCCGCCCATCAGAGAGGCATCATTCATCGGGATGTGAAGCCGCAGAACATGATCCTGGCCGGGGACGGCAAGGTCAAGGTGGCGGATTTCGGCATCGCCCGCGCAGTCACAGCCCAGACCATCAACTCCCAGGCCATGGGAAGCGTCCACTACATTTCTCCGGAACAGGCGAGGGGTGAGTTCACGGATGCCCGCAGCGACATCTATTCCCTGGGCATCACCATGTATGAGATGGTGACCGGCAGGCTTCCTTTTGACGGGGACACTGCAGTGGCAGTGGCACTGGCCCATATCGAAGAGTCGCTGATCCCGCCGGAGACCTACAATCCGGCGATCCCGAAGTCGCTGGAGCAGATCATCATCAAGTGCGCCGAGAAGGAACCGGAGAACCGCTACCAGGATATCGATTCCGTGATCCGGGATCTGATGCAGGCCGCAGAGGAACCAGACGTGATCCCGCAGGGGGTCTCCGGAGGATTGTCGGGAGATACCCGGGAGATCAACAAAAAAGAACTGAAAGAGCGCCTGAGGAACGCCCAGGGCAGTTCCAGAAGAAAGAATTCCCGCAGCCGGCAGGCGAAGGAAGAAAAAGAAGACGAAAACCTGGACCACATGCTGAAGATCACCGGCATTGTTTTCGCTGCCGCACTGATCGGCGCTGTTGTGTTCATGATGTCCTTCTTCCGCAGTCCTGCCCCCCCGGAGACACAGGCAGCGGTCACGACAGAGGCGGAGTCTTCGGAAAGCGCCCAGGCTCTTTCCGATAAGGAAGTCTTTATGCCCTATGTGATCGGCCTGTCTCAGGAGGACGCGGAGAAAAAGCTGGCGGAGTCTGACCTGACGCTGACTATCTCTTCCAGGGAACATTCCGAGCAGTTTGCGGAGAATCTTGTCATGGACCAGTCACCGGCGCCGGGAGATGTGACGCCGAAGTTTACCAAGGTGAGCGTGACTTTGAGTCTCGGCACAGCGAAGATCGACCTGAATACATACAGTCTGATAGCCATGAAGGCTGAGGACGCGGAAGCTATGCTGACGGAGGAGGGATTCCAGGTAGTAAAGAAAGAGGAATACAGCGAGACTGACGCTGCGGGAACTGTCATGGACTTCTCTCCGGAAAGGGCGGAGAAGGGCGAAAGCATCCTGCTGAAAGTGAGTCTCGGGCCGGAGGTGACTTATACCAACGTTCCGAACCTGACGGGGAAGACAGAAGAGGCGGCAAAAGCCGAGCTCGCAGCCGCCGGCCTGAAAGCCGGAAAGATGAGCAAGGTATACAGCGACACCGTTCCGGAGGGTACGGTGATCACCCAGGCTGTGGATGCGGGCGATCAGATAGAGTCCGGCACCGGCATCGGCTTTACTATAAGCCTGGGGCCGGAGGAGACCACACCCGCAGAGACCGATTTCATGGTGGAACCCATCGGAGGAGACACCAACTCCAGGTATGTGGCATCTATCAACAATACATATGAACTGAAGAATCTGGTAGGACCCGGTTCCGCTTCCTCCACTGTCTCCGTCATGATACGGCTCCGGCAGGAAGTGGCCGGACAGACGGTGTTCAAGACATTGATGGAGCCCAGGACCGTGACCGCCGACACCATTCTTCCCGTGCGGTTCAAAGCGATCGAGGGCGCTTACGGCGTCGACACCGGCTATGTGGAGGTCGTTCTGTCAGAGCAGGACCAGGTGCTGAAGAGCTACGAAGTCCAGTTCTTCAAGGTCC
>JAFSYO010000132.1 GCA_017449925.1 Stomatobaculum sp.
AAAGCTGGACGGCCAGATAGAGATAATAGTTCCGGGAGAAGATGAGGATCAGGATCTTAATGACATATTCCGTCAGGCGCACAGCCAGGCTGACCTTGCTGATCACGTCCCTGCGCTGGTGTGCCTGGAGCAGGCTGCTCCTGTAGGCGAAGAGCCAGTACGTCACCACCGTATTTCCCAGGTTCATGAGGTAGAGCACGTACAGGTTCATGTCCGCGGGCAGGTCGCCCTTGATGAGCTTCGGCAAGACGGGGATCAGGATCAGGCCTACTGCCGCGATCGCAAGGCCTATGATCCGATAAAGGGTGCGGTACAGTCGCAACAGTGCGCA
The DNA here is from genome assembly GCA_017449925.1 of Stomatobaculum sp. Next base: position 332 of record JAFSYO010000132.1, read on the forward strand.
GATGACAGGCGTATCGTCCTCGGCGATGGGCTTGTACATGCTGAATACCATCGCGCTGCCCACACCCAGCTCTGCCAGGTTCAGGAACGTCAGCAGCGACTTGAACAGGCCGTTCAGACCCAGGTATTCAGTTCCGAGATAATGCAGCATGACAGAGCGGATGACGAACGGGAAAAGCATATTGACCATTTCCAACGTTCCGTCAAAAACGATGTTCCTTGCTGCATTTTTCGTGCGTTCAAGCTTCATGCCGATCGGGAGATCCTTTCCGCGATGGATTTATGGGGATAAAGGCGGGTTGCCTTTGTGGTTGTGTTTGGATTACTTATCCAGCAGGCTGCCGTAGAGCTCGGAGGTCTGTTTCGTGATGTCTTCCCAGGTGTACTTGGACGCGATGACCTTCCGGGCTTCACCGCGGTGCGCTTCCGCCTTGTCGGGATGGCCGCACAGGTCCTGGAGCGTTTCCCTGAGAGCCTCGATGTTCCCGTGGGGGAAGGTGAAGCCGCAGCCGTCCATGACGTCCGCGCATTCGCCGATGTCGGAGGTCACGCAGCAGCACCCGTAATTCATGGCTTCGAGCAGGGTCAGCGGCATGCCTTCAAGGTCGCTGGGCAGCACGTACAGGTACGCGTTGCTGTAGAGTTCCTCGGCGACCTGCCCCTGCTGGAAGCCGGTGAAGATGATGGAAGGATCGCCTGCGGCCATGTCATACAGCTCCTTCACATAACCGTCCGTATCCGACGTGCCGCCGACGATCACCAGCTTTTTGTCGGTGTTCAGCGCCTTGTATGCCTTGATGAGGTAATGGATGCCCTTCTCCGGCACCAGGCGGCCCAGGAACAGGATGTATTCCCGGGAGTTGATCCCGAACTGCTTTGTGATCTCATCGGCAGGCCGGATCTCCGCCGGGTCGATGCCGTTGGGGATGAGCACGGTCTCACGGCCGTATTTCTCGAGGAAGTAATCTTTGGCACCCTTGCTCAGCACGATGATGCTGTGCGCGTGTCGGACGGCCGCTTTCTCGCCCATCATGATGTAGGTGGAAGCGAGCTTGCCCCATTTCTGGCGCATGTGGTCAAGGCCGTGCACCGTCACGACGACCTTCTTGCCCAGGAGCCTTGGCAGCCAGCAGATGACGCAGGGGCCTTCTGTATGGAAGTGGATGAGGTCATACTTGCTGAAGGCCGCCATGATCGTCGCAAAGATCGAGGAAGTCATGGCCGCGAGCCCGCGGCAGTCAATGGTCGGCGCCCAGATCAAGCGCACGCCCTTGTATTCCTTCGGGAGCTTCCCTTCCTTCCGGAGCTGCTTGAACTGTTTATTGGTACGGTTATAACAGGTCACATCGTACCCGGCATCCTTCAGGTGCGGCGCAAGGTTGCTGACCACGACCTCCACGCCGCCGTCCCTGGAAGGGATAAACTTGTGGCCGATCATCGCGATGCGCTTTGCTGTCTTTCCCATGATCTTAGTTCCGTCCTTTCGCGTCAGGCTTTTGTGGCGGCATCCGCGCGCGCGGCCATCTGAAGGTACCGCTCCAGGAGCTTGCGCGCTTCCGTATGGATGTCATACCCTGCCCGGCGGATGGTCTCCGCACCCAGCGTGCGGTCTGTAGCTGAAAGCCTGGTTGAAATGATCGTTTTGGCCCATTCCGCGTTGTCCGCGTCGAGAGCGACCCTGCGCGCACCGGGGGAGAGCAGGACCTCGTCTGTAACTTTGTTCGAGAAGACGCATGGCAGGCCTGTCGCCTGCGCTTCGATGCCTACCACGGGCAGGCCTTCGAACAGCGAGGGCAGCACGAAGCAGTCCATGGCCATATACCATTCGCTTACATCGCCCATCTGGCCCAGGAAGAGGACTTTGTCCTGAATGCCGAGAGCCTTTGCTTTTTCTTTTACTGATTCCTCGAGCTCGCCGGTGCCGATCAGCGCGAGGCGCGCTTCGGGAACGGTCTTCAGGACTTCCGCGAAGATGTCAAGCAGGCGCGTATGGTTCTTCTGGACATTGAACCGGCCGACGTGCCCGATCACAAAGCAGTCTTCGAGGTTGTGGAGTTTCCTCTGATTGTCACGGGCTTCCTGCCTGAACGTGAACCGCGTTGTGTCGATGGCGTTATGCAGGATGAAGCCGGACTCTTTCCAGCGCTTTTCGCCGTAGTAATAGATGCCCGCGTCCCTGCCGCAGCTCCAGTAATCGGTCGCTGCGCCGGGCAGAAGCTGTTTGCAGACCATTTTAAGGGGATACTTGTAATCCTTAATGATCTGCGTGTTGTGCGCGTGCGCGATGCGGACCTTAATGCCAGCGTCCTTGGCGCTCTTCAGCGCGTAATAGCCCATGGCCTCGTTGTGCGCGTGCACGATCCGGATCTCCGGGTTCTCATGCAGCAGCCCTGCCACGAAACGCTTGTATTCGGGGAAATGCAGGGGGTTAAGACCCGGGCTTACGAAGACCCGGCCGCCCATGCTGCGGATCTCCTCGTCATACTCGCCCGGTATGGGCTTGTTGGCCAGGAAGTCGAACTGGAGCTTGGATCTGTCGATCTCCCGGTAATAATTCATCAGCATGGTTTCGATCCCCGCGCGCGCCATATTGCTGACGGAATGCAGCACACGTAGCATCTTTCTCCATACCTCCAGTTGTTCTTGTTAATGACAGTGTCCTTAAACGCAAATGCTGCCTTATCAGTTCACTTTCTTTTTACCGTCCATGCTGCAAAGGATCCGGTAGGTCCTTTCGCAGTTGAGTTCGTCTCTGACCGTGTAGAACGCGTCAAGGCGCTTCCGGTATTCATCCTCAAGCTTGAAGCCGTTCCCGGCACATTTAAGTACGGCGCTTACCAGTTCTTCCTCCGTATGCACGACTGGGCCAAAACCGTCCTTATCATGGGAGAAATAGCCTTCCTGGTAATGGTATTTGCGGAAGTCCTCTTCATCGAACTGGTAATAGATGACCGGCTTTTCCATATACCCGGCATCAAAGAACACGCTGGAATAATCCGTGATCAGCAGATTGCAGCGCATGAGCAGCTGCTGAACATCGTAATCCCGCCATCCGGCAAGAATGACGCGTTCGGAGGGGGATTTGAACTTATCGAGCTCTTTTTGTAATTCGATGTGCGGATAGAAGATAAGCTTAAGATCGCGCTCATCGAGGAGCTGAAGCAGCTTCGGGTTTTCGAGCATGGACTGGAAGTGCTTATAGTATTCCGTTCCGTAAAACTCTTCGCCCTGCGGATACTTCCATCCGCGCCAGGTCGGCATGACGAGGATCTCATTCGAGGGGTTATTCCCGCGGATGAGATTATCGAAACGGCACAGCCCCGTATACTGGATCACGCCTTCCGGGAAACCAAACTGTGAAGAGAGATAATCGTATTCCAGCTTGCCGCCGCTGGCAAAGAAATCGACCTTCATATTGGGGTAGCGCATCCATTTCATCTCGGCTGCGATGATCCCGTGCTGCAGGAAGATCTCCTTGCCTCTGGGACGGATCCCGAACTGGCGCAGGTGATAGTAGGCCATGAGGTCGGGCGCGCCGGGCTGAACATGCGTGCTGATGAGCATGTCGGCCGAGAGGTACATGAGGTAATGCTTTACAGACCTGTATTTGATGACCGTGCCGAGTTTTGCGACCTTTTCACAGTCGGGGCTCGATGTATCGATGACATAGCAGGAATTGATCTCGGGATGCTTTTCCCGAAGATACTTAAAGAACCAGTACGCGTTATCCCGGGCATCAAACCCGCGTTCCATCACGAGCCAGAGGCGCTGGTATGCCTTGTCCGTTTTTCTGAGTACAAAGGCGATGGGCCAGAGCAGTGTGAGCAGGATCACGTTTTTGAGATAGACCCACAGGCGCTCTAATCTGTACAGCATGATGGATCACTCTCCCATCTCGATCAGCCGGATCTCGCTGGCCGATTCTTCTGCCGTTGGCGCTTTCCACTGTGCGGGAGTCCGCACTTTCTGGAGGCGGTAGGTGTAGGCCATGGGGATGAGCCTGAGACCAATGCAGCTCCAGAAATAGAAGGCGGTATTGTCCGTCAGGTAGGTCACTGTCATATAGACAAGGACCGCCATATACAGGAGACCGGTCTCCTTATCGTGCCGCGTGATCCAATAGGCGGGGTACAGGATATAATTGATGGCCGCCCAGAGCGTGAAACCCATGGCACCAAGCTCGATGAATATTTTAAGGATATCGTTGTGCAGGGGATACGCGCGGTTGATGAGCCCTGCCTTATGCCACATGTTCACGAGGTCTGTCACGGCTTCGAACCCGAGACCTTTCCAGAAGGGCGAAAGTTCATAGTAGTCGTTGGGCAGGCTCCACAGGACATCGCGGCCCATCATGTCGACACCGAGGGACTCGAGGAACGCCACCAGGATGCCGGAGCGCGTGAGGTACAGATATACATAGAAGAACAGGAACAGCGCGGTCCCCGTGGCCATGACGAGCTTCTGCGGGCTTTTGAATTTGCGGACCAGCTTCACATAGATGCACACGAGGAGGGCAGCCGGGATGGTGCTGCGCTTGAGGCCCAGGAGCATGAAGAAGATGGAAAGGATCACGCCCCAGATGCGGATGCGCCTGTCGGTCTTAGACTGCTTGGGCGCGAACATGAGGTAATAGATAAAGAACTGTCCGAACAGGAACGTGATGTCGTGGATCTCCAGCTGGCGTACGAAGCCTTCCGCCTCGCCGAAGGAGACGAGGCAGGTGACCACGGAAGAGATGCTCTCCGAAATACCGTACTTGGGCATTTCGAGGAGAGCGATGATGGTGTTCGTGGCGCACATGCTGAAGAACAGGTAATTGACTGCCTTTTCCTCGAACAGGTAGCACATGAACACGCAGTAGATGATGGTGATGGTTTGGAAGAGGATCTTCTGGCCTGCCCTGCTGATGGAGGATACCTTGGAGAAATCCGTGATCCATATGTACATACTGATCAGGAAATACACGGCCATGAGCAGCAGGAAGATGGGAAAAAAGCCGACAGCCTTCTTGAGCTTATCGAAATCCGCGGCGATGAGGAAGTTCATGAAGGCGCAGACGATCGTCCCAAGCACGATCGCCTTGGGAAGCGCGCCCAGCGCGTTATTCAGGACTTTCCAGTCTCCGAGACCGGCGAGAACAGTGCAGGCGATCGCAAGGAACGCGACCAGTGCCGGGCACTTTTTTGCCGCTTCCCTGAGCGTCTTGCTGCTTAAGTCTTCCCGCCGGAGCTGATTCACTGTCACTGCTTTATCTGTGATCCTTTATATCAATTTTGATTATCTGTTGGTGTGCGCAAATGAGCACGTTTACGAATGCATGCGCTGCATGGCGAGCCTGAGAAGCTCGCGGATCTCGAACACGCCGTCCTCACCGGAGACAGCCCTGCCGCAGACGTAGTGCACTTCGTAGCCGGGATTGAGGCTGTTGTACTTTTCGACCTGGCGGCTGAGCGCTGTCAGGATCACATCAAGCTTCTGACCCGGGCAGTTCGGGAAGAAGGCAAAGAAGACGCCGCTGCCGTTGTAGCCTACGAAGCCATACAGCTCGCCGAAAGACTTAAGGATCGAGGCGAAGTCCTTGAGGACCTCGTCGCCGGCGGTGCGCCCGTACTTGCCGGACAGGGTGCTCAGGGAATCCATCTTCACCGCAAGGCAGGAGAAGTTCTCGTTCAGCAGCTTATCCGAATGCTCGCTGATATACGCGTCGCACCTGGCGCGGTTGGGCAGCCGGACCGTCTTGTCCACATAGCGGAAGTAGTCAATGAAGTCGAGGGCCCTGCCCAGGACCACCGCGCCGATGCCACCTACCAGCAGGAAGAACACCAGGGCTAGCGCCAGGTAGAGTTTCAAGTTGACCGTGGGCTCCACATTGATGCTGCTGATCATGGACAGGTAGTTCGCACTCAGCTGGCGGTTGAGCTCACGCCCGGTATGCTCGACATATTCGTAATACTTGCCCGCGAGGTCCACGCAGTGGGCGATCTTTTCGCTGATCTCTTCCGGGGTGAAGGCCTTCTGGCCGTTCCCGTCGGCAGCACCGAAGACGGACAGCAGGTATTCCTTGTGTTCCTTCTCGATGGCTTTCTGACGGATCTCGATGTTCAGGTCCACGTATTCCTTGACCAAACTGTCATACGTGGTCTCCTTGCTGCCGCTGTTGCCGCGGTCGTACTCGACGTCCTTCAGGATCGATTCCGTGCCGTTCTCAGCGCTCTGGTAGTGGTAATCCAGCATATCCTTGTTGCGCTGGCTGTAGGTATCGATCAGCTTCTTGAGGTAGTCCGCGCGCTCCTGACGGTTTTCGATATACAGCTGCATATCCTCGCAGTCCTTGGTCAGGCGGCTGATCAGCAGGTCGATATCGTTCGTTTCCGCGTCGTTCAGGATCGCGGCATACAGGCTTGGGATCTCGTAATCGTACAGGAACTCATAGATGCGGTAGAGGTCGTTGTAGGAGTAACCCGTTTCCACAGAGCGGAAGTACGGGTACGAGGCGCGCTTGTCGAGCAGGTAATCGAGCATCTCGGAAACAGAATCCTCGAGGACCTGTGTGCTCTCGATAAAGTCGTAATTCCCTGTGGCGAGGGCGGAGACGCCGTTGCTCTGGAGCTGCTCCTCGACGTATCTCTCGGCATAGAACTCGTAGTAGTTCTTGAGGATCGCGTCGAGCATGTTCCGGGCGTAATCCTCGCCCTTGTCACTGCTGGCAATGTAATACACGCGGTAGGTGTCGGTCAGGTAGGAAGGCTCCTGGCCCTTGTCCAGCAGTGCCTGGTTCAGCGTCTGCTGCCTTTCGGAGATCACATCCTCCACATAGCAGTTGGCGCGGATGGAATCGATATTGGACTGGTAGCCCAGGTCTGCTAGTGCCGCGTCGATGACCGTGGGGGAATAGATCTCTTCGACATTCAGCGGGCTGCCGTCGGGCGTATAGCCGTCCTTAGCAGCGTCATTGGTGTACTGGATGACGGTGGTGGCAACATAGCGCTGCCGGGAGTTCCCGTAGAAATAGATGGCCAGGGATCCGATGACGGCCAGAAGGAAGATCGGCAGGCTGAACTGCTTCAGATACCGGAGAATACTGAACTTTTTCATGCTGCTGCCACCTCCTTCCTGCGAAGAGATCCAATGAGGCAGACACAGAAAAAGATGACGATCAGGAGCAGCACCGCACCCAGGAAGGAGCGGACGAGGCCGAACTGCTGAGTTAAACCCACGGAGTCCTCACTGAAGCCGATATAGTTGCGGGCTTTGGCGCTGGTGTACGCGCTGTCCACTGCCTGGATGTCCGTGGCGAGCTTGGTCAGGGTCGCCTCAGCCTCCTGAATCATGGCGTCGGCCTTTTCGGTATTGGCCTTGTCGGCTGCGGCGGCCTCGAGCTTTTCGGTCAGGTAGGTGCTGTACTTGATCTTTTCCATGCGCTCGGTAGCGCCCGTCAGATGCTCCCTGGCATGATTGGCCATGGAGTCCATACCGGTGCGGGTCCTGGACATGTAGTAGTTGTTGGACTGGTCCTGGGTCGGGATCATGACGACGGCGCTCATGGCGGCATCGTACATCTCAATGCCCTTGTTGTCCTCGTCATACGCGGCCATGAGCTTGCTGTACATGAGGGAGTCCATGCGGACCTTGTAGTTCAGCATGCTGCCCGTCTGTTCCTTGTCGTTCACGATGCCGTTCTCGATGACGAAGGAGCGGAGTTTCGCCAGGTCATATGCGTAGAAGTTGCTGACCCGCTGCTCGAGGTCGGAGAACGTGATCCCGGTATCCGGATCCTGGTAGTTCTTGCTCTCGTGGCGGCGGAGCTGCACGTATTTTTCGAGCTGGCCGCACCGGAGTTCCAGCAGGTCCACTGCCATGATGTACTCGTCATTGAACTGAAGATCGTTTACATCAAAGGACAGGATGGAGTGGTTGTAGCCGTAGTGCTCGACAAAGTACTCACGGTAGGCCTTGCAGAGGAGCTCAAGCATGTCCTCCGCGGTCCTTCCGGAGATCTTCTCGTTATTCGTGAACTTCACCACGAAGGACGTGCTGATATAGTTCACGCTGCCGCTGATGTTCCTGTCATGCGTGGCCTGGACGCTGACGCATTCGCCGAGCTCTTCCGGTGTGATCTTCCCTTCGAGACCGGCATAGCTGATCAGCCGCTCCATGACCTCACGGCCGCGGATCTCGAAGATATTGAACCGGGTCTCATTCGGCGTCAGGCCCCTTGAGGCCTCCTCGTAATCGAGGGACAGGATCGTGCTCGCTGTGCTGCGGCTCTTCATGCAATGATAGCCGCACAGCGCCGCGAACGCGATCAGGAAGACGATGAGGAAGATATACCACCGCTTCCGGAACACACGTAAGGCATTCTGCATGCTGTTCCACCCCCTGCCGGGAGCGCCGGATGACACCGCGTCACCGGCTGTCCCGAGTCTGTTCTTTGCTGTCATTGTCATTGTGTAGATGCTTCTCCTTGATGATTCTGTCACCGCTATGGTGACGGAATGCAGTGATCGTTTCTTTGGTTATCTGTCAGTGTATATATGGACCGCTCAGTAGCGGCTGATATCGATCACGACCAGCTCGGGCATGTTGTTGATCCTAGGCCTGTAAGGATTGGAATCGCCCAGGCCTCCGCTGATGATCAGGGACTGCCCGCGGCATAAGGTATATTTCCCCAGGGTATATTCCGGGAAGAAGCCCTCCTCGCCCGAGTACAGGCCGCCGAGGAACGGGAGCCTCACGATGCCGCCGTGCACGTGCCCCGCGAGCCCTAGGTCGAAGGCATAGTCGGACAGCTGGGACTTGAAGAGAACCGGGATATGCGCCATGACGATGCTGTAGGCGGAGGGATCGAGCGCTGTCTTCTCCATGAACGCGCGCCCGCCGTATTCCTCGAACCCGTAGGCCGTGCCCTCAATGCCGATGAGCTGGACGGTGTCGCTGCCGATCTGGATCGTTTCCGAGGCGTTTCGCAGCAGCTTCAGGCCCGCGCTTTTGAATCTGGCTGTCAGGTCCTTGTCGTCCTGATAATAGATGCGCTCGCTCTCATGGTTCCCGAGCACCCCGTAGCAGGGCGCGATCTGCGAGGAGGCAGATACCAGATTCAATACGGCCTGATAATCGTCTTCCTGCCGGATGACCATGTCGCCGAGGAAGAGGATGAGGTCGGGTTCCAGGGCGCGCAGGTCGGCGAGCAAAGTATCGTTGTTCTTACCGTATTCCCGGTTGTGGATGTCAGAGATGACAGCGAGGCGGATATTGCCGCTGACCTTTCTGGAGGCTTCCTGATAGAAAGTGACCTTGTAATGCGTTTTCATATACTCGCGGTAGATGTAAACGGCCGCGCCGCTGATGACTGCCAGGATGAGAAGGACGGCCAGGATGTGGAGGAGCACACGCCAAAAGCCACGCTTTTTCCTTGCGGGCTTTGCGGGTACGGCTGTAGTCGCGGTCCTCATGGCGGTATCTGCTCCTGATGAAAATAAATATGATCATGGCCGGCGGCTTTTGCTGCCGGTGTCCGGTCCGCGCGGCGGAAGTGACGGCCTGTCAAAGTATGGCATTCCCGCTTTCGGAAAGATGCCCGTGCTTTACCGGCGATCGCGTGGCTTTATAATGGAAATATATCAACAAATATTGTAACATCCGCAGGCTTTCTTTGCAAGCATGAGACTCTCCAAATGCAGGGCATGAGACTCTCCAAATGCAGGGCAATCGCTTATTGCGATTTAGTTAAGTAATCCGTAGATCACAACAAAAGTAGAACTACACCGGACTTCCCCTTACAATATCTGTTGTGAATCAATGCTTCTCAAACAAGATATTGCGTTTCTGCGTGGTTTGATATATAATCAATATAGTCCTACGTAAGACTATCCTGATCGGAGGCGGACTGCATGAGTTTCATCAAAACGCAAAAGGTCATCCGAGATAAGAACAACGTCATTGTGAGCGGTTCAGCTGCTGTTGTCGACACGGTATATATCGGTACGGGACAAGCAAATCACTCCAAACATGAAGTCAGGGAGAAACTGGGAAGGGTATTGTATCTCTCAGAGGATAAACGGAACGGCATTTTTCTGTCTCCGACCCGCGGTCTGGTCTATTATGATGCCAATACAGATGCCTTCGAGACGGTTGAACGAGACGATCCGCGAATCAAAGACCATAAAGACCTCTTCCCGGCTACAGAGATCCATACAATATTCGGGGACGCATATCTGTTGCTTTCGTTTCTGGAAAAGTGCGGAATGCTCAGGGTTCTGAGAATCGTTTTTCCCAAAGATAGCGAATACGAGCGGCTGCTTGGGCACATTCTGCACGGCGTGCTGAAGGACGAATCAAAAATCGCCTGTGATACTTTTCTGCAGAAGTCTTTCGCTTCCTATCTGCTTCAGGATATCCCGCTTTCCTCACTCAGATCGGATACGGCTTTCTATACAGCCATGGGTGCTGATCACGTCAAGGTCTCGTTCTTTAAGACTTTTGTGACAGCCATGCGGAAAATGTATCCGTCTTTCGGAAAGGGGTGTTATGTAGATTCAACTCCTTTGCCGAATGATATCGAGGATAATCCGTTTAACGCTCTGTGCTGTCATGGCGTTGCCGCATGTGATGTCATGGCCAGGCTTGTGCTTGTCCTGGACGAAGTCTCCGGGCTCCCGGTGTGGTATGATATCATTCCCGGGAACGTACTGGATATCAACACGGTTATGAATACTGTCAACGATGTGGCGGATACGCTGGACATAGAGATCGATTCGCTTGTACTGGACGCGGGATATATCTCAAAGGATCTTCTTCAGACCTTCCATATCGGAAGCGTGAAATCCTTCATCGGGAGGATGCCTGCCAGGAAGGGATTCCCATTCAAGACACTGTACTGGGATGTCAAGGACCTGATTGGCAAAGGAAAGTATGCTTTTGCACGCGCGCATCATACCTACTTCGGGATCCGGAAGGAGATCCGTCTCTTTGACCAGGACATCTACGCATACGTGTATGTCGACCAGAACAACGCACTGATGCGTTTTGGCGATTATCTTGTCGAGCACGAAGACGATTTTGCGGATCTCAGGGTCAGGGATAAGGACTGGTATACGGTTCGATATGGATACTTCGTATTGCTGTCCAACATTGATGCTTCCCCGAAAGCATTGCTGACGGAATACTTCTGCAGAACTGAAATCGAGGAAGTATTCAAGACCAGCAAGGATTACCTTGATCT
>JAFSYO010000133.1 GCA_017449925.1 Stomatobaculum sp.
TGGAGCTTTAGCTCAGCTGGTTAGAGCAGTCGGCTCATAACCGATCGGTCCCGGGTTCGAGTCCCCGAAGCTCCACTTGTTTTATTCCTTGTTAGCTCAGTCGGTAGAGCACGCGGCTGTTAACCGCGGTGTCGTTGGTTCGAGTCCAACACAGGGAGTTTAGGCCTGGTGGCTCAGTTGGTTAGAGCGCCGCCCTTTCACGGCGGAGGTCGACGGTTCGAGTCCGTTCCGGGTCGCGAAAAGCATTCTGCTGAGCAGAGTGCTTTTTTCAGTTGTGAGATCTGTCTTAGGAGGATCGTTCATCATGATGAAAAAAGGAATCTCGATTCTTTTGGCTATGATACTGGCAATGACCACTCTTACAGCCTGCGGAAAAGGCGGCGCGGAGGCTCCGAAGGAGACAACTGCAGCCGCAGCAGCTTCCGAAGCCGGCACCACAGCCGCAGCAGAAACGAAAGCAGCTTCTGAAACCACCGCCGCGGCGGAAGAATCTCCCGCAGCCGATTCCGGAGCTGTCTCTGATTCGGAGCCGGACACCAGCGTGGAAGGGGAACTGGTGATCTACGCCTCTATGTATCCCTTCGCCCTCGATATGCTTGACGAGGCTCTGAAGAAAAAATTCCCGGAGCTGACCCCCGGCAATGACGGAAGTTTCTTTTTCTATTCCGGGACCAGCGCCCTGATCACCAAGATCTACGGCGAGATGGGGGACAAGAAGGACCAGCCGATCGGCGGCGACATGTTCATGGTGGCGGAGCCGTCCTTCTCCTTGGAAATGAAGGACTACGGCTACCTGGAGTCCTTTGAGGTGGAGAACGCCGCGGAACGTCTCCGCTTCCCCTGCGACCCGGAGGGTTACTGGTATCCGGTGCGTGTCTGCAACATGGTCCTGGCCTGCAACCCGGAAAAGGCAGCCGAGTGGGAGGCGAAGGGCGTCCGCATTCCGAAGACCTTTAAGGATTTTGCCTATGATCCCTCTCTGAAAAATTACATCTCCATGGGTGATCCGCTGACCAGCGGCACCGCCTACGCCGCAGTCTGTTCCCTTCTGGAGACCTACGGGGAGGAGTATCTGGATAAACTCGGTGAGAACAAGGTCATGAGAGAGTCCGGCTCCACCGCCATCGCGAAGCTCCAGAGCGGAGAGTGCGCCGCCATCATGATCCTGGAGGAATCCGTCCTGAAATATATCCACGATGAAGAGGAGAAGGGGAACAAGGTGACGAATCTCGAAGTCATTTACCCGGAGGACGGCGTGGTCCTGATCCCCTCGACGGTCATGATCGTAAAGGAAGAGTACTCCAAGAACGTGAATACAGAGGCCGCTGAGGCCGTGGCGCAGTGGTTCCTGACGGAAGAGGCCCAGAAGCTGATCATGAAGGCCTACATGCACTCCGTCCTTGCAGGCATGAAAGAGCATCCTGAGAACTCCGTGGACACCGATTCCCTGATCAAGAAGGATATGGGCGTCGACTGGGAGAAGGCTTACAAGAATCGCAGCCAGATAGTGAATCTCTGGACTGAAGAAGTGACGCAGTAACAAGACAGAAAACCGACACAGCAGCATGGCAGAAATAACGGCACAACGACTATAAAGAGGACACCTATGATGAAGAAAAATATGTCAAAAACGGGGCTGGCCCTTTTTCTTCTGATGGGCGTCCTTTTGATATTCCTGGGCCTGAAGGGACAGCAGGAATTCGCTGCCTCAGGCTTCAGTTCCGAGAGCGCCTACCAGGCGATCCATCGCCTGTCCCGGGAAGTGGACCAGGCTTGGAAGCGGAAGATGCAGCCGGCCCTGAAGCAGCTTTCGGAGGATGAGCGGGAGAGCCTGTACCGGACAGCGGAAGCTCTTCTTGCAGATACCTCCGCAGGCACCGCAAATGAAGATGCGGCACAGGCCTCTGAGCGTTCAGCGGACGATGCTGACATCATCCGCGTTCTTTCCGCCGCCTATCTTCTTGACGGGCCGAAGATCGAGAACGCCGAGCGAAAAAAGATTGCCGCTATGGCGGAAGATGAGGCGGCGAAGTTCCGACTGAAGCTGCTTTGCTGCGCGGCCGGAGAGACTTCTGGCACCCCGGGCGAAAGTTCAGACATCCCGGAGGAGATCAGAAAGACAGCAGGTAAAAAGGAAGGACTGGAGCAGAAGGCGGTCTTTATGATGGCTTTCTTTACCAGCGGCGGCCTGAAAGACAGCCGTGTAACGGAAAGTGTGAACCTTCTGAAAAAGAGCGTCCGGGGCAAGGACCGTCATGCCGGGGTGATCCGCATGATCGCCTCCGGGGAGATCTCCTGGATGGACGCGCAGATCTTGAGCCGCAGCCGCACCGTGGTGCTTTTCGGTGTGCTTATTGTGCTGGACGCCCTTCTTCTTGCCCTCCTTATGCGGGCGGAGAGAAGATGGGCCTTTGATGTCAAGTGGATCTTCATCCTTCTGATCCTTGACTTTATGCTGGTGTTTCAGCTGCTCCCGCTGATCTTCATCCTGTGGAGGGCGGTGTTCCCGGAGGGAACATTCTCCCTGGACACCCTGCGCCGGCTGGTCACCTATCCCATGAACCGGGAGGCACTGAAAAACACGCTGATCGCGGCGTTCGCCTCCATGGTCTTCGGAACAGCCTTCGCGTTCCCGCTGGCCTGGCTTGTGGGGCGCACAGATCTGTACGGCAGAAAGCTTTTCCGCTGGCTGTTCGTGCTGAGTTACATGGTCCCGCCTTACGTGGGGGCCATGGCCTGGCTCCGCCTGATGAACCCGAACGTAGGCACCATCAACCAGTGGCTCCGGATGCTGTTCCGGCTGGGGGACGGCCCCGGTCCGCTGAACGTATACACCCTTCCCGGCATCATCTGGGTGCTGACGACTTTTTACTACCCCTACGCCTTTATCACCGTAAGCCGGGCAATGGAAAAGATGGATCCTTCGCTGGAAGAAGCGGCAAGGGTCTCCGGGGCATCGCCCTTCAGGACGGTCCTTACGGTCACGCTGCCGCTGATGACGCCGTCCCTCATCGCCGGTGCGCTGCTGGTGTTCATCAGCGCCGCCAGCTGCTACGGGATCCCCTCTATCATCGGAACCCCGGGCAATGTCAGCACGGTGACCACGAGGATCGTTGAGTATGTCGCCCTGGGGCAGCAGGGCATGAATGATGCCACCGCGTTGTCCGTTTTCCTGATGGGGACGGCGGTGTTGATCCTCTTTATTTCGGAAGTGGTGCTGGCGAAGAAGCAGTACATCACGGTCTCCGGAAAATCCGTGCGGCCCGCCATCGTGGAGCTCAGGGCGTTCCGCATTCCGCTGACGATCCTGGTGGCTTTATTCGCGGGACTGGTCATCTTCCTGCCCTTCTTCACGATTTTAACCACCTCCTTTAAGGTGGATATCGGAAAGAACATCTTTGCGCCGGGCAACTTTACGTTAGTGAACTGGACCACAGTCTTTAACCGCGGCGAGACCATGAGCTGTCTTAAGAACTCCTTCCTGTTCGCATCAGCCGCGGCGACGGTGGGCCTTCTCATCGCTGTCTTAATGAGCTGGCTTCTGCAGCGCACCCGGGTCAGGGGCCGGGGCATCCCCGCGTTCCTCATCACCCTCGGGTCCGGCACCCCGTCCGTCGTCATCGCCCTCGGGCTGATCATGACGATGCGCGGGAACTTTGGAATCAATATCTACGGGACGGCGTACATCATGATCATCGCCTATATGATCAAATATATGTTGATGGGGATGCGCACCGTGGTATCCGCGCTGAGTCAGATCCACCAGTCCCTGGAGGAATCCAGCCTGGCATCGGGCGCGGGGTGGCTTTACACCATGCGGAAGATCAACGTGCCGCTGATCCTCCCGTCGGTGGCCGCCAGCTGGTTCCTGATCTTCATTCCCAGTTTCTACGAGCTGTCCATGACGACATTGCTCTACTCCACCACGACAAAGACCATCGGCTTTCAGCTTTACGAGTACTGGACCTTTACCAGCCAGCCCATGAGCTGCGCCATGGCTTTCGGCATCCTGATGATCGTCGTGGCCCTGAATTTCCTGTTGGGAAAGATCACAGGCGGCGCGCTCTCCATCAGCGGATGATGACAGCGCATTTTGTCAGCAGATAACAGATGACACAGAAAGGACCAGACAGATGGCAGGTGTCGGATTAAAACAGATCACAAAATCCTTCGGCAGCAGCGCAGTGCTGAAAATGATCGAGGAAACCTTCCAGGAAGGGGAATTTATCACCCTCCTCGGCCCCTCCGGCTGCGGAAAGACAACACTGCTCCGCATTATCGCCGGCTTTGAACGTCCGGATTCCGGAGAAGTGTATCTCGGGGACCGCCTGGTCTCTGGCAGCAAGGCCTTTGTGCCTCCGGAGCAGAGAGGCATCGGGATGGTGTTCCAGAATTACGCGGTGTGGCCTCACATGAACGTTTTTGAGAACGCCGCCTATCCCCTGAAGGTGAGGAAGACCGCCGCCGAGGAGATTCGGAAGAAGGTGGGGGAGGTCCTGGAGATGACCCATCTCACCCAGTACGCGGACCGCTTTCCGAACCAGCTGTCTGGCGGACAGCAGCAGAGAGTGGCCCTGGCGAGGGCGCTGGTGGGGGAGCCGGAGGTGCTCCTTCTGGACGAGCCGCTGTCCAACCTGGACGCGAAGCTGAGGGAGACCATGCGTTTTGAGATAAAGGAGATCCAGAAAAAGCTGGGTATCACGGTGGTCTACGTGACCCATGATCAGACCGAGGCCATGGCTATGAGCGACCGCATCCTGCTCCTGAACCGCGGCGTGGTGCAGCAGAGCGGGACGCCGGAGGAGATCTACAACAAGCCGGTGAACCAGTTCACGGCGGATTTCCTGGGAAAGGTCGATTTCTTCAAAGGAGAGGCAGAAGATGGCCGCATTCTTCTGCGGGACATGAACGGGCAGTCCATCCCCTACGACGGACCCCTCCGCGGAAAGGTGGATGTGGCGGTGAGGCCGGAAAACATTTCCTTCCGGGAAGAAGGGATGCTCCGGGGCGTGCTGGAGAGGCAGTACTATCTCGGGGACGTGAACGACTGCCGCGTGCGGGCGGGCGACGCACTGATCCGCGTGACGGCGGAAGGGAGTACTTACAGGATCCTTCAGACCGGTCAGGAAGTGCGGCTGTCCATCAGACAGTTCATGGTATTCAAGGATGACGGCGCCCTGGAGGAAATGCTTCAGATCCAGACATGATAATCTGTGCGTTATGTGTGACAGATCGAAGCCTATAATGACGGAAATCCATGGACAGAGACTCTTTCATGAGCTTTGATCATTCATGGATCGATTCACGTTGGAAAATAACGAAGGTTTGAATATAAAAAAAGAGAGAGGATACGAAAAATGAAGAAGAAAGCAGGAATGATTTTTGCAGCAGGACTCCTGGCCCTGACTGCGGCATGCGGACAGGGCACAGGCAAGACAGAGACGACGCCGGAGGCGACTGCGGCAGCGACCACAGCAGCAGCGGAGACGAAGGCTGCCGAAACAAAAGCGGAGGAAATGAAGACCGCCGAAACAAAAGCAGAGGAAACCAAGGCAGAAGAAACAAAGGCCGCCGAAGACAAGGTCTACAAAAACAGCAAGGGATGGCAGGTGCGCTATGATCCGTCCCTCATCGAGGTGAAGGAAGAGAAGGACGGCGCGACCTTTACCTACACCGGCGAAGCGGAGGGCACCGACAAAGTTACGATCAGCTTTGCAGAAGGAAAGCAGCCGGAAGAGCTTCTCTATGAGCTTACGTCTTCCTGGGGCGACCAGGAAAAGATCGACAGAAGCGAAGGCTTCTTCCCGGGAGCGCCCGAGAACTGGGCTTTCTGGCGTGTGATGAACGCGGATACCGCCTCTGACGGTATTGCCCGGACCGCCATCGCGGGAGAATACAACGGCGGCGTGCTTTACTTCGATGTCGAGACTACTCCGACTGGCGATGACGCAACGGATATGCAGGTGAGCGATGTCCTGGCTGAGGTCATCGATTCCATCGAATTCGAGAACTTCGAGCCCCAGACCATGTACGAGTATGTGCCGGGCACTTACACCCAGACCATCACAGAGGAGATCGAAGGAACGGATACGACTTATGAGTACTCTGTGATCCTGAACAAGGATCACAGCGGTAAGATTTGCATGCAGGACGATATCGATATCTACTGGAGCAGCATCGAGCTCATGGACGCGAATACCCCGGGCGTCGCCTGGGAATACGACATCGAGGGCGACAACCTGATGCTGAACCAGGACGGAATCTGGCTTACCTTTACGAAGCAGCCTGAGACCAGCGCCCGCAGCTCAGGCCTTGCGAAGGACCATGTCCAGACCACGGATACCGAGGGATGCGACACCTTCACCCAGATCGTCGACAAAAAGCTTGCCGACGGCCAGGGTTACGCTAATGTGAAACTGGACGAGACCGACGTGCTCCTCGTTTCCTCTAACACCTACAACGGCGGAGAGGGGAAGGATGCCGCCACGGACGCGGAGATCTTTGCCTATGAAGACGGAAAGCCGGTCTACCTCGGCTGCGTCATGACCGGCGGGACAGCGAATCCCCTGATGGTGAAGGACGGAAAGCTTTTCGCTGCCGGACATCACTACGTCGGAAAGTTCACCGTCACCGACGGGAAGCTGATGGTCATGGAAGAAGTGAGAGAATCCTTCGATAAAGACGGAAACGCCTCTTATCACTACAATTCCGACGACGGCGGAGACTACAGCAATTTCGATGAGAAGCAGGCAAAGGAGATCTTTGACCAGCTGCTGAAAGAGTATGCGGATGCAGATATCCTGGCATTCAGCACCGTGAAGAAGTAATTACAAATTGACGGGAAAACCCGCCTGTGGTATAGTTCTTTTCGGAGTCTGCAAGGCGGATTTTCTGCCGGCGTGGCGGAATTGGCAGACGCCCGGGACTTAAAATCCCGTGGTCAGTGATGACCGTGCCGGTTCGAGCCCGGCCGCCGGCATGAGGAGCCCCGGAAGAGGACGTGGAAGCGTCTTCTTCCGGGGTTCTTTTTTGTGTGAGGAGCGCCAGTCGGAAATCACATGTTTTTCACATTTTCAGATGGGGAGAAACACATTTCTGTCACATTTCCCCTCTATACTTTTGAAGTATCAGAGAAAAAGATATCTGCACTGCAATTCCGGGAAACAGCAGGACCGTAAAGCGGTCAGACCGGAAATCAGCAAGAGCAGAGCGAGGAGGTACGGAGATGTACGAAGAGAACAATCAGTATCAGAACTTTAACAATATGCCCTATGACAATACAGCAGCCAGCACCTACGGAACAGGGACCCCGGCGGGAAGAGACCCGGTTCCCTCCCGGGGAGTGCCGGAGGCCGGCGGAAATAACGGAAACAATGGAAAGAACGGCGGTTCCTTCTGGAAGAAGATCGGTACCTCTGCAGCATGCGCGCTGGTCTTCGGCGTGGTCGCGGGCGTGACCATGACCGGTGTCAACAATGGCGCGGCGAAGAAGAACGCAGCACCTGCCGCGGTGGAAAGCACTGTAGCGGCGGGAACGGAAGCGGAGACCGAGGCGGCAGGTGAAGTGAAGAGTGCTGCGGGAGAAACAAAGGCTGCGGGAGAAACAAAGGCGGCGGCCGAGTCTGCATCTCAGGCACCTGCCCAGACAAAAGCTGCTCCGGAGACCAAAGCAGCGGCTGATGCATCCGGCGGGGTCATGATCATGGACGTCTCCGGGATCGTCGAGAAGGCTATGCCTTCCGTCGTCTCCATCGATGTTATAGGCGAGCAGACCTTCAGCGACTGGTTCGGCCGCACCCAGACCTATGAGACCGAGGGCGCCGGCAGCGGTATCCTGATCGGAGAGAACGAAACGGAATATCTGGTAGTCACTAACAACCATGTGGTGGCAGATACCACCCAGGTGACTGTGCAGTTCATCGACGGCGAGAATGCCGATGCAGTGGTCAAGGGAACTGATTCCGGCAAGGACGTGGCTGTGATCGCCATCAAGAAAGAAGATGTCAAGCCGGAGACCAAGGAACAGATCGTGATCGCTGAGATGGGTGATTCCGAGAGCCTGAAGGTCGGACAGGGCGTCATCGCCATCGGCAATGCCCTGGGCTACGGCCAGTCCGTGACCGTCGGATATATCAGTGCCTTGAACAGAAGCGTCACCGCGATGAATGAACTCGGCAAGACAGTTACGGTGGAGAACCTTCTGCAGACCGATGCCGCCATTAACCCCGGCAACTCCGGCGGCGCGCTGCTGGATATGGAAGGCCGTGTCATCGGCATCAACGAGTCGAAGAGCGTCGACACCAGCGTCGAGGGCATGGGCTACGCCATTCCGATCTCCACGGTAAAAGACCTGATCCAGACCCTGTCCACCCAGAAAGCCCAGGTGGCGGAAGAGAAGAGAGGCTTCATCGGATTCCAGGGCCAGAACGTGGACCTTGACGCTGCAAAGCGGTTCAACATGCCTGAGGGCATCTTCGTTTACAAGATCCTGGAGGACGGCGCCGCAGCCCTTTCCGAACTGCAGGAGAACGACATCATCGTCAAGCTGGACGGCATGACGGTGAAGACCATCGAAGAACTGCGGGACAAGCTTAGCCGTTACGAGATCGGCGAGACTGTCACCCTGACGGTACAGCGTCCCGACGGCAACGAGTACAAAGAGATCGAGATCCAGATCACCCTGGCACCCCAGGGAACGGTGGACGGCCTGAAGAACAAGCTTCAGAAAGAAGAGCCGAAGGAAGATAAGGAAGAGAATAAAGACAGCGAGAAGAAGGAAGAAGGAAACAATGGAAACGGGTTCTATGATTTCGACCTGGACGACATTGAAGAATTCTTCAAGAGAGGCGGATTCGAGTTCCGCTGGTAAGACCCGGCACCACCGGGGGACCCGGCGGTTAAATATAAAAAAAGCTGCTCGTATTTATGCCAAGGGGGACCGGTTTTCCGGTCCCCCAACTATTTTTTTAAGCTTGTTATACAGTATTTAATTACCTCCTCCGCCTAGAGCATTGATAAGCCGGATCAGCGGGTCGACGGCCCTCTGCAGTGCCTGAATGGACTTGTTCAGTTCATCGGTGTCGATCTTGTCGATGGTCTTCGCGATCGCGTCCATTGCTTTCTCAGAGGAGTCCAGCGTGCTCACAAGACGTTCATTCAGGTTCTTCAGATCCAGATCCGCGAGCTCGGTAGTGATCTCCTTCATGTTGGCGTTGACGATCATAAGGTCCTTGTAGATCATGTTGAAGCGTTGATAGAACACCAAGGAAGAGAATACCGCGACGATCAGGAGTGCAGCCATGAGTCCGGTCATGACCTTGGTCAGCTGATACTGTTTTTTAGAATATTCCAGCTGCAGAAGCGCGATATCCCGGGGAGAAAGCTCCTGCGCGCTGAAGTTTTCGTCTTTCATAGAGGGAACCTCCTGTGTTAAAATGTCTTAAATATGATATCACTATTTCTGAACTGAAGCAATCGTGAACCAACGCGTTGACGAACCGGGATATGAAAGGAGAGCGGTATGGTATACGCGGCGCTGATCGCATTGACCTCCGTGCTGGACCTTGCCCTGAAGAGCGGCGTGGAGTCGCAGCCGGATGAATCCTATCCGAAAGAAGTGAAAGGTACGGGCGGCCTGGTCCAAGTCCGGAAGCTGCACAACGAAGGGCTTCCCCTGGGGGTCATGAAGGAACGTCCGGAACTTGTCCGGTGCCTTCCGCTGGCGGTGGCAAGTTCCCTGCTGCTTCGTCTGTCCCTTCTTCTGCCGAAGAAAGGAAATCATCTGGAAAAGGCGGGACTCGCCTGTATGATCGGCGGGGCTGCCAGCAACCTGTTCGACCGCTTTTTCCGGGGATATGTAGTGGACTATTTATATGTGGATAAAAAGCCTGCCAGCCGGGTCGTATTCAACTTGGGCGATGTTTTTATCGCAGGCGGGACTGTGATGGCTGGCCTGGCCGGCCTGCTCCGCGCACTGACGGGGCAGAACAGAAAGTGATCCGGAGATACAGGGAGGAACCGTGGATACAAGGGACATAATAGATCTTCTGGTGCTGATCGTACTGCTGGGGCTGTCCGGCTTCTTTTCGTCTGCAGAAACAGCCCTGACGACAGCGAACCGGATCCGCATCAGGACCCAGGCGGAGCGCGGCGATAAAAATGCGCGGATCCTGCTGAACATCCTGGATCAGCCGGACAAGATGCTGTCGGTGATCCTGGTCGGGAACAATATCGTGAACCTCTACGCCTCGTCCCTCGCCACGACCCTGACTATCCACCTGGTGGGCAGCAAGGCAGTCGGGATCACCACAGGTCTCCTCACGCTGTTCATCCTGGTGTTCGGAGAGATCACGCCGAAGACCCGGGCCGCCCACTCGGCGGACACGACAGCCCTTCGGATAGCTCCCGTCATCCGCTTCCTGATGATCGTCCTGACCCCGCTGGTGATCATCGTGAACGCGCTGTCCGGCGTCGTGATGAAGTTCCTTCACACCGAAGCAGAGACCCAGAAAGAGACGTTGACGGAGGAAGAACTCCGCACCATCGTACAGGTGGGTCACGAGGAAGGAGTCATCGCGAAGGAAGAGCAGCAGATGATCGACAATGTCTTCGATTTCGGGGACACCATCGCCCGGGACATCATGATCCCGAGGATCGACATGACCTGGGTCCCGGAGGACGCAGACTATGACACCGTGCTTTCCGTGTTCCGGGAGGACAAATTCACCCGCATGCCGGTGTGCAGGGAGTCTGCGGATACCGTAGTGGGCATTATCAACGTGAAAGATCTTCTGCTCCGGGATCCCGACAAACCGTTCCGGATCGGGGACTTTATGAGAGAGCCGCTGTTCACCCACGAGCGGAAAAAGACCTCTGAGCTGATGCGGGAGATGCGGAAGAACTATACGAATATCGCCATCGTCCTCGATGAGTACGGCGTGACCGCCGGAATGGTCACCCTGGAGGATCTGCTGGAAGAGATCGTGGGAGAGATCCGGGACGAGTACGATACAGATGAAGAGAAGAGCATCCGCCGCGCCGGGGAAGGGGAGTATGTGGTCGAGGGCGATGTCCGCATTCCGGAACTGAACGAGGCCCTGGACCTGGATCTTTCCTCGGAGGAAAATGAAACCGTGGGCGGCCTGGTAGTGGAGCTGCTGGATCACCTGCCCGAGCCGGGGGAGAGTGTGTCGATGGGCGACGTCCTCTTCACGGTGCGGGAGATGGACAAGAATCGTATAGGAAAGCTTTCGGTAAGGATACAGAAGGATTGATCCAGCCCCCGGACTCGGGCCGCTGGAAAATTATTACTTTTCATTTATAATTTGTTATGCTATAATGCCGAAGTATCCATCCAGAGGAGGCAGAAAAAAATGAAGCATGTGATGACACTGAATGAGAAACCCTTAAAGGAAAGCATGAAGAAGGGCGGCTGCGGCGAGTGCCAGACATCCTGCCAGTCCGCATGCAAGACATCCTGCACCGTCGGAAATCAGAGCTGCGAAAACGAGAACAGATAAGTTTCGGTCATGCATCGCGCGGTTTCGGTGAAGATTGAGTGAGAGCAGGCCCCTACGGTCAACGGATTGTAGGGGTTCTTTCCTTGCGCTCAGGAGAGGGGTAGTCATTTGATCCATCAGTTTATCAACAATGGGATCGCCATTGTCATGGACATCAATTCCGGTTCAGTCCACGTGGCGGATCCTGTTTTCTATGAGGCAGTGGCCGCAGCGGAACCGCTGGTCGGCGAGCTGGAAAAGCCGGAACCTCTGCCGGAAGCCGCCAGGGAGGCGGTGCAGAAAAGACTGGCCGGCAAAGCGGACCCGGATGAGATCGAAGAGGTCCTGCAGAACATGCAGGAGCTCATCGATGCCGAGGAGCTTTTCACCAAAGACACATACCGTGAATTTGTGAGAGATTTCAAGGCCAGGAAGACCGTGGTCAAGGCCCTGTGCCTGCATATCGCCCACGACTGCAATCTGGCGTGCCGGTACTGCTTTGCCGAAGAAGGCGAGTACCACGGCCGAAGGGCTCTGAGGAGCTTCGAAGTGGGCCGGAAAGCGCTGGATTTCCTGATCGCGAATTCCGGCATGCGGACCAACCTGGAGGTGGACTTCTTCGGAGGAGAGCCCACTATGAACTGGGAAGTGGTGAAGCAGCTGGTAGAGTACGGAAGGTCCCAGGAGAAAGTACACAACAAGCATTTCCGATTTACCCTCACCACCAACGGCGTCCTTTTGAACGACGAGATCACGGAGTTCTGTAATAAGGAAATGTCCAATGTAGTCCTGAGCCTGGACGGACGGAAAGAGGTCAATGACCGCATGCGTCCCACCCGGAACGGGAAAGGAAGCTACGACATCATCGTCCCGAAATTCCTGAAGTTCGCGAAGGAACGCGGCAGCAGAGATTACTACATCCGCGGTACCTTTACCCACGAGAACCTGGAGTTTTCGAAGGATGTGCTGCATTTCGCGGATCTCGGATTCACGAAGATGAGCATGGAGCCGGTGGTGGCGCCGCCGGAAGCCTTCTACGCGATCCGGGAGGAAGACCTCCCCGTGATCCTGGAGCAGTACGATTTGCTGGCGAAGGAGTACGTGGAGAGAAGAAGGGCCGGAAAGGGCTTTGTGTTCTTCCACTTCCAGATCGACCTGAAACAGGGACCCTGCGTCGCGAAGCGGCTGTCGGGCTGCGGTTCCGGCACGGAATACCTGGCGGTGACGCCCTGGGGCGATCTGTACCCGTGTCATCAGTTCGTCGGGAAGGAAGAGTTTTTGCTTGGCAATGTGGACGAAGGGATCGTCAACACCGCCCTTCGGGACGAATTCAAGCTCTGCAATGTCTACGCGAAGCCGAAGTGCAGGGAATGTTTCGCAAGGTTCTACTGCAGCGGCGGCTGCGCGGCGAATTCCTGGAATTTCCACGGAAGCCTGACGGACGCTTACGACATCGGATGTGAAATGCAAAAAAAACGCATTGAATGCGCTATTATGATAAAAGCGGCGGAGATGATGGACTCTTCCGCAGAAAAGGAGAATTAAGTCATGAAGAACAACAGGGGGAAGGGAGCTGCCGGTCTGGTCATCCTGCTGGCCGCGCTCATCGGTTTTGTGTATCTGGCGTATATCAGCCTGGTACAGAACAAGATCACACTGGGTCTGGACCTGGCAGGCGGTGTCAGCATCACTTACCAGGCAAAAGAGGCAAATCCCTCAGCTCAGGACATGGGCGATACCATTTATAAACTGCAGCAGAGAGTCGGGACCTACTCCGATGAAGCGCAGGTATACCAGGAGGGAACGAACCGGATCAACATCGATATTCCCGGCGTTTCCGACGCGAACAAGATCCTTGAGGAGCTTGGACAGCCCGGTTCCCTGCAGTTCATTGAGCCGGACGGCACAGTGATCCTGACCGGCGATCAGGTGAAGAGTGCAGAAGCCGGCCAGATGCAGGACAAGACCACCGGCGTGAACGCCTTCATCGTCCAGCTTTCCTTCGCGGATGAAGGAACCAAGGCCTTCGCGGAAGCCACCACCCGTCTGGTGGGCCAGCGGATCGGCATCGTGTACGATGGCATCATGTATTCCAACCCCGTCGTGCGTGAGCCCATCACCGGCGGACAGTGCACCATCGACGGCATGCAGAGCTTCCAGGAAGCGGACCAGCTGGCATCTACCATCCGTATCGGTGCCCTGAAGCTGGAACTGGAAGAGATGCGGAGCAATGTGGTCGGCGCGCAGCTGGGCCAGAAGGCCATCAGCAGCAGTATGCAGGCAGGCCTCGTGGGCTTCGGCGTGATCTCCGTCTTCATGATCGCTGTTTTCTGGCTCATGGGCCTCGGCGCAGCGCTGGCGCTGGCATTCTATATCTGCCTCACCATCTGCATGCTGTCCGCTTTTGAAGTCACCATGACCCTTCCCGGCATCGCAGGCATCATCCTTTCTGTCGGTATGGCGGTCGATGCGAACGTCATCATCTTTACCCGTATCCGTGAGGAGATCGGTCTCGGCAAGACGGTGCGCAGCGCTGTGAAGACCGGTTTCCGTAAAGCTCTGTCCGCCATCGTGGACGGCAACGTGACCACCCTGATCGCAGCTGCAGTCCTCTTCGTCATGGGCAGCGGCACCATCAAAGGCTTCGCCACCACGCTGGGCCTCGGTGTCCTTGTCTCCATGTTCACAGCCCTTATCATCACCAGGGCGTGGCTCTTCACTTTCTGCAATCTCGGCCTGGACAGCGAGAAGCTGTTCGGCAAGATCAAGCCCCGCAAGGCCTATGACTTCATCGGCAAGCGGAAGATGTTCTTTACCGGCGCTGCTGCAGTGATCCTGGCAGGAATCATCGCCATGGGCGTGTTTGCCGGAAGCACCGGTTCTGCACTGAACCTGGGTCTTGATTTCAAGGGCGGCACCTCCACTAACATCACCTTCAATGAGGATATGAGCCTCGAGGCCATCGACGAGCAGGTGAAGCCGGTGGTTCAGCAGGTCACCGGAGACGCGGATATCCAGGCGTCCAAGGTGCAGGGCACCAACGAAGTCATCATCAAGACCCGCAGCCTTACCGTTGAAGAGAGAGTGGCGCTGGACAGCGCTCTGTCCGAGAAATTCGGCGTCGACAAGGAGAAGATCACCGCGGAGAGCATTTCCGGAACCATCAGCGGCGAGATGCGCCGTGCGGCGATCATGGCTGTCATCGTTGCCCTGTTCCTGATGATGATCTACATCCGCTTCCGTTTCGCGGATATCCGTTTCGCGACCTCGGCCATCCTTTGCCTTGCGCATGACGTGCTGGTACTCATCACCTTCTACGCCATTTTCCGCTGGAGCGTCGGTTCCACCTTCGTCGCCTGCGTCCTTACCCTGGTCGGCTATTCCATCAACAACACCATCGTTGTATTTGACCGCATCAGAGAGAATCAGAACCTGAAGGCCGGCATGAGCAGGGATGAGATCGCGAACCTGAGTATCACGGAGACTCTTTCCAGATCCGTGCTGACATCCACGACCACTTTCCTGGCTCTGATATGCCTGTTCGTCCTCGGCGTGTCCTCCATCCGGGAATTCACCCTTCCGCTGATGGTCGGTACTGTCTGCGGAACTTACTCCTCTGTGTGCCTTGCATCCGCCATCTGGTCCATGATGGAAAAGAAGAATGATGAAAGAAAGGCGCAGCAGCGGAAGGAAGAGGAAGCGAAAGCGAACGAGCAGAGAAAGCAGAAGAAAGCAAAAGGAAAGAAGCAGAAGCAGTATGTCCGGGAGGACGGCGCCCAGGTCTGAGTAACCGAACCTGAAAGGTATCTATGAAATACAAAATCATCGCGGAGGAAGGCCGCGCGAAGCGCGCGCACATGGAGACAGTCCACGGCGTCATTGAAACGCCGGTCTTCATGAATGTCGGGACCGTCGCAGCGATCAAAGGCGCGGTCTCCACAGATGATCTGAAAGAGATCGGCACCCAGGTGCAGCTTTCCAATACCTACCATCTTCACGTGCGGCCGGGGGACCAGAAGCGGTCCGGCGACCAGCTGATCCGGGAGATGGGAGGACTGCACAGGTTCATGCACTGGGACCGCCCCATCCTCACGGACTCCGGCGGGTTCCAGGTATTCTCTCTGGCAGGACTCCGGAAGATCCGGGAGGAAGGTGTCACCTTCCACTGCCACATCGACGGAAGAAAGATCTTCATGGGTCCGGAAGAGAGCATCCGGATCCAGTCGAACCTGGCGTCCACCATAGCCATGGCTTTTGACGAGTGTCCTTCCAGCATTGCGGAACGGGATTACATCCGGAAAAGCGTGGACAGGACCACCCGCTGGCTGCAGCGCTGCAAAGAGGAAATGGCGCGGCTCAATTCGCTGCCGGACACCCTGAACCGGGAACAGCTCCTCTTCGGCATCAACCAGGGAGGCATCCAGGAGGATATCCGCATCGAACACGCGGACACCATCCGGGAGATGGACCTGGACGGCTATGCCGTCGGAGGGCTGGCGGTAGGAGAACCGGCAGAGGAAATGTACCGCATCCTGGACTGCACGGTGCCTCATCTTCCGAAGGACAAACCCGTGTACCTCATGGGCGTGGGAACACCCGCCAACATCCTGGAAGGAGTGGAGCGGGGAGTGGATTTCTTCGACTGCGTCTACCCCAGCAGGAACGGACGCCACGGACACGTCTACACGAACCACGGAAAGCTGAATCTGTTCAACCGGAAGTACGAGACCGATCCGGCTCCCATCGAAGAAGGCTGCGGCTGCCCGGCCTGCAGATCTTATTCAAGAGCTTATATACGCCATTTACTGAAGGCCGGGGAAATGCTGGGCATGCGCCTTTGCGTCTTGCACAATCTTTATTTTTATAATAAAATGATGAGCGAGATCAGAGACGCCATTGAAAAGGGTACCTTCGCGGCGTACAAAAAGAAAAAACTCGATGACATGGAGGAAAAAGAATGACCAATAATCTTGTATTCTGGGGCGTATACATCATTTTCTTCGGAGCCCTGATCTACTTCATGGCTTACAGACCTCAGAAAAAGCAGAGAGAACAGCAGGAAGCACTCTTGTCCAGCGTTGCGGTGGGCGATTCCATTCTTACGTCCTCAGGATTCTACGGCGTTGTGATCGACATGACTGACGACACGGTGATCGTCGAGTTCGGCAACAACAAGAACTGCCGCATTCCTATGCAGAAGGCTGCTATCGTTCAGGTCGAGAAGCCGGACGCCGGCTGATCTCAGACGAAACTGCAAATAAAAAAGAGACTGCCTGAAATCCACATGGCAGTCTCTTTTCTTTCGCGAACACAGAAAAACGGCATTGAGGAGCATCAGGTGCTTTCCGGCGGGGCTGTGAATGCACGGAAGCCCGCGCGGATCATACTGACGCACTTGTCCGCCATTTCCTCCGGCGGAACAGAGGCGTCATTTTCCAGCCACAGCTTGATGATGCCGATAAACCCTTCGCTGATGAAGGCGAACCAGTAGCTGTAGTCCACTGTACCCTCAAGGTTCAGCGTCTGCAGCCAGGGCGTGATCACCTTTTCATTGAAAATAGCACGGAGCCGGTTCAGGAAATGAATGTCCCCGTTCGGCCCGATAAGACATTCCGTCAGGTCCGCATTGTCGCGGATCAGGCGGAACAGCTCACAGAGCAGCGGCTTCGGGTCGTCGCTCAGGGAAGGCAGGGCGTACTGTTCCAGCAGTTCTGAGAACTGCTTCAGGACCTCGCTCTCGATGTGGGAGAGAAGGTCGTACACATCCCTGTAGTGAAGATAAAAAGTACCGCGGTTGATATCCGCCATGTCGGCAAGTTCCTTGACACTGATGTCCTGGATCCTCTTGGTCCGCAGGAGCTTCCCCAGACAAATGCGCAGCGTGGTTCTTGTTTTCCGGACCCTCCGGTCCACATTCTCAGGCGTCATATGCCCTCCGATCCTTGCTGGTATATGATGTGTATGTTTATCTGTTTTTCAGCTTTCCGGTAGTTTGTTCCTGGAGGACATAGATATGTAAAGCACGCATAAGCGGAAAGCTCTTAACGAGTGACGTCCCGACCGGGCCGTCTCACGACTTGTCTGAGCACAGTACCATAAGCTTAAGATATATTTGGCGCGAGTTGTCGGGAGACGGTCCTGTCCTCGAGGGACGTCAGGAGTTTAGAGTCTTTCCAGCAGCGTGCGGCACATATCCATGTACTATAGTATACAGTAATCGGACTAGCTACATCATATACCAACAAGGGTCGGAAAATCAACACTTGTGGAGGTTTTGGATGGGAAGAGCAAAATTTAAAATTCCCGGACTGATCTTACTGTTCCTTATATCGCTGGCAGTCTGGTTCCGGCTTTCGCCGAAGGGCGGGCCGGAGACCTCCGGCGTGACATATACGGTACTGTCGGAGCCGCGTATTCCGGTGCTGTGGGCACAGACCTGCGGACGCAAGATGGACGTGATGCACGGATATCTTTTGGATACGGACGCGGATATCGCCGCAGATACGCTGATCATCCTTCCGGAAGACCGGAAGCTTACGCTTGAGGCGGAGGGAAACCGCCTGACCATCACCGGGATACGCTATGAGATCCGCACGCCGGACCTCACGAACCTTGTCGAGAGGACGGAACTTTCGACAGAGGTGCGCCGGGCGGAGAACTTCAGTTTTGTCCTCCCGATCCAGAACCTTGTGCGGACAGGAAACGAGTACCGCATGGACGTCATTCTGACGACGGTGGAGCACGGAGAGATCCATTATTATTCCAGAATCGCCTTTGACGAGACCGGCAGGGCGCCGGATATGGCGGAGCTGGCGGAATCGTTCTCTGAGCGTAATTTCGATTACAACAGCGCCAGGGAGAATACGACTTATCTCGAGACCGGGGATACGGGAGACAACACGACTTTCGGCCGGGTGGACCTGAAATCGAACTTCACACAGCTTACTTACGGCAGCCTGGACCTGCATCCCGTGGGGCAGGCGGATCTCCGTTTTCTGGAATACACCGGGAGTGTCGGAGTGCTGCAGAGGAATTTCGTGGCGGAAGGCGGGAGCGGAAAGGAGCTGCTCCGTTTCGAGATCTGTGAGAATTTTGTTATGAGAAAGGGTCCGGAGCGTCTCTACATGATGGACTACACCCGGACTATGCACGAGATCTTTACCGGGTCTGACAGCAGTTTTGAGGGCGACCGGATCATGCTGGGCGTCGGAGAGGACAGCAGCGTGCAGGCGGTGGCAAGTCCTGAGAAGGCCTATATTGCTTTTGTGTCCGCCGGCGACCTCTGGGTCGCGGATGCGGAAAAGAAGCGCTGCGTGAAGGTCTGGTCCTTCCGGAACGGACAGAACGCGGACATCCGCGGAGACTTTGCGAAACACGGAATCCGGGTGTTTTCCTGCGGGGACGACGGAAATGTCCTCTTCGCCGTGTACGGTTATATGAACCGCGGAAACAGAGAAGGAAGCCGCGGGATCTCCCTGCTCCGGTACGATGCGCCGAAGAACACTGTGGCGGAAACTGCTTTCCTTCCTTACCCCGGCAGCTGGGAGGAACTGTACTCCGACGTGAGGATGCTGTCCCACCTGGGGGAGAACGGTATGTTGTACCTGAAGCTGGGAAGGGCTTTCTGCGGTATCGATACTCTGAGCAATGAATACATCGTGATCAGCGAGTCACTGTCGGAGGGCAACTACGCGGTAAGCCCCTCGGGCTCTGATGTGGCCTGGCAGGACACGGACGAAGTCTTCGGGTCTCCCACGGTCCATTTCATGAACCTGGAAACCGGAACTAAGAAGGAGATCACTTCAGGCGAAGGACAGGTCCTGAAGCCCATCGGTTTTATCGGACGGGATCTGGTGGTCGGGATCGCTGAGAAAGAGAATATCTGGATCTTGAACGGAAAAGAGCGGGAGCTTCCCTTCAGCGCCATAGAGATCGTGGATGATGCCCTGGATTCCCAGGCGCACTATGAGGAGGCGGGGGCCCTGATCGCGGATGTCTGGTCGGAGGAGTCCCGGATCCATCTTTCCAAGGTGGTGAAGACCGGAGAAAACAGCTTCCACGCGTCCGGAACAGATACCATCGTATGCAATGTCAAACCGGAGGCGGCTGCTGCAGTTCCCTCGGAGATGACGGAGCTGAGGGAGAAGAGCTACGTGATCAATCTTCCGAAGGGGCTTTCCAGACACGCAGTCCGTGTTTCTGCGCCTCTTTCGGTCAGCTTTGAGAACTCGGCGGTGCTGGACTTTGCGGAGAACCTGAAATTCCGGCGGAGATTCGGCATTTACGGGCACGGAGCGTGGCTTGGCAGCGCGGAGACCGCAGGAAGAGCCATGGAAAAAGCCTACGGCAGCATGGGGCTTGCCAGGTACAGCGGCAGCATGTTCTACTGCAGGGCGGCAACGCCTTCCATCCGCACACTGCGGAATGTTGACGCGCATGTATCTTCGCTTCTGGCTGCGAAGGAGGATGGCTCTTCTCTTGATCTGTACGGCGCGCCGCTCAGATCTGTACTTTATTTCGTAAACAAAGGGTACCCGGTACTGGGCTGGACAGAAGACGGAGCACCGCAGGTCATCTATGCCTATGACCAGACCTCGGTTTCCGTCTACGACCCGGGAGCGGACAGCTGGAACAGAATGTCCCAGTCTGAAGCGGAGGAGCTTTTCCTGAGAGGAAGAAACGATTTTTCGTGCCTCCCCAAATAACCTCCGGGCGGAAAGCCGGCAGCCTGGGCAGTTATGGTAAACCGTTTACGAATCAATGCGCCTGTGTTATAGTAAATAACAAGGGTAAAAACCCTGATCATGCGGCGGGTATACAGGTACACCTGCCGGCAGAAGTTTTGAACCTGAAAAGAGGAATCATAATGTCTCAGTATATTATGAGGGGCGGCGTCCCGCTGACAGGAGAGGTCATCGTCAGCGGAGCAAAGAACGCGGCTCTTGGAATTCTTGCGGCGGCAGTGATGACAGATGAAGATGTCTGCATCGATAACCTGCCGGACGTAAAAGATATCAATATGATGCTGGACGCCATCCGGGAGATCGGAGCGAAGGTAGAGCGGAACGGCAGCCATAGCGTCACGATCAACGCGTCCTCCATCCACGAGCTCAGCGTGGAAAGCGAATACATGTCGAGGATCAGGGCGTCCTACTATCTGATCGGCGCGCTGCTCGGGAAATATAAGAGCGCCGACGTGCCGCTTCCCGGCGGCTGCGCCATCGGTGCCAGGCCCATCGACCAGCACCTGAAGGGCTTCCGTGCCCTCGGGGCGGATGTCAAGGTGACCAACGGAAAAGTCAAGGCAGAGGCAGTCAGCCTTACAGGCAATCATATTTATCTGGATATCGTTTCAGTCGGAGCCACCATTAACATTATGATGGCTGCTTCGCTTGCCCAGGGAAGAACAGTTCTTGAGAACGCCGCCAAGGAACCCCACATCGTCGATGTGGCGAACTTCCTGAACAGTATGGGAGCCAATATCAAGGGCGCCGGTACGGATGTCATCCGGATCCGCGGAGTGGAAAAGCTGCACGGCACCACCTATTCCATCATCCCGGACCAGATCGAGGCGGGCACCTTCATGTTCGCCGCGGCCATCACCAAAGGCGATGTCCTGGTCAGGAACCTGATCCCGAAGCACATGGAAGCTATTGGCGCGAAGCTGAAGGAGATGGGATGCGAGCTCCTGGAGTTTGACGACGCCATCCGCGTCATCGGACCGGAGCGCCTCCGCACCACAAATGTGAAGACGCTGCCCTATCCGGGATTCCCTACGGATATGCAGTCCCAGGCCGGCACTGCCCTGGCGCTGGCCAAGGGCACCAGTCTTGTGGTCGAAAGCATTTTTGAGAACCGCTTCCGGTACCTCGACGAACTGGCCCGCATGGGAGCGAACTTCAAGGTGGAAGGGAACACGGCGATCATCACAGGAATCAAACGCTTTACCGCAGCGGATATCAAGGCCTGCGATCTGAGAGCCGGCGCTGCGCTGGTGATGGCGGGACTTTCCGCCGAAGGCTGCACGACGCTTTCCGATATCCACTTCGTCCAGAGAGGCTATGAACATTTCGACCAGAAGCTTCAGGGCCTCGGTGCTGATATCCGCATCGTCGAGAATGAAGAAGATATCCGGAAATTTAAGATGCGGGAGATGTGACGGCCCCGGACCGGAGCTGTCAGTAAAAAACTGGAAGGTAAAACAAAGGATAGAAAACAATATGGAGAGAAGGCTTTTTACATCGGAGTCCGTGACGGAAGGACATCCTGACAAAATCTGCGACCAGATCTCTGACGCAGTCCTGGACGCGATCCTGGAACAGGACCCGCAGGGGCGCGTCGCATGCGAGACCAGCACCACCACGGGACTTGTGGTGCTGATGGGAGAGATCACCACGAAGGCCCACATCGATTACCAGCAGATCGTCCGCGATACCGTGCGGGATATCGGCTACACAAGAGGCAAATACGGATTTGACTGCGACACCTGCGCGGTCCTTACGGCGATCCACGAACAGTCTCCGGACATTGCCCAGGGCGTTGACCGGGCGCTGGAAGCCCGGGAGGGAAGCGAAGAGGAACTCCTGAACACCGGCGCCGGCGATCAGGGTCTGATGTTCGGTTTCGCCTGCAGGGAGACAGAGGAGCTGATGCCTTATCCCATCGCACTGGCCCACGCCCTTTGCAGAAGACTTGCGGAGGTCCGGAAGAGCAGGATCATCCCCTATCTCCGGCCGGACGGGAAGAGCCAGGTGACTGTGGAATATGATGAAAACGGGAAGCCGGTACGGATCGACGCGGTGGTCCTTTCCACCCAGCACGATCCGGATGTCACTCAGATGCAGATCCATGAGGACATCCGCAAGTATGTGTTCAATGAAGTCCTGCCCCCGGAAATGATCGATGATAACACCCGGTTCTATATCAACCCCACAGGAAGATTCGTCATCGGAGGCCCCAACGGCGACTCCGGCCTGACCGGCAGAAAGATCATCGTCGACACCTACGGCGGCTACGCCCGTCACGGCGGCGGTGCCTTCTCCGGAAAGGACCCGACCAAGGTGGACAGCTCCGCCTGCTACGCAGCCCGCTATGTGGCTAAGAACCTGGTTGCGGCGGGTCTTGCGGATGCCGCAGAGATCCAGCTGTCCTACGCCATCGGCGTCGCGACCCCCACTTCGGTGTCCGTGAACACCTTCGGCACCGGAAAGCTTTCGGACAGCAGGCTTTGCGAGATCGTCCGAAAGGAATTTGACCTCCGTCCCGCGGCCATTATCCGCGCCCTGGACCTCAGGCGGCCTATCTATCGGCAGACTGCGTCCTACGGTCATTTCGGAAGAAATGACCTGGATCTTCCCTGGGAGAAGACGGACCGCGTCGATGCGCTGAAGATGTACCTTTGATTTGACTGAGACACGGAGGGACTGTCTGTGAAACAGACCAGAATCAGACTGTACGGCTCGGTCCTGATGATCATCATTATTCCCATGGCGTTGTTTCTCCTGGGAATCTGGAAGAACAGCGATTCCCATCTGACCACGCAGGTGCTCACTTCGGGGATCGCTGTCCTTGTCGTTGTGGGCTTTTCCATGGCGGCGTGGATCTACAGCGGGATCATCCGGCCTCTGGAAAAGCTGCATCAGGCGATGAATGAGATTAAAGAAGGAAACCTGGACAAGGCCCTGGACGCGGAGGATGTCGAAGGCGAGATCCGGCAGCTGATGGAGGATTTCGAGGAGATGCGGATCCGCCTGAAGGAGAATCAGGAGGAGAAGCTGCAGTACGACCGGGACAACAAGGAATTGATCAGCAACATCACCCATGACCTGAAGACGCCCATCACCTCCATCAAGGGATACGTGGAGGGGATCCTGGACGGCGTCGCCAGAAGCCCTGAGCAGATGAACCGCTACATCCGCACCATCTACAACAAGGCGAACGACATGGACCACCTGATCGACGAGCTGACTTTTTACACGAAGATCGACGCCAACCGCATCCCCTACAATTTTGAAAAAGTGCGGGTCAGTGACTTTTTCCGGGACTGCGCCGACGAAGTGGGAATGGAGATGGAAGCCGGCGGAATAAACTTTTCCTATATCAGCGACGTCCGGGAGGATGTGGTGGTGATCGCGGACGCGGAGCAGATGAAGCGCGTTGTCAACAACATCATCAGCAATTCCGTGAAGTACAATGACAAGGAAAACCCCGAGATCACCCTGCGGCTTCAGGATGACGGCGACTTCGTGCAGGTGGAGATCGAGGACAACGGGCGCGGGATCGCCCGGGAGGATCTTCCGAACATTTTCAATCGTTTCTACCGCGCAGACACCGCCAGGACCGCTTCCAAAGGAGGCAGCGGCATCGGGCTTTCCATTGTGAGAAAGATCATCGAGGACCACGGCGGGCGCGTCTGGGCCCAGAGTGAACCCGGCAAAGGAACGAAGATCATCTTTTCCCTGAGAAAATACATGGAAGGAGAAACTTAGCGTGAGCAGGATCCTGATCATCGAGGACGACAGAAGCATCGCGGAACTGGAACGCGATTATCTGGAAATCAACGGATTTGAGACCACCATCTGCAACGACGGGCAGGAGGGACTGAAGGAAGCACTGGAGGGTGAGTACGATCTCATCATTCTGGACCTGATGCTCCCCGGAGCGGACGGATTCGAGATCTGCCGCATCGTGCGGGAGAAAAAGAACACGCCGATCATCATCGTCAGCGCGAAGCACGAGGACATCGACAAGATCCGCGGACTGGGGCTCGGCGCGGACGATTACATCACCAAGCCCTTTTCTCCCGGAGAGATGGTGGCAAGAGTCAAGGCCCACCTGAACCGCTATGAACGTCTGGTGGGACAGAGCCGTTCCGAGATCCTGGAGATCCGGGGGCTGAAGATCGACCGCACCAGCCGCCAGGTCTGGGTGAACGGGGAGGAGAAGATCTTTACGGCCAAGGAATTCGATCTTCTCTCATTCCTGGCGTCCAATCCGAACCATGTGTATACCAGAGAAGAACTGTTCCGGGAGATCTGGGGCTTGGAGAGCATCGGAGACATCGCGACGGTCACGGTGCACATCAAGAAGATCCGTGAAAAGATCGAGCTTAACTCGGCGAAACCGCAGTACATAGAAACGATCTGGGGCGTGGGCTACAGATTTAAAGTCTGAGGAAGGAGAATTATGGATCAGATCAACATTCTGGTAGTGGACGATGAGAAAGAGATCGCTGAGCTGGTGGAGATCTATCTGGTCAGCGATGGTTATCATGTCTCCAAGGCGAAGAATGCCCAGGAGGGACTGGACATCCTTACCAGGGAGGATATCCACCTGGTGCTCCTGGACATCATGATGCCGGGAATGAACGGCCTGGAGATGTGCCAGAAGATCCGCGAGACGAAGAATATCCCGATCATCATGCTCAGCGCCAAGAGCACGGATCTGGACAAGATCAAGGGACTTGGCACCGGCGCGGACGATTACGTCACGAAGCCCTTCAATCCTCTGGAGCTGACTGCCAGAGTCAAGAGCCAGCTGCGCCGCTACATGCAGCTGAATCCCAACAGCAAGCCTGCCGGAGAGAAGAACCAGAGCGAGATCACCGTCCGGAACCTGACCATCAACCGCGACAACCACAAGGTCACCATCGACGGCGAAGAGATCCGCCTCACCCCCATCGAGTTCGACATTCTGTTCCTTCTTGCCAGCAACCCGGGCAAAGTCTTTTCCACAGACGAGATCTTCGAGCGGGTATGGAACGAGAAGGTCTATGAAGCGAACAACACTGTGATGGTGCATATCCGCCGGCTTCGCGGAAAAATGAAGGAGGACACCAGAACAGACAAGATCATCACGACTGTCTGGGGTGTGGTATACAAGATTGAAAAATAAAACGGAAACCGCCGGCGAAAGCTTTCGGAAAAAGGTGCTTTCCGGGATCATCTACAGCCTCGTGATCACTCTGATCGCGGAGTTCTTCCTGATCCGGAACCTTCTGACAGCGGCAGATTACGTACATGAGACAGACCCGGAGAATTCCGCGGCGGCATCGCTGTCGGATTTCCGCGTAGTTGCGGTCCTCCTGCTTCTCCTGTTCGGCATCTGCCTGTTTGCCACGGTCTTCTGGTTCCTGCAGAGAAAATCCTTTGTGTATATCGACCGGATCTCCGATACGATGAAGACCATCGCCGGAGGAGACCTGAACGCCTTTGTGGAGGTGGAAGGGGACGACGAGTTTTCCGGAATGGCGGAGAACCTGAACCTGATGACTGCGGATATCCGGGACCTCATGGACCGGGAGCGGGAGGCGGAGCGGTCGAAGAACGAACTGATCACGAACATCGCCCACGACTTAAGGACCCCGCTGACTTCCATTATCGGCTACCTGGAGATCCTGACTCAGAAAAAGGATCTTCCGGAGGAGACCCGGAACCGCTATATCGAGATCGCCTACACAAAGTCAAAGAAGCTGCAGCAGCTGATCAACGATCTGTTCGGCTTCACAAAGCTGAGCTACGGGAAAATCGCCATGCGGGTTTCCAAGATCGACCTGGTAAAGCTTTTAAGCCAGCTTCTCACCGAGTTCTACCCGAATTTTGAGGAGGCGGGCCTCCAGTACGAGCTGGAGTCCAATGTGCCGGCCCTCATGATCACCGCGGATCCGAACCTTCTGGCCAGACTTTTCGACAACCTGATCAACAACGCCATCAAGTACGGCGCCGAAGGAAAACGGATCAGGGTGAAGGTGCACGGGACCGACACCCTGGCGGAAGTCCGGGTGATCAACTACGGAAAAGTGATCCCGGCGGACGAACTGCCCCTGATCTTCGACAAGTTTTACCGCGTGGAGCAGTCGAGGTCTTCCAGCACCGGCGGGACCGGTCTGGGACTCGCCATTGCGAAGAACATCGTGGAAATGCACGGCGGGACTATCACGGTGACCAGCGACCTGTCCGGAACGTCCTTTAACGTGACGCTGCCGGTCCATTTTGATATCGACAAGGAAAAATTCGCAAATGCCATCGATCGAAGTTGAGTACGGATACGGAAACAGCGCAAAGGGCGGCAGGAACCTGCCGCTTAATGTCGTGCTCAAAAATGACGAGACGGAGCAGCTGTCCGGTACAGTAGAGATCCTGACCCGGCAGTCGGACAACGCGGTCTACGCCTACGACTATCCGCTGAAGATCGCTTCCGGCGGGACATTTACATCTGAGATAACGGTCCCCATCGGCGCAGGTTCCGACCAGCTGGCGGTCCGCGTCCTGAGGGAAGACGGCAGCGTTTCCGCAATGAAACGGGTGAAGCTGAACATCAGCACCACGCCGCCGGAGATCTTTATCGGGCTTCTTTCAGACAAGCCAATGGCGCTCCAGTATTTCAACGAAGCGTCCGTGAACTACGGACAGCTGAGGACCCGGGCATTTTCCCTCCGGCCGGAGGAATTTCCGGTGGACCGGGCAAGGCTCGACATGCTGGATGTCATCGTGGTCAGCTCCTTCCGCATGTCCGATCTCACGGTGGACCAGACCCGCGCCCTGATGCAGTGGATGCGGGAGGGCGGCGTCCTGCTGCTCGGCACCGGAGAGCGGGTGGACGATACCCTGGGACAGTTCGCGCCGGAATTCCTGGAGGACATGTACGAACCTCCGGTGCTCACGGAACTCAGCATGTCCGCCCTGCAGAGCCTCGATGCCCCGGGCAGCTCAGAGATCGCGCTGCCCCTGGTGACCTTCACGCTGCACGGCGGAAGCACCGTCATGTCCGCAGATACCGTCCCGCTGATCTCCGCGGTAAATAAAGGCACCGGCATTCTTGCCGTAGCCTCTTTTGATTTCACTGACACCGCGGAGTACGCCGCAGGCCATTCTTCCTTCACGGACGTCATCCTGACCAGGACTCTGGGGGAGAACCGTCTGGACAGACTGGTCTCAGAAGCCTATGGAACAGAATATGACGAGTACTGGTCCGCCCAGTCCCTGATCGACGCGGGCGTGCAGAGATCGCTCCCGCAAACAGCGGTGTTCGGAGGCGTCCTGGCGCTGTATCTCCTGCTGCTGGGACCGGTGCTCTGGATGCTGTTGAAACGGGCCGGCAGGACCATCCTTTACCGCCGGATCGCGGCGGTCCTTTCCCTGGTGACTGCAGGGATCCTTTACGCCGCGGGGAACAGTTCCCGCCTCAAGGATACCTTCTGTACCTACGCCAGGATCCGGGAAGCAGGAGAGGCGACGGTCAATGAGACTGCCTACCTGAATCTCCGGAACCCCTACACCGGCTCCTACCAGGTCATGATCCCGGTGCCCTACACAGTGACGCCGCTGACCAACGCCCTGAACCAGGGCCGGCCGGACACAGTGACAGGAGAAGAAGAAGTGCACGTCAGGATCTCCGGAAGTAATCTGGGGAAACAGATCTCCGTCACGAACGCCGGCGCTTTCGAGTCCAGCTTTTTCCGTCTTGAAAAAAGCGGTGCCAACCGGGAGCAGGAAGGCTTTTCCGGCAGCCTGTTCCTGATGGGGAACGAATGCAGCGGCACTGTGAAGAACATGTTCCCCTTCCGGGTAAAGGACGCAGCGGTCTGTCTCCACGGAAAAGTGATCTCTCTCGGGACGCTGGAACCGGGGGAGGAAGTGGAGACCGGCGGATTCATGCTGTACCATACGCCTTTGAACGACAATGACAACGTAGCCTCATTCCTCACCGGCGTGTTCGACGGTTCCAACGGGCTCAGGGATCATATTGAGGCCCTGGAGCGGGCCAACTTCCTGAGTTTCTATCTCTCGGACGCCTTCGGCGGCTACACTGCGGACGCCAGGGTCATCGGCTTTGCCGAGGACAGCGGAGATGACCTGGTGTCGGGAGACATGATGCATTCCGGCATGACGCTCCTTACCTCCACCATTCCTGTGGAAATGCGGGAGGGCGGCATGGTCTGCCGTTCCATGCTCTCCAGAACGCCGGAGGTGATCAGCGGAGACTACATTCAGGAGACCAACTCCTGTTACCGGGGCGATCCGGTGGTGCTGGGATACCTGCCGGGATTCGACATCCGGATCAAGGAGCTGTACTTCGAAGAGCCGGACATCCTGTTCGACAGTGGGGACGAAAACTCCGGGACCCACAGCTTCCGGGGGACCATTTCCCTGTACAACTACGGGACCGGAAACTTTGACGAACTCGCTCCGGAACAGAGGAGTCTCAGCGAAGAGGAGCTCTCGGGATACCTTTCTCCCGACAACATGCTGACAGTGCGGTACACGGACAGCGGGGACCCCGGGGGGAACCGTCTGGACACCGCACTGCCCATACCCTATGTGATCGGGGAGGAGAACTGATGCTTGAACTGAAAGGAATCAGCAAGGCCTACGGCAGGGTTCAGGCCCTCCGCGATCTGGAACTGACCGTTCCCGACGGCAGGCTCTTCGGGCTGATGGGACAGAACGGCGCAGGAAAGACTACGCTGTTAAAGATCATTGCGGGAATTCTGGCTCCCGACCAGGGAGAATTCCGGATCGATGATCTGGACGCCATGAAGAATCCGGCGGCTGCCAGAATGAAGATCGGCTACGTGCCGGATGAATTCGGCACCTACGACTCCCTGACCGTCATGGAATACATGGAATTCTTTGCTTCAGCCTTCCGCATGGAAGGGCGCACCGCCAGGGTGCGCTGCGAAGAACTGATCAGGAACGTGGGACTGCAGGAGCGTGCTGACCGTCCTGTAGAGACGCTCTCCCGGGGCATGCAGCAGAGACTCAGCATTGCCCGGGCCCTGATCCATGACCCGGAGTACCTGGTCCTGGACGAGCCTACCAGCGGGCTGGATCCCCACAGCCGCGTATCCATCCGGGAAATGCTCTGCGAACTGTGCGACACCGGCAAGACCATCGTCATCAGCTCCCACATCCTCTCCGAGCTCTCGGAGATATGTACGGATATCGGGATCCTGGAGCAGGGGACGGTGAAGGCCACAGGAGAAGTACAGCCCATTCTGGAGCGGATCGGGAATTCCAACCCCCTCCGGATCTCTGTCCTGGCGGGAATGCAGACCGCCATGGGGATCTTCCGGCGGCACCCCTGCGTCCGTTCTGTCACCCTGTCGGACAAGACCTTCAGCCTGGAGTTCGAGGGCGGCGCGGAAGATGAGGCGGCTCTCCTGATGCAGCTGATCGACGCGGATATCCCGGTCAACGGCTTTATGCGCGAACCGGGAACGCTGGAGTCCTTTTTCCTGCAGATGACCGGGAAAACGGAAGAAAGACTGATACTGAGCAATGAAGATAATGATGAATCCGATCTATAAAAGAGAACGAAAATCCGGATCCAGGAACGTCCGCTTTCCGGCTGTGCTGACGGCATTTAACGCAGTGATCGCCGCCGCGGCCCTGGGGGCGATGTGGCTTACGATCCGCAGAGTCGTTGAGACAGGAGAACTGCGCTACAGCGTGTTCCTGACTCTGTTCTCCAGGCTTGCCTGGGTCGAGTTCGCAGCGGCGGCCGTGATGATGCCGGCTGTCACCTCAGGCTGCATCACGGGAGAACGGGAGAGAAAGACCCTGGAACTGGTGCTGACCACCCGCATGACTGCGGCGGAGATCATCTTGGGGAAGCTTCTCTGGGCCCTTTCCAGCGTCGTGGTACTGCTCCTGACAGGAACGCCGGTCTTTGCTGCGGTGCTCCTGTTCGGCGGCGTGCGTCCGAGGAATCTTCTGCTGCTGTATCTTCTGATCCTGCTGACTGCCTGTTTTACAGGAAGCATCGGAATGTTTTTTTCCGCGGTGAGCCGCAGGACGCCGGTGGCAGCGGCATCTTCCTACGCACTGCTGGCTGTGCTGGGCGTACTGCCGGTCTGCGTGTTCGACAAGGCGGTGCAGCTCGTGACAGGACAGGGCAGCGCCCTTTCCAAATCGCTCCTTTCGGCGGTGATCCCGGAGCGGATCCTTCTGTCTCCGGCGCTGCTCCCGGCAGGCTGTGTGATCCTCGGTGCCATGTCCGCCGCGTTCCTGCTTGCCTCGGCGGTAAAAATTTCACCGCTTCTTCACAAACACCGCCATCTGGGGTCTTTCTCATTTTTGTAAGGTTTGGTATTATGATGTAAAGGATCGCGAGAGCTGCGGAGCAGCGGAGCAATCCGTAATATCATAAGATATAAAAGATACTGCAAAGCAAATGTAAGGAGGGAAAAGGTTATGGGACTTATTAAAGCGGCGGCAAGCGCCATCGGCAGCGGACTCGGGGACCAGTGGCTTGAGGTTCTTGAGGCGAATGATATGGGCGGCAGCACCGTATTCACCAGCGGTGTTCCGGTACGCGCCGGAAAAGGCTCCAACACGAAGGGCAGCTCCAATATCGTCAGCAATGGTTCCAAGATCCATGTTTATCCGAACCAGTTCATGCTGCTGGTGGACGGCGGCAAGGTCGTGGACTACACGGCGGAGGAAGGCTACTACGAAGTGCAGAACTCCTCTGCTCCTTCTCTGTTCAACGGCCAGTTCGGCGACGCCCTGAAGGAAGTGTTCGGACGTATCAAATACGGCGGAGTTCCTTCTTCCGCGCAGAAGGTCTTCTTCATCAACACCCAGGAGATCAAGGGAATCAAGTTCGGAACACCGAACCCGGTTCAGTATTTTGATACTTTCTACAATGCGGAACTGTTCCTCCGCGCCCACGGCGACTACTCTATCCGGATCACCAATCCGCTGCTGTTCTACAGCGAGGTCATTCCGAAGAACGCCACCAAGGTAGAGTACGAGGATATCGCTGACCAGTACCGCGCAGAGTTCCTGGAGGCCTTCCAGGCAGCCCTGAACCAGATGTCCGCAGACGGCGAGAGAATCTCCTTCGTGACCGCGAAGGCTTCCACCGTGTCCAGATATATGGACAACGCGCTGGATGAGCCCTGGACCCAGATGAGAGGTTTCGAGGTCGTCAGAGTCGGTATCGCCAGCATCAGCTATGACGAGACCTCCCAGGCCCTCATCAACAAGAGAAACGAAGGTGCGATGCTCAGCGACCCGAGCATCCGCGAAGGCTATGTACAGGGCCAGATCGCGAACGGCATCAACGCCGCGGGTCACAACCCGAACGGCGCTGCCGGCGGCATGATGGGTGTTGGCCTCGGAATGGCCGGCGGCCTGGGCTACATGGGCATGGCAAGCCAGACCAACGTACAGCAGATGCAGATGCAGCAACAGCAGCAGCCCCAGATGCAGGCTCCCAGCCAGGCAGGCGGAGCAGCAGGCGGCTGGACCTGCGAGTGCGGCACCGTGAACAAGGGCAAGTTCTGCACGGAGTGCGGCAAGCCCCAGCCGGCGCCGAAGCCTGCTGCAGGCGAGTGGACCTGCGAGTGCGGCACCGTGAACGAGGGCAAGTTCTGCACAGAGTGCGGCAAGCCGGCACCGGCTGCTCCGGCAGAGTGGACCTGCGTCTGCGGCGCTGTGAACAAGGGCAAGTTCTGCACGGAGTGCGGCAAGCCGAGACCCTGAGGGACCAAAGAGACTGTAAGAACAAAAGAGAGACAGAGAGAATAAGCTATGGCAGATCTGTTTTCCTATAAGTGTATT
Source organism: Stomatobaculum sp. (assembly GCA_017449925.1). The sequence continues at coordinate 32,066 of JAFSYO010000133.1, forward strand.
GCCTGCGGCGGGGATGTGCGTTTCAACCCCGCCACAGGGGATTATAAATGCGAGTACTGCGGGTCCCGCTTTACCGAGGCTGACCTTGAGAAGTATTACAAGGAGCACGGAGGAGCGGAAGAGGAGCAGCAGGCCGCTGAAGAGCAAAAGCCTGCCCAGGAGACCGGCGACAATGTCCTGGTCTACAGCTGCCCCAGCTGCGGCGCCGAGATCATGACCGAGGAAAGCACAGCTGCGACCTTCTGCTACTACTGCCACAATCCGATCATCCTCTCCGGAAGGCTCGGGGGGAACAAGAGACCGGACTACGTGGTCCCCTTCGCCATCGACAGGAAAAAAGCGCTGGATAATTTCAACCAGTGGATCGCCCAGAAAAAGTTCGTGCCGAAAGCTTTCTACAACAAGGACCAGATCGAGAAGTTCTCCGGCGTCTACTTCCCCTACCTGCTGTACAGCTGCAAGGTGACGGGACACATCGACGCCAACGGAACGAAGACCAACACGGTCCGGGTCGGAGAGTTTGAAGACGTGACCACCGGGACCTACCACGTCCGCAGGGACGGCGACATGCCGGTGGAGAACGTGGCGAAGAACGCCCTGAAAAAAGCCAACCGCATCCTGGTGGAGGGCGTGCAGCCCTTCGATACTTCTCAGATGAAGCCTTTCAAGATGAGCTATCTTTCCGGCTTCCTGGCGGAGACCAAGGACATGGAGGCGAAGGAGCTTCAGCCCCAGGTATCAGAGGAGGTGCGCCAGTACGCAGTCACCCAGCTCATGAATTCCATCGCGGGCTACAACGATATCCAGGTGACGAACGACGCGCTGAAGGTGACCGACGAAAGCTGGAAGTACGCGCTGATGCCGGTCTGGACCGTCACCTACAAGGATCCCGGCTCTGACAAGATGTACTACTACTCCATGAACGGACAGAACGGCAAGGTGATCGGCGAATTACCGGTGGACAAACAGGCGCTGACCCAGTACTTCCTGAAGATCTTTATCCCGATGTTCGTGATCCTTCTGGCGATCTCGTATTTCCTGCTGTAAGGAGGTGCCGGACAGATGAAAATCATGAAAAAGTTCTGTGCCTTTGCAGTGTGCCTGGTCCTGATGCTGGCCGCGGCTCTTTCCGTTTACGCGGCGGACGAACGCGTTTATGATGCGGCGGGACTGTTTTCCCAGGAACAGGTGCAGCAGCTGAACGATTCCATCGCTTCCCTCCGTTCCCATACCGGGATGGACGCCGTGGTGGTCACCGCGACGAATAAAAAGGGAAAGAGCACCCAGGATTTCGCTGAGGAATGCTACTACACCGGAGGCTTCGGGGAAGGCAGCGCGAAGAGCGGATTCCTGTACTTTATCGACATGGAAGAGCGCGTCACCCACATCAGCACCGCGGGCGGCGCAATTACCGTTTTCTCCGATTCCAACCTGGACAATGTGATGGACCGCGCCTACAAGTATCTCGGAGAGGGAGACTTCGCAGGCAGCGCCCAGTCCGTCATTTCCGACTTCGTCGGCTACTACGACAAGGCCATCGACATGGGCTACACCTATGACGTCGCTTCCGGTGTCTGGAGCGAGCCGGTGAAAAAGAAATCCCTTTCGCCGCTGAAGCTCCTGATCTCCGCCCTGATCTCAGCCCTGACTGCTTCCGGCTCTGTGAATTCCGTCAAGCGGAAATACGCCATGAAGGACGAAGCCGCGGCAGCGAACAAGAGCACCGTAGCGGCCCTCGCGATCGCGGGACTCGGGTTCGCCTTCGCCAACCAGCAGGACGACCTGATCGACAGCCACACCGTGCGCCGCGCCGTACCCATAATGAAGAACCCCGGCAAGGCCGATGGAGGCGGGAACAAGCCCTTCGGCGGTTCCACCACCCACACCGGCGCCGGCGGCATGACCTTCGGCGGAAAGACCGGCGGAAAGTTCTGATGACCCATACGCAATAAAAACCAAAGAGGATCGCGCCCCGCGCGGTCCTCTTTCTACGTCTGTGAGAGGAAGGACGGTGTCCTCAGGACAGCGTTCCCTCTGTCGGTTTCACTGCGCAGCATTCGGACGCCGCTTTGGGCTCCATGAAACCGTTGGGTCGCCGTCGCGGCGCCGCGCTGCTTGTGAAACTCTCCGGCGGGAACGATTAGTCCTTCGGGTCCCGTCCTTTCTCTCCCAGACTTTACAAATCCGCCCGCGCACTATATATTACAATTATTCAGTATCCCGGATATGGGGGCGCAAATTGTTGATGATCCATGAAGAAAAAGGAGCGGACTATGAACCAGATCTTATACAGCAGCACCAGAGGCAGAGTGAAGGGCCTGACGGCTTCCCAGGCGATCCTGAAGGGACTGGCGGATGACGGCGGCTTGTTTCTGCCGGACCAGATCCCCACGTTCGATTTTGACCTTGAGACCCTGGTGGGACAGAGCTATCAGGAGACGGCGTACCGGGTGATCAGGCTGTTCCTGACGGACTATACGGAGGAAGAACTCAGGTACTGCATCAACAGCGCCTATGATTCCAAATTTGACACGACGGAGATCGCTCCTCTGGTACTGGCGGACGGGGCTTACTACCTGGAGCTGTTCCACGGCAAGACCATCGCTTTCAAGGACATGGCGCTTTCCATCCTGCCTTACTTCATGACCGAGGCGGCGAAGAAGAACGGCGTGACGAACACCATTGAGATCCTGACCGCCACCAGCGGCGACACCGGAAAGGCCGCCATGGCGGGCTTCGCGGATGTCCCCGGCACCGGCATCTTCGTATTCTATCCGAAGGGCGGCGTGAGCCGTTTCCAGGAACTGCAGATGGTCACCCAGAAGGGTGACAACACCAACGTGGTGGCGATCCACGGCAACTTCGACGACGCCCAGAACAACGTGAAGAAGATCTTCGGCGACGCTGCCTTCAAGGAGCGCCTCGCCGCCGCGAACATCCAGCTTTCCAGCGCGAACTCCATCAACGTGGGACGCCTGGTGCCCCAGATCGCCTACTATGTCTGGAGCTGGGTGAAGCTCCGCGAGAACGGAGAGATCGCCAAGGGAGAGAAGATCAACCTCTGCGTTCCCACCGGAAACTTCGGCAACATCCTGGCGGCTTACTTCGCGAAGCTGATGGGCCTGCCGGTGAACAAGCTGATCTGCGCTTCCAACGACAACAAGGTGCTGTTCGATTTCTTCGAGACCGGCATCTACGACAAGAAGAGGGAATTCATCCTGACCACGTCGCCTTCCATGGACATCCTCATCTCCTCCAACCTGGAGCGCCTTATTTATATGAGCGCCGGCTGCGACGCCGCCGCGAACCGGGTCATGATGATCCAGCTTGCCAGGACCGGAAAGTACACCGTGACTCAGGAGATGAAGGAGCGCATGGCGGATTTCGTAGGAAAATACGCCGACCAGCAGGAAGTGGCGGACCGCATCAGGGAACTGTACGAGAAGACAGGCTACGTCCTGGATACCCACACGGGTGTGGCTTCCGCAGCTTACGAGAAATACCGCAAAGAGACCGGCGACACGACAAAGACCGTGATCGCGAGCACCGCCAGCCCCTTCAAGTTCTCCCGCGCTGTGATGACGGCCATCAAGGGAGAACTCGGAGAGATGGATGACTGGCAGGTGATCGACCTCCTTTCCGAGACCTCCGGCGTGCCGGTGCCCCCGGCCGTGGAGGAGATCCGGACCGCGGAGATCCGCCACAGGACCGAGTGCGATCCGGACAAGATGGAGGATACCGTCGCGGCGCTTCTCAAACTTTAATAATCAAAAATCAGCAGCAGTACTGGCCTAAAAAACTAAACGGCATAAATAACCAGCATGCGTTAGAAACTCTGCAAAAGGGGGACCTCATGACGACAGAAAACAAAAAGATCCCGGAATTCTTTGGATGCAACGTGTTCAATGACGCGGCTATGAAAGAGTACCTTCCGAAGGGAGTGTACCGGCAGCTCCGGGACGCCATCGATTCCGGAACAGAACTGAACCCGAAGATCGCGGACGAAATTGCCCAGGGCATGAAGGAATGGGCAGTCAGCCGCGGCGCCACCCACTTCACCCATTGGTTCCAGCCCCTGACCGGAGCCACGGCGGAGAAGCATGACGCCTTCATCACCGCTCCGGGCCAGGAAGGCAAGGTCCTGATGGAGTTCTCGGGCAAGGAACTGGTCAAGGGAGAATCGGACGCCTCCAGCTTCCCCTCCGGCGGCCTCCGCGCCACCTTTGAGGCCAGAGGCTACACTGCCTGGGACTGCACATCGCCCGCGTTTCTCCGGGAGGATGCACTGGGGGTGACCCTCTGCATTCCCACGGCCTTCTGTTCCTTCGGAGGCGAGGCCCTGGACAAGAAGACACCCCTTCTCCGCTCCATGCAGGCCCTGAACACCCAGGCCCTCCGGATCCTCCGGATTTTCGGAAACACCGCTTCCAAACGCGTGGTCCCCTACGTCGGCGCGGAACAGGAATATTTCCTCATCGACAGGGAATACTATAAAAAGAGAAAAGACCTGGTCTACTCCCGCAGGACGCTCTTCGGCGCGCCGCCGGCCAAGGGCCAGGAACTGGACGACCATTACTACGGCACTATCCGGGAGCGCATCGGCGCTTTCATGCACGACGTGGACAGGGAACTCTGGAAACTGGGCGTCCCGGCGAAGACCGAGCATAACGAAGTGGCCCCCGCCCAGCACGAGCTGGCGCCCATCTACGAGCAGGTGAACGTGGCGGTGGACCACAACCAGATCACCATGGAGGTAATGAAGCGGGTCGCGGAACAGCACGGCCTGGCCTGCCTCTTCCACGAGAAGCCCTTCGCCGGCGTCAACGGCTCCGGCAAGCACAACAACTGGTCCATCTCCACGGACGATGGCATCCATCTCCTGAACCCCGGCGCGACACCCCATGAGAACACCCAGTTCCTCCTGGTGCTGGCCTGCATCATCAAGGCGGTAGACGACTATCCGGAGCTTCTCCGCATGTCCGCGGCCAATGTGGGCAACGACTGCAGACTGGGCGCCAACGAAGCGCCGCCCGCCATCATCTCCATCTTCCTCGGAGAGCAGCTGGAGGATGTGATCGACCAGCTCTGCGAGACCGGTTCCGCCACCCACAGCAAACAGGGACAGACCCTGGCTACCGGCGTCACCACGCTGCCGGATCTCGAGAAGGATGTCACCGACCGGAACCGCACCTCGCCCTTCGCCTTCACCGGCAACAAGTTCGAGTTCCGTATGGTGGGCTCCTCCGACACCATTTCCAGCGCGAACATCGTCCTGAACACCATCGTGGCCGAGACTTTCCGGGAGGCGGCGGACGAGATCGAAGCCGCCGAAGACCAGGCGACTGCCGTCCACGACGTGATCAAACGCTTCTTCCAGGAGCACAGAAGAGTCCTGTTCAGCGGCAACGGCTACTCCGAGGCTTGGGTGGAGGAGGCCGCCAGAAGAGGGCTCCCGAATCTGAGATCCATGGTGGACGCGATCCCTTATATGGGATCGGAAAAGTCCGTGGAACTGTTCGAGCGCTTCGGCGTCTACACCAGACCGGAGCTGGAATCCCGGGTGGAGATCTGCTTCGAGGCCTACGCAAAGGCCATCAACATCGAAGCCAACGCGATGATCAATATTTCCGGTAAACATCTGATCCCGGCTTTGATCCGCTTCAATTCCTCCCTGGCGGAGTCCCTGAAGAACGTTCGGGAAGCGTGTCCCGAGGCCGATGTCTCCGTCCAGCGGGATCTCCTGATGGAGTGCAGCAGCCTTCTCACGGAGGCCCGGAACGCAAGAAATACACTGATCGAGGTGCGGAGCGAGTGCGCGGCGGTCGCCGACGTGGCGGACCGCGCCCGGGCTTACCACGACAAGGTGGTGCCCGCGATGAAGGCCCTCCGGGATCCCATCGACCTGCTGGAGAAGATCGTCGACAAGGATTACTGGCCGATGCCCAGCTACGGCGACATGATCTTTGAAGTGTAACGAACAGAATACAGAGATGTGACGAACGGAATCATCTTTTCAGACCCTGCTTTTGACCTTTGTGATTGAAAGCAGGGTCTTTTCAAAAGGAGACTGGGAGATTCCCGGGCGGCATTTATGGAAAGAAAGAACGGCGGCAGGCCGGCGGAAACGCCGGAACAGCGGCTCTATAAGATAATGATGATCATGGTGGCGATCGTCCTTCTCTGCGGACTCGGCATCACTCTTGCTATGGACATCCGCCGCGACCGCCAGGAACTGGACAGGAAAATCAGCGAATCGGCAGCCTATATCGCCGGCCAGGACAGAGTGAAGAAGATGCTCGAGACCGGCTACCCCGACGCCGACACCATCGCCTTTCTGGACGGCTTCGTGGACAGCTACGGCCAGATCGACGCGATGCTGATCGCGAATCAGAACGGACTGCGCTTTTACCAGACCAGCCGCCTGACCGTGGGCGATGTCTACACCAACGGCGACGAAAAAGCCATCCTGGAGGGGAGTGGACCTTACACCACCAGGGTGTACGGCACTCTCGGAGCGATGTACTGCGCCTTCCACGGCATCCGGAACGGCGCCGGGAACATCATCGGCTTTGTGATGGTCTCGGTCCCTGCCTCCAGGATCAGCCGGTCCACCAGGAACATCGTCCTTATTTACGCCCTGCTCTTCCTGGCTATGCTCCTTGCCAGCGCCCTGGCCGCCCGGGCCTTTCTCCGGTACCAGAGGAACGCCCTTCTGGGCTATCGCCCTGGAGAACTGCTGAACCTCTACATTCGCCAGGACGAAGTGATCAACTCTATTTCAGAAGGACTGGTGTCCGCGGACAAAAACGGCAGGATCCTGTTCTCCAATGCCGCGGCCATGAAACTGATAGCGAATGACGATACGGCACTTACCGGGAAACAGCTTCCGGAGGTGCTGCCCCAGACTGCTTTCCGGGAGGTGATCGCCGAACAGGACAGCCGGCTGAACCGCACCGAGCAGATCGGCGGCCGCACCGTGCTGGTCTCCGAAGTGCCCATCCGCTACGGCGGGAAGCAGTACCCGGAGGGCGTGCTGGTGATCCTGCAGGACCGTACCGAGGTGCTGAAAATGTCGGACGAACTGACCGGCGCCCGGAACATGATGGACACCCTGCGGGCCTTTAACCACGAATTCCTGAACAAGCTCCACATCATCCTCGGGTATCTGCAGACCGGAGAGATCGAAGAGGCCAAGCGTTTCATCACCAACTCCAGCCTGGTATCCAGCCAGTCGGTCCGGGATACAGCCAATGCCATCCGGGTCCCGGAGGTCTGCGCCCTGGTCATCGGAAAGATGATGCACGCGGCCGAGCTGGGGATCCTTTTAAAACTGGAACCCGGCAGCAGCATGCTGGAACAGGATCTGCTGGTGCCTAAAGAGGTCTTTGTGACCATCATCGGAAATCTTCTGGAGAACGCCGTGGAGGAACTGAACGCCGCCCGGACCGAGGCCCAGGAGATCCGGCTGGGGATCCGGTGCGCGCCGGACGCGAACATCATTACCTGCGAAGATACGGGCAGAGGCATCCCGGAAGAGATCCTGCCCCGGATCTTTGAAAAAGGAGTCACCTCCAAGGGCGAGAACCACGGCACCGGCCTGTACCTGGTGAAGTGGCTCGCGGACGAAAACGGCGGAGAGATCGACATTGAGACGGAAGAAGGAGAAGGCACCTGTTTCACGGTGACGTTTTACGGAAGAAAGGCTGGAGAAAATGTGCTATCAGGTGATAATCGTTGAAGATGACCCGATGGTTGCTTCCATCAATAAAAAATACACAGAGTCCGTCCCGGGCTTCCGGGTGACGGGCATATTCAAAAACGGAGAAGAAGGACTGAAATATCTGCGCAAAAACAAGGTGGACCTTGTGATCCTCGACTACTACATGCCCGAAATGAACGGGGATGTTTTCATGGACCGCATCCGGGAGGAAGGGATCCAGGTATCCGTCATCATGGTGACATCAGCAAACAGCGCCGAGACTGTGCGCTCCCTTCTTCTGAAAGGCGTCCGGGACTACCTGATCAAACCCTTTGAAATGGAGCGTTTCCAGGCAGCCCTGGAACGCTTCCGAAGCAACAGGGAACTTCTTTCCGGGGCGGAGAGCGGCATCGGGCAGAGCGAACTGGACCGGCTGTTCGCGGGCAATGCCGGCAGCCTTTCACCGGACAGCCCTTCCGCGGAGCTGCCGAAGGGCCTGAACGACAAGACCCTGGAGATGGTCCGGGGGAAGATGAAGGAGAACGCGGGAAAAAAGCTGACCAGTGAGGAGATCGCCGCCATGGTGGGCCTCTCCAGGATCACGGTGCGGCGCTACCTCGGCTATCTTGAGGATCGTGGAGAACTGGCCAGCGAGATCGATTACCGCACTGGCGGGCGGCCCGGCGTGCTGTACCGGTACCTGTGACCGGAATTCTGTACTGCGGCATCTGCCGGAAAAGTTTCAAAACTTACAAAACCCCTTCCTTATTTACGAAAAATTGTCATGTTTCCCAAGGCGGTTTATCATCGGCTTATCAGAGAAACAGCTGAATGAAGAACTGAGACCAGAAGGCATCGGCTGAAAAAGAAGGGGGAAAAACATGGATATTCCAACAATCAAGATTGAGATGTTTGAAATGATGGCGATCGTGGTTCTCGTCATTTATTTCGGCCAGTGGATCCGCGAGAAGGCTCCGGTCCTCAAGAAGTACTGCATTCCCAGCGCAGTGGTGGGCGGCACCATCTTCTCCATCATCACCTGCGCCCTGTATATGGGGCACATCGTCCAGTTCGAGTGGGAAAACCAGTCGATCATGAACAACTTCTTCTACAACATTTTCTTCGCGGCTTCCGGCATGGAAGCATCCCTGGGCCTTTTGAAAAAGGGCGGAAGACTGGTTGTGATCTTCTCCGTCCTGGCTGCAGCCCTGGCAGTCATCCAGAACACCGTTGCTCTGGGCATCGGCACAGCAATGGGCATGAACCCGCTGACCGCGCTGATGGCAGGCTCTACCCCGCTGACCGGCGGACACGGAAACGCTTCCTCCTTCGGACCGATCGCGGCTGAGATGGGCGGTGTCGGCGCTGTCGAAGTTGCCGTCGCGGCCGCGACCTTCGGTCTGATCTCCGGCTGCCTAATCGGCGGACCCATCGGCCGCTCCATCATCAAGAAATACAACCTGGACAAGGGCTATGTAGAGGAGAAGGAAGAGACCATCGTCCAGAAGGCGGTCCACATCTTCAGCAGCAAGGAATGCGAGAATGCGTGGTTCTATCTGATCGTGGCCTGCGGCCTCGGCCAGTTCCTGCTCTACATCAGAAAGCTGATCCTTCCGAACCTGAACATGCCTATCCACGTCATGTGCATGCTGGCCGGCATCCTGATCCGCCTGTACATGGACAAGACCGGCAAGGGGAACGAGGAATTCTACGAGACGACCTCCAACGTGGGCGAGATCAGTCTGGCGCTGTTCGTTTCGCTCTCCATCATCACCATGAAGCTGTGGCAGCTCATTGACCTGGCGCTTCCGCTGCTCACCATCCTGTTCATCCAGCTGATCGTGATCTACCTGTTCGTCCGCTTCATCACCTTCCCGGCTTGCGGAAAGAACTACGACGCCGCGGTTATCGCGGTGGGCCACACCGGTTTCGGCCTGGGTGCCGTCCCGGTCTCCATGGCTACCATGACGGCTGTCTGCGAAGAGTACTACTACTCCAAGCTCGCGTTCTTCGTGGTGCCTCTGATCGGAGGATTCATAAGCAACATCACGAACGCCATAGCCATAACGACGTTCCTGAATATCGCCCAGGGCATGCTCCATTAAGAGCAGCCCAGGAACACATCAGCAGCTTGTTCCCCGGGTGCCTGTCCGCAGGCCCTGGGGACTTTTGCGGCCCCGGAACTAAGTGTCCGGGGACTTTCCCGACCCCGGGCCTTCCAGGCGCCGGGGCTTCACCATGCCTGTATTTTATGGTAAAATGGCCATAACTGTGATCAGTTGGAGGAACAGAGACTATGAGAGGGAGAATACGGCGCCGAACCTGCTGTTTTTTTCCTGTGATCCTGACGGTCCTTCTTGTGCTGCTCTGCGGCGGATGTTCCGGCTCCGCAGGGAATGAAAAGAATGCGGCGGACCACGGCCCGGAACAGAAAGAAGATTTTATGATCCTCACCATCGGGACAGCGGACAGCGGAGGCAGCATGTACGCCGCCAGCTCCGCCATCGCCGGGGCAGTGACCCAGCGGGACGACAGCATCCGGTTCAACATCATCGCCTCCACCGGCTCCTTTCATAACGTCGAGGGACTGATGCGGGGCGAGATGGACCTGGCCCTGGTGAGCGGCGATGCAGCCGCGGAAGCGGCAGAGGGCCGCGGACACTTTGAAGGAAGACCCGCAGAAAAACTGCGGGCTGTCTGCGCCGTGTATCCCAGCATTTCTGCCTGGATGACTTTAAGCGCCAGTCCCTTTAAGTACGTTGCCGACCTGAAGGGAGGAAAGGCCGCCATCGGGCCGGAGGATTCCTCCACCGAGCTGGCGGCGAAAAACGCGCTGAAGGCGCTGGGCCTGGACCCGGACGCCCCGGGATTCATCAACGCGGGCCTTGGTTCCGGAGCTGATATGGTGGCTTCCTGCAGCGTGGATGCGGTGCACGCATTCGCGGGATCCCCGGTGCCGGGCCTCACCAGTCTCGCGAAGAATTTTTCATGCCGTCTTTTAAAGTACCGGGATGAGGAACTGGAGAAGATCCTGTCAGAAGAGCCGGCTTATTATGCGGAAATGATCCCGGCGGGCACCTATTCCGGACAGAAGGAGGACGTAAAGACCTTCGGCGTGAAATGCCTGCTGTGCGTCAGCGCGGACATGCCGGAGGAACAGGTGTACCATCTGAGCGGACTTCTCTGCGACGCGCTCCCGGAGCTTTCGGAGCAGGGAGGCATGCTTTCCCGGATGGAGGACCCTGCGTTCCTGCTGGACGGACTGCCGGTGGAGCTTCACCCCGGCGCAAAAAGATGTTTTGAAGAAAGGTTTTCTGCGGAATCAAAATAAGGTTTCCGCGGAATAATAATAAGGAGGAGCACATCCATGAAATGTCCTTTCTGCAACGCGGCCGATACCAGAGTCATCGATTCCAGACCTGCCGACGACAACGCGTCCATCCGCAGGCGCAGACAGTGCGAGACATGCGGCAAGCGCTTCACGACCTATGAGAAGCTGGAGACGATGCCGCTGATGATCGTTAAAAAGGATAATTCCAGGGAGCCCTATGACCGGTCCAAGATCGAAGCCGGCATCATCCGCTCCTGCCACAAGCGTCCCGTCTCCTCCGAGCAGATCAGCAGTCTGGTGGACCAGATCGAGAACACCCTGTTCGGCAAGGAAGAACGGGAGATCTCGTCCTCTGTGATCGGCGAGATGGTCATGGAGAAGCTGAAGGATCTGGATGCGGTGGCCTATGTGCGCTTCGCCTCCGTGTACAGGGAATTCAAGGACGTGGACACCTTCATGCAGGAGCTGACGAAGCTCCTCGAGCATCAGGAGAGGAGCAAAAGATAATATTATGAATGCATTTTTTCCTGAGGAAGAGTATGCCAGTACCTACGAGATCCCCTTTGAGAAGCTCTACGAAAAAGGGATCCGCGGCATTATCTTCGACATCGACAACACTCTGGTGCCTCCGGACGCCCCGGCGGACACCCGCAGCCGGGAATTGTTCCGGCGGCTCCGCGCCATCGGGCTGAAGACCTGCCTGGTGTCGAACAACAAGCCCCCGCGCATCCGCCCCTTCGCGGAAGCGCTGCGTACCCCCTTTGTGGCTAAGGCATGGAAGCCGAGGAGATTCGGCTACCGGAAAGCCATGCAGATCATGGGGACAAAGCCGGAGGAGACCATCTCCATCGGCGACCAGATCTACACGGACATCTGGGGCGCAAGGCGCATCGGCATCCACGGCATCCTGGTGGCTCCCATAGATCCGAAGGAGGAACCCCAGATCCTGCTGAAGCGCCTCCTGGAAAAACCCATACTCAAGGCCTGGCGGAAAAGAAAACCACTTGCCTGAACATGGGTTTTACTGTACAATGTTTTTGTTCAAAATGAAGATTTAATCCGGCATCGGTCACTGAAGGGTCTGTGCCTGATCAAGCAAACGAAGGAGGATATATTTTATGATTTCTGCAGGCGATTTCAGAAACGGCATCACTCTTGAGATTGAGGGCGCAGTATATCAGATCATCGAATTCCAGCACGTGAAACCGGGCAAGGGCGCGGCTTTCGTCCGCACCAAGATCAAGAACGTCATGACCGGCGCCGTGACAGAGCGTACCTTCCGTCCGACTGAGAAGTTCCCGACCGCAAGGATCGACCGCGTCGAGATGCAGTACCTGTATGCTGACGGCGACATGTTCAACTTCATGAACACTGAGACCTACGACCAGATCTCCCTGAACAAGGACATCATCGGCGACGCCCTGAAGTTCGTCAAGGAGAACGAAAGCGTTAAGGTCGTTTCTTACAACGGAAACGTCTTCTCCGTCGAGCCGCCGCTGTTCGTCGAACTTGAGATCACCGATACCGAGCCCGGCTTCGCTGGCAATACCGCCACCGGCGCCACCAAGCCCGCCACTGTCGAGACCGGCGCGCAGGTAGCAGTTCCGCTGTTCGTCACCATCGGAGACAAGATCAAGATCGACACCCGCACCGGAGAGTATCTGGGCAGAGCCAACGGATAATCCAGCAGTATAGAACACAAAGAAGTGTAAACCTGGGGCAGTCCCGCGCGGGACTGCCCTTTCCCGGCGTTAAGGGATATAAAGGAGTATATAAACTTTATGAAGACACTAATGGAGCAGATGAACGAAGAGATGCAGGCAGCTTTCGAATCCTGCGGCTTTGACAGTTCGAGGGTCAAGGTCGTGGTGTCGAACCGCCCGGATCTCTGCGAATACCAGTGCAACGGTGCCATGGCCTGTGCGAAGCAGGCGAAGAGAAAGCCCCTGGACATCGCGGGGGAAGTCGCCGAGAAGCTGAAAGACAGCAGGCTGTTTTCCGAAGCGGCAGTGTGCCCTCCGGGCTTTATCAATCTCAAGGTGCGCCCGGAAGCCCTGACGGACTGCCTGCGGGCCATGGAAGCGGAAGAACAGTACGGCATCCGGAAGGGAACACCGAAGACCATCATCGTGGACTACGGCGGGGCCAATGTCGCCAAGCCTCTGCATGTAGGCCACCTGAGGAGCGCCATCATCGGCGAAGCCCTGAAGCAGATGGGCGCGTTCTTCGGCAACAATGTGATCGGCGACGTGCACCTGGGCGACTGGGGCCTGCAGATGGGACTGATCATAGAGGAGCTGCGGCTCCGGCAGCCGGACCTTCCCTACTTTGACGAAACCTTCGGGGGACCGTATCCCGAGGAGGCACCCTTCACCATCGGCGAGCTGGAGGAGATCTATCCCACGGCTTCAAAGCGCTCCAAGGAGGACCCGGAGTTTGCGGCAAAAGCCCACGAAGCCACGGTGAAGCTGCAGAACGGATACCCGCCCTACATCGCTCTTTGGAAGCACATCCTCCGAATCTCTGTGGCTGACTTGAGGAAGAATTACAATGCCTTGAACGTGTTTTTTGAACTCTGGAAGGGAGAATCGGACGTGCAGCCCATCATCCCGGGTCTCATCAAGGACCTGGAAGACCGGGGCATCGCCTACAGCTCCGAAGGCGCTCTGGTGGTGGATATTGCTGAAAAGGGTGATTCCAGGGAATTTCCGCCCTGTATCATCCGAAAATCCGACGGCGGCGCCCTCTACGCCACCAGCGACCTAGCGACCCTGGTGGAGCGGGAGAAGCTCTACGACCCGGACAGCTACATCTATGTAGCCGATAAGCGTCAGGAGCTGCACTACACCCAGTTCTTCCGGGTGGCCCGGAAGGCCGGCATCGTCCCGCCGGAGCACAGCCTCACCTTCATCGGGTTCGGAACCATGAACGGCAAGGACGGCAAGCCCTTCAAGACCAGGGACGGCGGCGTCATGCGCCTGGAGACCCTGATCAAAGAGATACGCGAAGCCGTGTACCAGCGGATCGCGGAGAATAAAGAGATCCCCGAGGAAGAAGCCCGGGAGACCTCCCGCATCGTGGCCCTGGCAGCCCTGAAATACGGAGATCTCTCGAACCAGGCGACCAAGGATTACGTTTTCGATATCGAGCGCTTCGCCTCCTTCGAGGGAAACACCGGCCCCTACATCCTCTACACAGCAGTGCGCATCAAGTCCATCCTGAAGAAGTACGCCGCCGCCGGCGGAAAAGACGTCTGCGCCGCGGATCTCCTTCCGCCGCAGATCCCCCAGGAGCAGGCTCTTTGCCGGGAGCTCTGCATGTACGCGGAGAATGTGGAGGGCGCCTTCCGCGACCTGGCGCCCCACAGAGTCTGCCAGTACGTTTACAGCGTCGCTGAAGCCTTCAACTCTTTCTACCACGAAGTGCGCATCCTGGCCGAAGAGGACGAGACGAAGAAACGCTCCTGGCTCGCCCTCATCCAGATCACCGAAGGCATCCTGGAGCAGTGCATGAAGATGCTGGGGATGGAAATTCCCGAGCGCATGTAATCGCGGGAGCTGCGAAGCAGCGGAGCGCCGGACTGCCCGGCCCCTTAGTTTTAAAGAAAGGCATCATATTTTATGTATTCTCACGACCAGCCGCAGCCCTTTCTGGGCTCGGTCCTGCTGCTGGTGACAGCAGTGATCTGGGGCTGCGCCTTCGTGGCGCAGTCCGTCGCCATGGACTTCGTGAAGCCCTTCACCTTCTGCGCCGCGCGCTTTGTCCTGAGCGGCACGGCGCTGGTCCCCTTTCTCCTTATTCGGAAGAGAATGGGGTTCGATGACGGCTGCTCCATAAGGTCCGGCAGGGGAAGAGCGCGCTTCCGCACCGCCTTGACGGGCGGAATGATCTGCGGATGTTTCCTGTTCCTCGGATCCATCCTGCAGCAGATCGGCATCCAGTACACCACCACCGGCAAAGCAGGATTCCTGACGGCCCTGTACATCATTCTCGTCCCCATTTACAGCACCTTTTTGGGGAAAAAGCCGAAGCCCACGGTGGCAGCGGCCGCCGGCATCGCCCTCGTCGGCATGTATCTTCTCTGCATGGAGGAAAGCCTGAGACTTTCGAAGGGAGATATGTTCTGCCTGTTCTGCGCCTGCGCCTTTCCCTTTCAGATCCTTTCCGTGGATCATTTCGCCAGCCGGACAGACGCCGTGCTGCTTTCCTGCGTGGAGTTCTTCACGGTGTCCGTGATCGCCTTCGTCCTGGCCATGATCTTTGACCATCCGGACCCGGCGGCGCTGAAAGCGGCCTTGCTGCCCGTGCTTTACGCGGGACTTCTCAGCGGCGCCGTGGCTTACACCCTGCAGGCAGTGGGACAGAAGAAGATGCAGAACCCCTCCGCCGCCTCCCTGATCATGAGCCTCGAATCCGTATTCGCGGCCCTGGCGGGATGGATTCTCCTGGACCAGGTCATGTCCGCCCGCAAGATCATCGGCTGCATCATCATGTTCGCGGCTATCGTCCTGGCGCAGCTGTGATCAGGAAATATCCGGCTGCAGCAGGGAAACAGTTATTATCCGGCTATAGACACTATCGATTATGCTTATAGAATGTATTGAAAAAAAACCACTCCCATGTGGTATTTTTTCTTTTATGAAAACTGGTCTATGTTATAATAAATTCGGAGTTTTGCAATAATACATGACCTGAATACTACTCCGGTCATGTAAATCTACAGGAAAGAGGGTAGTCTGATGGGATTGGCAACATTTAAAGGCGGCGTCCACCCATTCGAGGGCAAAGAGCTTTCAATGGACAAACCGGTCACCCAGCTGAAACCGACCTCCGGCGAGATGGTGTATCCGCTTTCGCAGCACATCGGTGCTCCGGCGAAACCAATCGTTAAGGTCGGCGACGAGGTGCTGGTAGGACAGAAGATCGCCGATGCAGGCGGATTTATTTCCGCTGTCGTGAATTGCTCCGTCTCCGGCAAGGTGAAGAAGATCGAGCCTCGCCTCATGGTGAACGGCAGCAAGATCATGTCCATCGTCGTTGAGAACGACGGCGAGTACCGCGCGGTGGAAGGACTGGGAGAGGACAGGGATCCTGCTTCCCTTTCCAAGGCGGAGATCCGCGAGATCGTAAAGCAGGCCGGTATCGTAGGCCTGGGCGGCGCGGGTTTCCCGACCAACGTAAAGATCACTCCGAAGGATGAAAACGCCATCGATTATGTGATCGTGAACGGTGCGGAATGCGAGCCGTACCTTACCTGCGACTACCGGATGATGCTGGAAGAGCCGGAGCGTCTGGTGGGCGGCCTGAAGATCATGCTCCAGCTCTTTGACAACGCGAAGGGCGTGATCGGCATCGAGAACAACAAGCCCCTGGCCATCGCGAAGATGAAGGAGATGGTGAAGGACGAGCCGAGGATCGAAGTCTGCGAGCTTCTGACCAAGTACCCTCAGGGCGGCGAGCGCTCCCTGATCTACGCGGTCACCGGCCGTGCCATCAACTCCTCCATGCTGCCGGCGGACGCGGGCTGCGTCGTGGACAACGTCAATACTGTCATGGCGATCTATGACGCCGTGGCGAAGCAGACCCCCATTCTGGAGCGCGTGGTCACCATCACCGGCGACGCGGTCGCTGAGCCCCAGAACTTCAAAGTCCGCACCGGCATGAATTACAACGACATCATCGCCGCGGCGGGCGGCTTCAAGACTGAGCCTGCGAAGATCCTCTCCGGCGGACCCATGATGGGCCAGTCCATCTTCTCGACGGATGTGCCGGTGACGAAGAACAGCTCCTGCCTGACCTGCTTCACCGTGGATGAAGTGGAAAAGTACAAAGAGACTCCCTGCATCCGCTGCGGACGCTGCGTCAGCGCATGTCCGGAATTCCTGGTCCCCGTCCTGATGATGAGCGAGTGCAAGAAGCGCAATCCAGAAGGCTTCGAGGCCCTGGAAGGCATGGAGTGCATCGAGTGCGGCAGCTGCGCTTACATCTGCCCGGCAAGAAGACCTCTGACCCAGGCCTTCAAGGAGATGAAGCGCGAGGTCGGCGCCCTCAGGAGACAGAGAGCTGAGGAGGCCAAGGCGAAGGCCGCGGCCGAGGCTGCCGAGAAGGAAAAGGCAGCGGAAGGAAAGGAGGACGCGAAGAAATGAAAATGCTGAACGTCTCTTCGTCCCCTCATGTAAGGGATAAGGAAGATACCCAGGGGATCATGCAGGATGTCTGCATCGCCATGCTGCCCACCGCCGCTTACGGCGTCGTGCAGTTCGGCATCAGCGCACTGCTGGTGATCATCGTCACCGTCGTGGCGGCGGTGCTCTCCGAGTTCCTGTGGCAGAAAGGCATGAAGAAGACCGTGACCATCTCGGACTTCTCCGCCGTCGTCACCGGAATGATCCTCGCACTGAACATGCCCCCGGAGATCCCGCTCTGGATTCCGGCCCTCGGCGCAGTCTTCGCCATCATCATCGCGAAGCAGCTGTTCGGCGGTCTCGGCCAGAACTGGATGAACCCCGCCCTGGCAGGTCGTTGCTTCCTCATTATTTCCTGCGCGAAGTTCATGAACAACTTCACCTCGAAGCCCCTGGGCTTTGACGCCACCACCGGCGCGACCCCGCTGGCAGTCATGAAGACCGCCCTGAAGGCAGGAGAGAGCGCCACCGCAAATATCGACCTCATGCAGATGTTCGTGGGACGCCACGCCGGCACCATCGGCGAAGTCTCCGCCATCGCCCTTCTGTTCGGCGCAGCCTATCTTCTTTGGAAGAAGGTCATCAGCTGGCAGATCCCGGTGGTCTACATTCTCACCACCGCAATCTTCATGTTCATCTTCGGCGAGCAGAACATGACCTATGTCCTGGCGCAGATCCTGGGCGGCGGCCTGATCTTCGGTGCGTTCTTCATGGCGACGGACTACGTCTCCACACCCATCACGCCGAAGGGCCAGGTCGTGTACGCGATCGCCATCGGTCTCCTGACCGGACTGTTCCGCCGCTTCGGCACCGGAGCAGAGGGCGTCTCCTACTCGATCATCATCGGCAACATGCTTTCCCCGCTGATTGAAAGAGCCACACTTCCTGTCGCATTCGGAAAGGGGGGCAAGAAGAAATGAGCGAGACCAAAAAGCAGACCAGCCTCGTGGCAGATGCTATCCGCCTGATGTTCATCACCCTCATCGCGGGTCTTCTGCTCGGCACAGTTTACTATGTCACCTACGAGCCCATCCAGGCATCCCTCCGCGCGGCAACTGTCGCTGCGTACAAGCAGGTGTTCCCGGATGCAGCCGACTTCACCGACAACCCTGACAGCGAAGCTCTGATCGCAGCCTCCGAGGCCGACATTGCTGCCCAGGGCTTCGGCAATGTCCTGATCGACGGCGTTATCGACGCGAAGGATGCCAGCGGCAATGTTATCGGCCACGTCATCAATTCCACTTCCAAGGATGGTTTCGGCGGCTGGATCAGCGTCTCCACCGGCATCCAGGAAGACGGCACCGTGAACGGCATCGCTTTCCTCTCCATCTCCGAGTCCGCCGGACTTGGAATGAACGCCCGCGACACTGACTGGTACAAGCAGTTCGACGGCAAGAAGGCGGACCAGTTCACCGTCACCAAGACCGGCTCCACCAGCGACAGTGAGATCGACGCCATCTCCGGCGCGACCATCACTTCCAGAGCTGTCACCGGCGCAGTGAATGCAGCAATTTACTTTGTCAACAATAATCTGAAGTGAGGAAGGAGGGGAAATCAATGAATGAATGCATGGAACGGTTGAAAAACGGTATCATTACAGAGAACCCCGTCTTCATCATGGCTCTGGGTCTCTGCCCGACGTTCGCCGTCACGACGAACGCCACCAACGCCATCGGAATGGGCCTTTCTTCCATGGCGGTTCTGATCTTTTCTAACCTGGTGATCTCCCTGATCGCCCCGCTGATCCCCGGCCGCGTGCGTCTGCCTGCCGAGATCGTCGTCGTGGCATCTCTGGTCACTATCGTACAGCTGCTGATCCAGGGATTTGCTCCCAGCGTTTACGACGCCCTGGGCATCTACATTCCGCTGATCGTCGTTAACTGTATCATCCTGGGCCGTGCTGAGGCATACGCCCTCGGCGCAAAGCCGATCCCGGCGCTGTTCGACGGTATCGGAATGGGCCTCGGCTTCACCTTCGCGCTGCTGCTCCTGGGCGGCTTCCGCGAGATCATCGGCGCCGGCGCCATCTTCGGCATCCCGCTGATCCCCGAAGAGTTCCACATCTCCCTGTTCGTCCTGCCTCCGGGCGCTTTCCTGGTCATGGGATTCCTGGTCGCCGCGATGCAGTACTATACGGACCCGAACAAGGGAAAGAAGACAGAGAAGTATCCGTCCCTTGAGGATGTAAAGACCGTGGTCGTGAAACCAGCCCCGAAGCCCGCGGCTCCGAAGCCCGCAGCGGCCGGCGCAGCTAAGGCTGCAGCTCCCGCAGCGGCGGCTCCCAAGGCGATCGAAGAGAAGATTCCGGCACCCGCACCCGCCATCGTGAACGAAGCAGCGAAAGCTGCCGAGCCCGCAGCGGAAGCAGTGAAAGCTGCAGAACCTGCAGCAGCGGAAGCGGCGAAGGCTGCCGAGACTGTGAAGAAGGAGGCTGAATAATGTCAAGAGTACTTTTGATCCTGGTCAGCGGCGCTCTGGTCAATAACGTGGTCCTGTCCCGTTTCCTCGGCCTCTGCTCCTTCGTCGGCGTCTCCAAGAAGACTGACACCTCCACCGGTATGGGCGGCGCAGTTATCTTCGTTACCTTCCTGGCGACTGTTCTTTCTTCCGTGGTCTATGCCTGCGTCCTGAAGCCTTTCGGCATCTCGTACCTGCAGACCATCGTATTCATTCTTCTGATCGCATCTCTGGTGCAGTTCATCGAGATGTTCATGAAGAAGAGCATGCCCGGCCTCCACGCGGCACTGGGTATTTTCCTTCCGCTGATCACCACCAACTGCGCCGTTCTGGGCGTGGCGCTGGACAACGTGCAGAAGGAGTACAATTTCATTGAGGGTCTGGCATGGGGTATCGGCACTGCTGTCGGTTACGCGATTGCCATCGTGATTCTGGCGGGCATCCGCGAGAGATGTGAGGAGAACGACATCCCGAAGTATTTCCAGGGCCTGCCGATCGTTCTTATCAGCTCCTGCCTGATGGCCATTGCTTTCACCGGATTCTCCGGAATGATCACCTGAGAAGGAGGAGATGGGAATGACAGTTACAACAACAGTTATCATCATTTCCTGCATCGCGGTCGGTATCGTGGGTCTGATCTGCGGCCTGGGCCTCGGTGTGGCAAGTGAGAAGTTCAAAGTAGAAGTGGATGAGAAAGAGGTGGCCGTCCGCGAAGCCCTTCCCGGCAACAACTGCGGCGCCTGCGGATTCCCCGGCTGTGACGGCTGCGCCCACGCGATAGCCATCGGAGAGTGTCCCGTCAACCAGTGCCCGGTCGGCGGCAAGTCCTGCGCTGAGAAGATCGCGGCCATCATGGGCGTCGTCGCTGACGAGGCGGAAAAGAACGTCGCCCTGGTGCGCTGCTCCGGTACCTGTGACAAAGCAAAGACCCGCTACAACAACGTAGGACCGAAGGACTGCATCCAGATGTCAGTCATCCCCGGCGCCGGCGACAAAGCCTGTACTTTCGGATGTCTCGGCGGCGGTTCCTGCGTCGCGGTCTGCGACTTTGACGCTATCCACGTCGTTGACGGCATCGCCGTCGTCGACAAAGAAAAGTGCGTGGTCTGCGGCAAGTGCGTGAAAGCCTGCCCGAAGAAACTCATCGAGATCGTACCTTACAAGTCCAAGTATCACGTCCGCTGCGCAAGCCAGGACAAGGGCAAGGCAGTCATGGACACCTGCACCGCCGGCTGCATCGGCTGCACCCTTTGCACCAAGGAATGCCACTTCGACGCCATCCACATGAACGGAAATGTGGCGCAGATCGACTACACCAAGTGCAAGAACTGCAGCCTCTGCGCGAAGAAGTGCCCGAAGAGCGTCATCAACTAAGACCCTCCTGAAGACGGCAAATGAAAAAAGAAGCGTCACACTCATTGAAAGTGTGGCGCTTCTTTTTTGGTTTGCGCGCCATGGGCGCGCTCTAACGGGTGAAAGTCCCGAGTACGCGTAGGCAACGACGAAGTACATAGCTGAACAGCAAGGGTGTCCATCGTGAGGTGGAATCTGAA